>JAHJRD010000034.1 GCA_018830945.1 Nanobdellota archaeon | reverse complement strand
TTAAAAGGGGCTTTAGTAATAAAAAAAGAAGATGTGGGTAAAATAGAGCAGGTATTGAAGAAATATAAAGTAAAATATGGGGTGTATGAGATTACAATCCCTGAAACAAAACTTATAACCCCTTGAAATGTTCATCTACTGACAATCACCAAAACCCTTTTAAACCAATAACAACTCCATTCATACTTATGGCTGAAGACAAATCTTTCGAGCTATGCGAAGAAAGATGCGGAATGGAGTAGAACGGAATGACAGCAAAACCTAACCCAAAAGGAAGCAATAAAACAGAAATAATCATGACAATAGCCTCAAAAAGAGGCTTCTTCTATCCATCAGCTGAAATATACGGGGCAAAAGCAGGCTTTTGGACATACGGCCATTTAGGAACAAGGCTAAAACACTCATGGGAAAACACGTGGAGAAACTACTTCCTAAGCCTCAATAAATCCTATTTCGAGATAGATGACTGCAATATCATGCCCAAAAAAGTATTTGAAGGCTCAGGCCACTTAAAGCACTTCAATGACCCATTGACAGAGTGCGAAAAATGCCACTTCAGGTTCAGGGCAGACCAATTGATAGAAGACGCATTAAACACAAACGTAGGCGGATTAGACGAAACAGCCTTAACAAAGATAATGGAAGACAACAAGCTGATCTGCCCAAAATGCGGCTCAAAACTGCTCCCTGTCAAATGGTTTAACATGATGTTTGAATTAAAAGTAGGCGCAACAGGAGAAGACATAATGTACCTAAGACCTGAAAGCGCGCAAAGCCCATACTTAGCATTCAAGAGAGAGTTTGAAGCCTTAAGAAAGAAAATACCGTTTGGATTGGCTGTCATAGGAAAAGCATTCAGGAATGAAATATCACCAAGGCAGGGCTTTTTCAGGCTAAGGGAATTCACGCAGGCTGAGCTGCAAATCTTCTTTGACCCTGACAAAATCAATGAGGCAGACAACTGGGACTTTGTAAAAGCATACAAATTAAGATTGTGCCTTGCAAAAGACGTGAATGAAGGAAAAATCACAGAAATAACATGCGAAGAAGCAAACAAGGAACTGAAGATTCCAAAGTTCTACGCATACAACATGGCAAAGGTCCAGCAGTTCTATCTCAACAAATTAGGAATCCCGGAAGCAAAGTTAAGGTTCAGGGAGCTGGATGAAAAAGAAAGAGCTTTTTACAACAAGCTGCACTTTGACATTGAGCTGGACATGGACACGTTAGGAGGGTTCAAGGAAGTTGCAGGAGTGCATTACAGGACAAACCATGACCTGGGCGGGCATCAGGAGCATTCAAAGGAAAAGCTGGAGGTTGTAATAGGCGACAAGAGATTCATACCTCATGTATTAGAGCTTAGCTTTGGAGTTGACAGGAATGTGTGGGCTTTGATGGACATTTTTTACAGGGAAGAGCCTGAAAGAACATTGTTCACATTCCCTGCTGCTATCTCGCCAATAGACATTGCTGTTTTCCCATTGGTAAACAAGGATAACATCCCAGAGGTTTCAGCTGAAATCTATGAAAGATTAGGAAAGGAATTCAAGGTTTTCATGGATGACTCTGCAAGCATTGGAAGAAGGTACAGAAGGCAGGATGAGGTTGGAACGCCTTACGGCATTACAGTTGACTATGATTCATTAAACGACAACACAGTGACATTAAGGGACAGGGATTCAATGAAGCAGGTGAGGGTTAAGGTGGATGATTTAATACCAACAATAAAAAAGCTAATAGCCAAGGAATTGGAGTTTGAAAAAGCCGGAAAGGCGGTTGTTGCGAAGGAAAAGAAAGAATAAAATTCTCATTTTCTCCTAAGAAACAGTTCTGCCAAAACCTTGTTTAAGGGATGGAATTTTTGCGTCCGTTCTATCTTTTTAAGCTCTGAAATAAGCTTTGCATTCTTCGCTTCCAAGGGTATTCTTTTTTTTGCCATCTTGCTATAAAAGCACCTAGTTAGCCATATAAGCTTTTCGCCGGGTTTTGGAACAGGGCAGAATCAGTGAAAAAGAAAAGAGTTAAATCTTTCTATTTTATACTATTATTGTATAAAAACTATTAATTCCCCCTTATTTTATATCTAATCGGTATAAAACTGCCAGAGATAATCAAACAATTATTTTTCTTATATATGCCATGACAGGAAGGCTATGTATCTCAGCAATTGTAAACCAGCCGTATTCCTCGTGTTCTTCATTAATCTTTACAAGCCCTTCTGCCGAACCTGAAAAAACAGTTACTTTCTTTGGCTCAATATTTTCATCAATGATATCTAAAATCTTAGAAATGGGCTTGAACTTAAGCCCTGTCTCTTCCTCAACTTCGCGGATTACGCATTGTGATTCTGTCTCGCCCTGATTAATCTTGCCGCCGGGTAAATTCCAATATGAAGGATGGGATTTTTTATCTTTCGGCCTTTTAAGCATCAATACTTTTTCCTTATCCTTAATCAATGCAAAGATGTAATGTTTCATGTTCATCCAAGCGCCTTTCTCAGCTTTTCTATCTTTCTTCTTAGCCTGACAAATTTCGGTATCTCCTTCATCAGCCTGCCAAACTCCTCAGGAGAAAGCTGCTGATGAGCGTCAGACAATGCCTTTCTCCTGTCAGGATGAACCTCTATCAAAAGCCCGTTTGCGCCTGCTGCTATAGACGAAAGGCTGATGTCTGGTATTAATGACAAATTCCCTGTCCCATGGCTCGGGTCGGCAATCACAGGAAGGTATGACAGCCTTTTTACAGCCGCGACTGCATTCAGGTCAAGTGTGTTCCTGTAAGCCTTGGTTTCAATCCCTTTTACCCCTCTTTCGCACAGCACAACATTGGGATTGCCTTCTGAAACAATGTATTCAGCAGCCGAAAGCCAGTTCTCTATTGTCCCTTCAAGGCCCCCGCGTTTTAGAAGCACAGGCTTTCCCACTCTTCCGAGCTCCTTAAGCAAATCAAAGTTCTGCATGTTCCTTGCGCCGACCTGGTACATGTCAATATCATACCTTGCAAAAAGCCCGATTTGCTTTTCACTCATTATCTCTGTAACCACAGGAAGCCCGAACCTGTCCCTTGCCTTAACCAAAAGCCCTAATCCTTCCTCCCCCAGTCCCTGAAAAGCATAAGGCGAAGTCCTGGGCTTGAAAGCTCCGCCCCTGAAAAGTTGCGCGCCTGCTTCTTTTACTGCCTTTGCAGCTGCAAATAATTGTTCCTCACTCTCAACAGAGCAGGGTCCTGCAATGACTGCAAAATACCCGTTTCCAATCTTCACTCCTGAAACATCGATAACATAGTCAGATGGATGGAACTCTCTGGAAACAAGCTTGTAAGGCGTTGAAATCCTTGTTACAGACTCAACTCCGTCAGCCATAAAATAATCTGGTTCAATCTTTGTTGTATCGCCCCTGATGCCCACAACTGTTTTTGAAGTCCCTTTATCAGGCCAGGGCACAAGCCCCTTATCCTCTATCCTTTCAATGAGAGACTGGTATTGTTCTGAAGTAATGTCTCCTTTTAGTGTTACTATCATAGCTAAGAGGGGTAAGAAAGATTGTTTATAAAACTATCCATAAAAAGCAATATATTTATACCTGGACATTAAACTAAATAGGAATGGAGCTAAAGCAGGCAAGGGAAGAAATAGCCAATATTGACAAAGCGATTATAGAGCTTATAGCAAGGCGCCTTTCTATTGCAAAAGAAATAGCCAAAATAAAGAAAGATAATAACCTCCCTATACAAGACAAGGGGAGGGAAGAGGAAGTCATTCAAAATGCAGTTAAGAGCTTAAAAGAGCAGGGGTATGATGACCCTGAATTTGTTAAAGCGCTTTACACGCTAATAATGAAGAAATCAAAAGAAATACAAAAAGAGGAGCAATGAAAATAGCAATTATCGGCGGAAAAGGCCAGATGGGCTTGATGTTTGCAGAAGCATTGAAAGGCCATGAATTAACCCTTACAGGAAGCAAGGACAACAGCATAGAATCTGTGAAAGACGCAGACATTGTGATTGTTTCAGTTCCAATAAGGGAAACAGTTAAAGTAATTGAAGAGATAGCGCCTTATATGAAAGAAGATGCGCTTCTCACCGACTTTACATCAGTAAAAATAAGGCCAATAGAAGCAATGAAGAAGGCAAAATGCGGCATATTAGGCGGGCATCCATTGTTTGATTCAAGCGTTGGCTTTGAAAGCCAGAACTTCATACTTTGTTCTGTAAAAGAAAATGAACATTCAAAGTGGTACAGGGAATTCCTGAAAAGCCTCAAACTAAACATCATTGAACTTTCTGCTGACGAGCATGACAGGCAGATGGCTGTGATACAGGGGCTTACGCACATTTCAAACATTTCACTGGGATATGCATTGAAAAAATTAGGGTATGACTTAAATAATGCAGAGAAGCTTTCATCTCCTGTTTACCTCTTAAGATTATACACAGCAGGAAGAATACTTGCGCAGGATGAGAAATTATACTCAGACATTGAAATGGAAAACCCTTATTCAAAGGAAACTGCAAAAGCTTACCTGGAAGCTGTTAAAGAGATTGAAGCAAGTGTAGAAAAAAACGATAAAACCGCTTTTGAAAGAATATTTCTTGAATCAAAACAGTATTTTGGCGACAAATGCAAAAAGGCCATGGAGCTTACAAATAGAATATTGAATTTCATGGCTCAGAAGAGATAGAAAAGCTTATATACTATTGGAATAATAATATTCCATATGGAACAGAATAATTCCATAATGGAAATAGTGCTGCAGCTCTTAAAAGAGAAGAGCCATATCAGGGAAATAGCCAGAAGGCTCAACATCAGCCATACAAAGGTAAGGGGAAAAATGGCCCTGCTTGAAAAAGGGAATGCAGTTGACTACACCAGTGAAGGCAGGAACAAGGTTTATTTCCTTAAAAATACAGCAGAGGCAAAAGCGTATGCAGTAATGGCAGAGAAATACGCCCTGCTTAAGGCCCTGCAAAAATACCCGGAGCTCAGGGGCATTACTGACAGGATAAGCAGCGACAAAAGAATACAGCTTGCAATTCTTTTCGGCTCATATGCAAAAGGGATTGCAAAGAAAGACAGCGATATTGATATCTACATAGAAATAGAAGATAAAGAGATTAAAAAAGAGCTGCATCTTCTTGATTCAAGGCTCAGCATAAAGATAGGAAAGTATAATAAAGACAATCCTTTGATAAGGGAAATAGAAAAAAATCATGTCATCATCAAGGGGACTGAGCTTTATTATGAAAAGAGCAAATTTTTTGGCTAAGTTGTATAAGAAAGAGACAATACAAATAGTTGAGCCAAGCGAGGACATAGCCGGCTCGTATCTTGTCAAGTCAGAAAGCAACCTTGTATCTGCCAAAATCCTTCTCCAAAACAATAAGCTGGAAGAGTCTGTGGGGCTTGCTTATTACAGCATGTACCACGCGCTTACTGCATTATTATTCAAAGTAGGCATTAAATGCGGGAACCATGCGGCATCTATCATCCTTCTTAAGAAATTATTTGGCATTGACAATACAGATATCAGCCTTGCAAAGAGCGAAAGAGTGGACAAGCAGTACTATGTGGATTTTCACATAACAAAGGCAGAGGTTGAAGAGACAATAAAAACAAGCGAGCAGTTTAACAGAAAGCTTTTGGATTTCATTTCAAAACTAAATAAACAAAGCATAGCTGCTTTCAGGATAAAATTCAAGGATCTTCTTGAATAGAAAAGCTTTTTAAATCAGTGAATAACCATTCTCTATACCCTTATGGGCTCGTAGTGTAACGGCAACACACGCCATTGGCTATGGTGAGAGTGCGGGTTCGATTCCCGCCGAGTCCATTTCCGCAGAAATGGAGTTGGAGGGTAGGAACGCAAGTTCCTCAACCCGCCGAGTCCAGAATTAATTTAAAGTGTTCTTAACTGTTAGAATGAATATGAAGTGCTTATCCTCGGCGGGTAGGAACGCCAGTTCCTCAACCCGCCGAGTCCATCCTTTCATTTCTAAATTGACGACGCGCTTCTTTCTTGCCATTCAGCAAACTTGGAAATATTCCTATTCAAAGTCTCTTTTTCAGAAAATCCTTCACTTCAACCATTGGCTTTTCCAATCCCAATGAAAAAACAAGCCTTTTTTCACAGAAAGCTTTATGAATAGAAGGTAATAAGCCCAGCTTATGACAAAGGAGGTGAAAAACTCAATTGCATTAAGCGTAGATCTCAAAAGCGGGGAGAAAGCTTTATATATGAGTTTAATTATATTTAACTCATAGTTAATAAATGTTAACTATCACCTTACGCAGAAGCCAAAACGATGCGCAAGCGTAATAAGCCGAAAAAAGACAGCCTAACGAAAGCAGGCACATATGCCAACAGCGTAAAAAAGGCAGTATAAAGGCGGGCAAAGCGAAAAAGCATGGAAACCGAAAGCAGAATCTACGGGGGTAAAACTTTGATTAAGAATCAGGAGTTGATAGAACATGAATTTCGCTTTGAAAACACTAATAAGGTTTATGATTGGCAAGGAAAAGATTGGGGGAGCGCACATCCCCGAAGATAAAGTATTAAACCGAACAATTAAATGGTCAAATAAGCATGAGCGGAGAGAGTTTGAGAAGGGATATAAAGCAGCCATCAACGAAGGTTTAATCATGAGGGTGAAAAAAAGAACAGGAAAAGGTTCGGATTGGCATATTAGTTTAAATCCAAGAAAACTAAAAACAATTTACGAAAAGGCGCGATAAAAACCAATGGAGTATAAAAACAACATGGCAGGAGCATTTTGTAAAACATATGGGGATACAATAGAGAATAGAATCTTAGAATATATTCTTGAGAATCAAGAGTTGGATTTTGCAGTGAGTGATATGGCTAAAGGATTAGGGGTATCCAAGCCAAAAGCATACGAAGTAATAAAAGATTTTGAAACTAAAGGTTATATTAAAAAATCCCGCATCATTGGGAAAACTCAATTATATGTTATGAACAGGGATAATAAACGCATTCAATTATTTTTAAAAGATTTTGATGAATGTTTAAGGATAATTGTAGAAGAATATTCTGAAGAAAATGAAAAATTAGCAGAACCTGAAATTTTATTAGCTAATGTTTATGTGGGAAATAGGAACATAACTAGGGCATTAATAAGCAAATTAGCATCAGGAGGTGCTTAATGGAAAAAATTCAAACAAAAGTTAAACGCATTATTGATGGGGATACTTTTATTGTTAATAAAAAGATTCATGGTACTGATAGAATTCGATTAGCAGGGATAAATCAACCAGAAAGATATCAATTTGGGGGCAAAAAAGCAACAAATATTCTAAAAGGGCTAATTGGCGGCAAAAGAGTAACAATCATACCGGTTGGTAGAAGTTATAATAGAGTGGTTGCTAATGTTATCAGTAATAGAAAAAATATTACTAAGAGATTAAAATAATTTCTTAAAAGGAAGGATTAGATTATTGCTCAAACAAGAAAACCACCCAATTTCATGCCGGAGGCCGGCCTTTCAATGTCTCTTTCTTTTTTCGCCTTTCACCAGCCAATTATATGTCAGCCAGAAAATGATTGAAAACACAAAGGCAGCAAGCGCAAAATATGCTATGCCAAAGCCCATGCCGAATCCCCAGCCCATCATCCCGTCGTATCCCATCATTGCCATTATCTTACCTCCTGTCATACAAACTTGTTGTAAAACCATGCCATGGCATACAAAAACACAAAGCTGATAACGGCAGCTTCCACCATTCCCGTGAAGATGCCAATAACGCTCAATGAAAAAAACATGTGCCATTGCTCCATCATACTGACAGCCCCTTCATAAATCCCAAGATTGCCGAGGGTTCCAAGAAGGAGCATTGCAAAAGCACTGACTGCAGCCCCGGCATACCCGAACGCCAATGGATTTATCCCTTGTTTCATTTCCTCGCCTCCTTTTTTGTCAGCCTTTATTCGGCCTGCACACAAAAAACTTAAACACATCCTTTAATGCTATGTTTTCTTCCTTTATAATCTTAAGCCCAGCCTTCCTTATATTTCCTGCGGTGTCCCTGTCTATGTTAACGCCTACAAGCCACCTTGTAAGGGGGCTATGCAGCCTTTGCCACAGGGCAATCAGGCTGTTCTTGCTCAAAACGTGCTCTATCATTATTATCCTGCCGTTTGGCTTGCAAACGCGCCTCATTTCTTTCAATGTTTTTACAGGATTTGGAACAGAGCAGAGGATAAATGTGCAGAACACTGTGCCAAAGCTGTTATCCTTAGGAATCTCCGCAAAATAACTTGGTAAAGTTTATAAAGTAATATTCTTTATCTTTTAACATGGATAAAAAGAGTTTGATAAAAGAAAAGTTAAGATTTTTATCAAAATTAAATGAAAAAGAAGCACGCCATTATGTT
>JAHJRD010000033.1 GCA_018830945.1 Nanobdellota archaeon | reverse complement strand
TACCCCTGCCAAAACAGACCCGTCATTTGTATTGGCAAAGCTGCAGATGGACCTGCCTAGCCCATCGTCTATTTTTGATTTAAATTCCACTCTCTGATTCTCGCCTTTTTCTATCAATTTCAGCAATTGTTTTTCATTCATGTTTCACTAGCTTGCATTATTATTTATACTATATTTACACGCTTCATGCTATCCTCCTTTTCTATCTTCTATTGCATTACAAAACTACACTTCAAACACCTCAATTTCCTGTGAAGAAGAGGGGTTTTATATTTAAATAGTTTAGCATTTTTATGCAGGAGTTGCTATCGTGCAAATGTATAGAAATGGATGTTTATTTTGGCAGTATAGAGTGGTAAAAGGCAGTATTTTTGTGGTTTTATGATAAAAATATTTTTATATGTTTATGATAATAGTCAGAAAAATGGATTTTGAGAAAAATATGTTGGCTTTCTTCCGAAGAGACCAAGGTTTACAGCCTTGCAATAACCCATCTTGACTTGCCATCAGAATAATCAGTGTCAACCATTTCCTGCACACCTTCATACTCTCCAATAAGCCTCTCTCCAAGATGCGAGTCAATTTCAACAGGAATGTTTGTGTATTTCAAGCTGGAATCATGCCATATTCTTATCTTTTTTACAGGCTGATTAAATAGTTTTCCAAAGAGGCTGTCTGATTCTGAAAACTCTTCAATGATTTCCACCATTACAGGGGATGTTTCAAAGCTGAGCATTAATTCAAGGGTTTCCCCTGCTTCTATCGACGGAATAAGCACCACCATATCATCTGAAATTTTATCTCCATTAAAAAATATATTTATGTTTGAAGCATCCAAAGGCAATTCAAGCTGAAAAATAGGGTCTGCAATTATATTTTCCAAAGGGTTATGCACTTCAATGCGCTGCTCCCATTTTACAGGCTGCCCAATAACAATTTCTCCCTGCTCAAGCGCTTCATAGCTTAGGGCAAGCCCTTCCTGTGTTTGTTCCTGCATAACGCCCATTGCCTCTTCGGTTTCAGCAGGCACATCAAGCACAGCATACCCTGTTATCAATGGCTGTGAATTATAAGAGTCAATCAGGTTAAGGAATGCAAGCATTGAAAGCAGCACTATTGAAAACATGATTACTTCCTTTTTTAATGCGCTTCTTCTCTTTTCCGGATTTACTGGTGCCCTCAACATATTGGTATAGAATATCCATATGCTTATAATATTTGCTATTTCTTCCATGAATTTAGATAAAAACACGTAAGATACTTAAACCTTTCAGATGGCATTTTATGCTGTATTATCCTGACATTATTGCATGGTGCCTTTCCCTTTTTTCAGCTTTTTACCCTCAACCAGCGCCTCAAGCACGGGAATTGTATGCTTTATCTCATTTAGCCTTTCCTTGTATTTGTCCATTCTTATCTTATAGGATGTATTTGTCATGCCGCCGCTCACAAACCTTCTCTTTTGGGTTTCCTTCATCAGCTTTACGATAACATCCTGCTCAAGTTTCAGAGTTGCAAGCTTTTTCCTTGCCTTGAATTTCCTTATCTGCAGCACAACAAAAAGTGTAAAAGCCATTATTGCCAAAAACACAGCAGATGCCTTTTTCCAGTTGCGCTGCAAATAGCTTTTTCCTGCATTTGCCATTGCCTTGACAAAAGTCATTTCAGCTTTGTTCGCTTCCATGGATGCATCAGCGTCTGAAACAAGCTGGCCTGCGTCTTCATATCTCTCCTCGTCAAATGCTTTGTTTGCATCTGCCAGCGATGAGATTGCATTGCTAACACCAATTCCTTCATCCTTGTAATACCCTGCTTTTAATTCAGTTGTGCGCAGCGAGTCATGCAGCTTGTAGGCTAATTCCTTTCTTTTGCTGATTTCATCTGTGTAAGAAATAACATCAGAATAAGAAACGCCAGCAGTGCTTCCCTCCTCAAACAAATCATTTGTTTTTGCAATCAAAGTTCCAGTAAGCTGCTGTTTTCCCAATTGCTCAATATATTTTGCCCTCTCAAGTGTTTTTTCAGCTGATAAAATCAAGTCATTTATGTACAATGTGTTGAATCCTGCTTCCTGCATCTCTTCCATAATATCTTTTGCTGTTTTTATTGCATCAACAGCATCCTGCAGTGTTGCATTTCTTGCAGGTTCTGGCTCAGGTGCAACCTCAACAACAGCATACCCTGTTGCATCTTCTGTAAAAGATACTGGATTTGAGGCAAGCACTATGATGCAAAGTATGATCATGATGCTTACTGCTTTTATCTGCTCATCGCTCATTTTTTCTTTACCTTTTTTCTTCCGTGGCGCTCCATCATCTCCAGGAAAGAAGCCATGTTTTTATGCTTATTCTTTTTTGCAGCCTTTTCTTTTGCCATCATTGCATTGATAAGGGCCATTGCCTCCTCAATCTCAGCAAGCCTTGTCTGCTCAGCCTCAATCTCCATTTCATACTCTGCTTTTGTTATTGTTTTTTTCTCAAAATAATCCTGCTGCGCCTTTTTGATAAGGTTGAGCACTGCCTGGTTTTCCCGCTGAAGATTCATTATTTCCTTGTCAACTGAGAGTATTTTTGTCTCCCTTGAGCGCAGCCTTGTGATTGAGGTTTTTATCTTGGTAAGCCTCTTATGGTAATGCGCCATTGCATTGAAATAATCGCCTGTGCTTATTGCGTGCTTGTCAAAATAATCAGCCTGCAGCTCTTTCATCAGGCGGATAATTGATGACTCTTCCTTGGAAAGCGCCTGAATTCTGTTTTTCACAATCAGGATTGTAGCTTTCCTCCATGCAAAGAAAGAGGCTGTTGAAAGAGCAATTAATGCAAGGAGAACATACAGCCAGTTTATTTTAATAAAATTAAGAAGATTGAATTTTCCTTCTGCTTCCAATGCAAATGTGACTTCAGCCTGCCTTGCCCTTTCCTCTGCAGCTGCATAATCCTCCCTTTCAAACGCGGCAATAGCCATGCTCAGCAGTGTTTTTGTTTCTTCAGCGCTTATTCCTTCTGATTCTGCCTTGCTTATGCTTTTTTTTAGGCTTTCTATCAACTTATTGCTTGCAAATGCCTGCTCTTTTAACTGCTCAAGCTCTATTGCAGTATCCCTTGCCTGCTCATATTCATAGTTCTTAAGATGGTTTTTTGCCTTTTCAAGAAGTGATTGTGCTTTCCTTGCTGAAAACCCTTCTGCAATCATTGCTTTTACAGCAGAATCAGCACTGTTTACTATTTCCTTTATTTTTTCCTCTGTAATCTCATGTATAATCAGCGCAATGTATTGTGTCATCTTCAGGTTTGTCCTTGACGTGACATTAACCTTGCTTTCAATGATTATTCCCTCTATGTCTGCCTGCAGTGTGTGGTTTGCGTATGATGAATAAGGCGGCGCAGACACTTTTACAACAAATCTTCCAGTTTGGTTATAATCTATTCTGCTTATTATTAATGGATTAACATCAATGTACTGCGCAAGAAACCCTGTGATTTTTATTGTGGCATTGTAGATAATGCTGTCCTTGAATGTGTTTTGCACATCTATTGTGAAGTTTTCAGCAGTTCCCCTTGACAGATGCACTCTTTTTGAGATTTTTATTTCCTTTTCCCCTACAGCGCTTGTTGCTCCGCCTGCAGTTCCGCCCCCTCCTCCTCCTCCTGAGCTTATAGTAACAGTTTCCTGCGGGCAGTCAGAGTCAGTAAGGTATGTGCAGCCTGTGCCGCATACGCCGTCAGTGTTGGAGCAGCTGACTGTAACTGTTTTTGTCTCATTGTCAGTAATGCTTTCATTGCATGCTGCAATAGCCATGATTGTTGCAACGCCGGCAGATGCGCTTGTTGTAATGTTTGCAGTTATATTATTGTATGCAGTTGCGTCTGCTGTTAGATTGCCTATGTAAAAGCTCATGTTGCCTGTAATATTTGTCCAGCCGCTTGGAAGGCTGAAGTTGAGCCAGGTGTTTGTTGATGTCTGGTTGCCGACATTTTTAACATAAGCGCTGAGATTCATCCTGCTGCTTTGGTTTACTGTTGCTGCATATTCAGTGATTCTCACGTCAAAATAAGGGCCGCCTGCGTAAGAAGCAAGGGTTACATTGGCTATTGCAGTTAAGGGGTTTCCGCTGGTTGTGGTAATAGTTATTGTTACAGGATCTTCCCTTGTTGTTGAGCCGTAGGTTGCGCTTATATTGATAAACCTTATCTCTTTTGCAGCAAGATCAAAAGGCTCAGAGTAATTGTATGCCATTGGCATTCCGCTCGGCGCGTTGTTGCCCAAGTCAAAGTTTAGCGGGTTATCGCCTGTGTTGTTTATTGTGAGAATGCCTATGCTTCTTGTTGTGTCAAGAAATCCGCTTATTATTCCAAAGTCAGCAGGGCTTCTGCTCCAAGTGTAATCATATTCAATTGTGAGATTTGTTTGTGAGCTTGTGTTTGCATGCCCGAATGAGTCATTTGCAAATATTCTGTAGCTCCAATTGCCGTTTGTTCCTGGAGTGAATGACGCGTTGAAAAAGTTTGCAGAAGTGTTTGTCATTGTGGCATTAGTCCATGTGCCTACTCCCGACTGCTTGTACTGCAGGATTGCAGTTGTTCCAAACCTTTCAGAGAAGTTTGCTGTTATGTTTATTGTAGTGCCCGGATCAAGCCCATCTTCATCGCTCGGGTAGTTTAATATCTCCAGGAATATCGGAGGATTTATGTCAACAAGAAAGCTTTTGTTTGCAGATGAGAAGTTGCTTTCACTGTTATTGTCAGAGGAAAGGCAGTTCCATGTGTAGTTTCCGTCAGGGATGTTGTTGATTGTCCATGTTTTGCTTGTATTTGTTGGCAGCTGCGCTGCGTGTATTGCTATTTCTTCTGCAGATAAAGTGCGGTTGAAAATGGCAATTTCATCTATTGTGCCATTGAATTTAAATTCATTTAAAGTATTCTTTCCTATTCTTAATACGCCCGAGCTATCGAAAGGGGTTACTGTTTGCTCTACTACTCGGTCAAGCGTGCCATTAATATATAACTTAATATTACTGTTATCCCATGTTGCTGCAACATGGGACCAATACTTCCCGCTGCAATCCAAACTGTTGTTTGAAAGAGGGGTCTGGCTTGTAATACCATTTCCTATATAAAATCTTACATAACATTTAGAAGAACTGATTTGTATTCCAAGCTGATAAGATGAAAATTCATCATAATTATCTCCTTTTGTCAATATTGTCCATTCCAAAGTCTGCGTAGGGAATATTGGCCTAATCCATGCTTCTATTGATCCTTCTGTTGTCAGGTCAAGGCTGTCAGAGTCGGGAATTTCTATTGATTCATTTTCAGGATATCCAGAAGAAAACACATTGTAAAATTCATAGCCTCCATTGAATTTACCGCCTGTTGAGTTATATACAGCATTTATTACCTGCCCATTATTCCCATTTCCGCTATAATCATAAATATAAGTTGAATTTTCTCCAACAGAAGAATCATTATTGAAATGCAATAAAAGTACAAGCCCTTGCTCATCATTTGGTATTTCCCAGCCATATCTTCTTGTCTTGTTTAATATAAAACTTCCGTTAATATCATGGTAAAGGCTGATATTACTGATATAATCAGTGTCATTCACAGTGCAGTTAAAAGTTACTGAATTAGACGTTAAGAACGGCTGCCCTTCTGTTGGAGTTTCCAAAGAGATGAAAGGAGCAAACGCAAGCATTGCAAGCAGTGTCCCAAATATTAAAGCAGCTAATATAAATACATCTACCCTAACCCCTTTTATTCTCATCCTTTTTAACCTTGGATACACATTTCTGAGGTTAATTATAGCTATAAACTTTTTGCTGACTTCAATTTAACCGAAAAAATGCAATAATTTACGGAAAAATGTGCACCATTTCCGGAAAAAAGTATATAAAGGCGGATATTTTATCATATATCTGCAATGGGAAGCATACTAACAACTAAAATGGCAGCTGACAAGAAGGTGATTGTTGAGGTGCTTTTGGATTATGATGAGTATGTGCAATTAAAAGGGCAGATGCATAATGTCCATTTGTTTTCAGAGGATAATGTTGAAGTAAAGGCAAACATTTCGCAGAGAGGCAGGAACTCAGCGACAAAATATTTTCTTATTCCCAAGGAAATGCGGAAAGGCATGAAGTTCACAGAGGAGGTTTCCTGCACAAAGATTGAGACAAAGGGAAGGGCTATTTTTGTTTACACAATCAGGAAAGGAGGAATCTAGATGGCAAAAAATCCAAAGGGAAAAAAGTCAAAGAAAAGATTAATGAAAAAACCACTTAAAAAGACAACAATAACTGATGCCGAAGGCACTGAGAGGGTTATTACAGGAATACCCGGGTTTGACGCGCTTGTTGAGGGCGGATTTCCAAGGGGAAAGCTGATATTGCTTAGCGGCACGCCGGGCACGTGCAAGACAATATTTGGGCTGCAGTTCTTATATAACGGCGCAAAGCTTTATGGCGAGAAAGGCATGATGGTTACTTTAGAAGAGAATGTGGAAGGTTTGAAGTCTCAGGCTCTTCGGTTTGGATGGGATTTTGATGCCTTGGAAAGGGAAGGCCTGATTGAGTTTGTAAGGCTTGTTCCGGGAAGCATAAAAATGATGTCTGGCCAGGAGTTGTCTGCTTTGGCGCAGAGAAAAAAGATTAAGAGGCTTGTTTTGGATTCACTTTCTTCTGTTGCCATCAATACCCCAATGCTGCCTATTGAGGCAGGAAGCACAATAAAAGACATAAATGTGCTGAGGTTTGTCTATACATTCATCAGCGACCTGAGAATACTGGACGGCTCTTTTACGACTTTGCTTTTGTCGCAGACGCAGGGGGAGGAATTATCCCGCGACAGTGTGTCGGAGTTTGTCTGCGATGGCTTGGTTTATATAAAGTATGCCTCCCTCGGAGGGGATTATTCGCGCGGGCTTGTTATCAGGAAGATGAGGGAGACAGCCCACAATGAAGACATACATCCGCTTGAGATTGGCGAGAAGGGGATTAAAATCCACAAGATGTAAGAAAAATGGCAAAGAATGAGTTTATAGACAAGCTGCAGATTCACGGCAATGTGTTTGTGGACAAGGATGGGTGCCTGAATATCATTGGGTTAAAGGGTATAATGTTTCCTATGGTCAATTATGTTCTTCTTTATGAGCTCCTGAAAGAGAATACAGACAGGAAAAAGGTGAGAGATATATTTTATTATACTGGCTTTATGGAAACTTTCATTGCAGTAAAAATTATAGGGGATAAATATGGCTTCAAGGATAAAAGGAAAATCCTTAGTTTGGTTCTTAATCAGGCGCAAATGATAGGGATAGGCAAGCTTGAGCTAATCAAATATGAGCCTCAAAATTCTCATTTTGTCCTTGGTAATTCACAAAGCCCGCCAGGCAGGGAAACGCTAAAACTATTGGGAAAAAGGAAAGAGGCAGTAGATGAAATATGCAGGGGAGGAATAGCAGGCATATTCAGCTCTTTATTTGAAAAAGATATGGTGGCCATTGAAACATCTTGTGTTGTGCAAGGAAAATCCCAATGTGTGCATGTAGTAAGGGAAAGAAAAGTTTGGGCAAAAACAAGATTAAATGCTGAATCAAAAGAGCAAATTCCCTTGTCGCCAAGAAAATACCCTTTGCTTAATAAATTTTTAGAAAAGGAGAACCTGCTTTCAAGAATATTTTAATCTTTTTTAAAAAAGTCAGAGCCTTGATTTAAGTCAAAGCAGGTAAAATAAACATTTCTTTTTATGCCTAATGCTTCCAGACTTCTTGGATTCTCAAGCGGAAATCCCATTCTTTTATAATAAGAAATTACCCTTGGTTCTTCATCCACTGTCCCTACCCAATGTGTAAAGCCCGCCCCCAATAAAAAGTTGTAAGCCCATTTTATAACTGCTTTTCCTGCTCCCTTTGGGGCAAATGGCAGAGAAACCCAGCGCCCGGGTTCACAAAGCTTTGTATCTTGCTTTCTTATAGGGCTTAAATCATATACCTTTTCTACAGGAAGCCCAATATTTGAGTCTCCAACATATCTTTCTAAGCTTAATATTCTCCCATCATGCACAGCAATAACATGATGGGCTTTAAAATCAAATACATCATATTCCATTTGCCAATTATCTAAAAGAGGATTTGCTTCTAAAAAGCCCAATCTTTCTTTCATGCAGTGATACCTAATCTTAAATGTGTCTATTATCTCATCTCCTTCCGCCACCTTCACGTCCAGCTCATCCAGCTTTACGTCCTTTCCCCTCTCAGCGGCAACAAGAAAGTTTTGCCCTAGGTAAGTATCACTATTGTGCAATATTCTCCTGAAGCCGTAGAACTTCGTCAAAACTTCAGCAATTCTCTGGTTTGTTAAAACATTTGCCTTGCCTTTGAACATGCTATTCACAGAATGCACTGTATTGAGATACTGCTCTTTTTCTTTGAATTCTCCTGAAGATTTAATCTCCTCTGTTGCCGCCTGCATCAAGGTTTCAAGATTAGCCCCTTCTTTCATGCTTGTCAGGACAAAATGCCCTCCTGGAAGTAAAGTATTATAGGCATTCAGCAGCAAGTCAAACGGCTTTTCTAAACAAAATAAAACATTGCTTGAAACCACTGCATCAAACCTTTCAGAATCAATATATTTTGTTGCATCCCCGTTCACGAGCTTAACCCTTCCATTGTTTTGCTCTGATATAATTTCCCTTTCAGCTATGTCAATCATTGATTGGTTCAGTTCCACTCCCACTGCCGTTGAAGAGGGATTTTCCCTGAGAAATTTTTCAAGAACATTGCCTATGCCGCAGCCCAAGTCAAGCACCCGTTTCCTGCCTTTCAGCTTTTCAACAAGCTCTGATTCCATATCCTGATAAAAAGAGGTTCTTATGATTACCTTTTCATAAGCCCTTGCAATTTTTTCCCACCATTCAATATTTCTATTTCCCATTTTCCATGATATTTACAATTTTATTTTTTGAGATGTCAAATAGATCATATCTTTTTGCGAAAGGCATAGTAATAATTTCTAAATCAGCAAATTCCGGAACTTTCTTCTTGAGTACAAGCTTTACAACCTCTGCTGTCGCTGCAATGCCGCTTAAGATGGCTGCCGGACCAATGCTTGGAACATACCTATCATTTTCTCTTGTTAATCTTTCAAAGAATAGTTCAGGCAAATATTCTAATGTGCAACCAAGAAGGCGTCTTGGCGGAATCTTATGTAATTTATATTGGCTTTTGTCAGCAGGCATTGCAAAAGCCTCCTCCATAGCCATTCCATCAGGCGCAAAGCACATGATTGTCGCGCCCCAGCCGCTTATTGGGCCTGAGACAACATACAAACCCTTTTCTCTTGCCTTTGAAAATAATTCAACCTTAGCTTCTACGCCTGCATAGTCAACTCCGTCAACTGCAACATCAGCATTATTGAGAAACTCATCAATATTTGCTGAATTAATGCCTTCATAATATGCCTTAACTTCCAAATGAGGATTAACGTCTTTAAGGATTTCTTCCATAACAAGCGCCTTGTTTTTTCCCAATGTAGAACTAACAGCGCCATACTGCCTGTTCATGTTGCTAGCATCAAAGGTTTCAGGATCTGCAATAACCAGCTTCCCAATACCCATCCTTGCCAGGGCAACAGCTGTCTGGCTTCCTGTGCCTCCAACCCCTGCGATTGCAACGCATGAGCTTCTGATGGCGCTAACAGCGATTTCGGTGCATACACCAATAACTCTTTTGTATATCTCTTCATATGCTGGGGCTTCTTCTTTCATGATTCATATATTAAATCTGCCAATAATTTAAACCATACGCCATATTTTGGATAACTTTAAAATATTAAGGATAACTATATAGCAAAATAAGATAACTTAATCAAAAAAAGGATAACACTATTTAATCCTCTTCGCAAACCTTGCGTATTCCTGGTCCATCTTCATCAAGTGGTCAACAAGCCACTCTGCAAGGTACTTCTTTATCTTTACCACCATCTCTTTCACATCAAATGAAGTAAGGCTCCTTGCCCTGGCCTTTTCCATCAATTCCCTCTGAAAACCATCATAAAATTGTATAAATGACTGGTGAACTTTTTTATGCTGCTCAAGCTTTGGAAAGCCAATCTTTCCCATATATTTTTCCTCATATGTAAAATGCTCCTTGAAATAAGTGTACAAGAAATGGTTTGTATCACGCAATACACCCATATTCACATTTCTTGAAGCAATATTTTTCTCTAATTTGGCTATCTGCGCTAAAAGCCTCTTGTGCTGGCTGTCTATTTTATTCTCATTTACAGACATTGACGGCTTCCATTCATATTTCATTTTTATTCACCTCTTTAATGCTTATTTGTATACTCACTCCTTCTTCTCAACCATTGACGCATAAACTTCCTGCTCAGGATAAACCTCAACGCCTTTATTCTCAATAACCCTCATTGCAACAATCTTCTTCTGGTGGTTAACGCCCCTCATCTTCAAAACCTCAATCGCATTTTCCCTGATATCATTTAATTTAATGGCATACAGCACAATAACGCCGTCAGCCAGAAACTCCTCAACGCCTGTTGTGCTGAATTTTGTTGGCATCTGCTCTGTCTCTGTAATCAAAAATGAAGTTGACTTAATATTCTCCAAAAACCTGAACAGCTGCTCAATATAAATCCTGTAGCTTTCCTCCCTTCCTGTAAAGGCAGAGGCAATAGCTGTTAATGAATCCAAAACAATAATCTCAGGCTTGAAATGGTCAGGCAAAATTACAGGCTGCACATCAATCAGCAATTCACCCTTCATTTTTTCCAATAAGGCGTCAACAGACCTTGTGATTTCAAATGGATTAAAGCGCTTTATCATAAGGACGTTTTTGCTTTCAAAAGATTTCGCATCCCACCCAAAGTCAGACATGTGCTGCCTCAGCCTCTCCTCTGACTCCTCAAAGCTCATATAGAGGCATTTCATTCCTTTCTTGCATGCATAATTTACTATCTGCAATCCTATGATTGTCTTGCCGGAGCCTGCGCCTCCTGCCAATAAGACAGCAGCGCCTTTCGGCACGCCTTTCCCCAAAAGCTCGTCAAGGCCTTCAATGCCTGTTTTCATGAATTCCTTTACAGCAGGCTTTTTTGGCAGCTTGTAATGCTTTGGCCGGGCTTTTTTTGGAAGCTTCAGCTTAACAGGCTTCTTAAACGCCTCTTTATTCAAAGGAGCTTGCGGCACTTTTAATTGTTTTATAGATTTTTTATGCAAAGCTTTCTTTTTCAAATTCTTTTGTTTTTTTACAACCTTTTTCTTGGAAAACAGTTTTTTAAAAAAAGAGGTTTTCTCTTTCTTTGCTTTTTTAATATGTTTTTTTGCTTTCTTATGTTTCAATACTTTCTTAATGCGCTTTTTATGTTTCAAGATGCGCTTTGCCTTTTTTGCTTTCTTTTTAGGAAAATGTTTAGCTGCCTTGCGCACTCGTTTTTTTCTGATTTTCAAAGTTTTAACTTCTTTTTTAACTGGCTTAATCTTTCTTGCAATTTTTCTAACCTTTAGGGGCTTTTTCTTTACCAAAGTTTTAACTTTAGCTTTCTTTGCAATCTTAACTTTCTTATCCTTGAGCTTTGCTTTAACTGCCTTCACAGGCAGCTCCGGAGCAGCCTTATTTGCCGGCATTGTTCCAGATATTTTATCTTTTTTCACAGGTTTTGCCTTAACAGATTTTTTAGGCAATTGCTTGCTTTCTTTTTTTAAAAACTTTGCTTTAACTAACACAACAGCCTCTTTTTTATTTTTAGCCATGTTAAAATTCCAGGGCTTATTTCTTCATTACAGCTGCAACTCTTTTTTTAAGCTCAGCAGGCGATATAGGCTTTGTAATGTAATCTGCAACGCCCTCTTTCTTCAGCTTTGCCAGCCTTTCCTTTGAGCACTCAATTGCGCTGAGGAAAGCAACTTTCAACTTCTTATCTGTTTTCCTTATCTGCTGGTAAACATCCCACCCGCTCATGTCAGGCATAAGCACATCCAGAAGAACACCGTCATATTTCTTTTTATGCAGCATGGCAAGGCATTCCTTGCCAGAGCGCGCGCTGTCTGCGTCATACACGCTGCCAAGCACGTCATGCACAAGAGTCAGTGTGTCAGGGTCATCATCCACATGCAGTATTAACACCTTTTTCTTCATTTTTCCTCCTTAAGCCTATAAAAGGCACTTTTGAATATTGCCTTATTTTATAATGCCCATGGGTTTATTTAAGGCTTTTGGTTGTTTTTAAAGGTATGGTGAATGTAATAGTTGCCCCCTTGCCCTTTTCGCTCTCGCACCATATCCTTCCCTTGTGCAGCTCAATAATCCCTTTTGATATCGCCAGGCCAAGGCCAACTCCGCCGCCCTGCTCCCTTGCGATTCCTGTCTTTATCTGATAGAATCTGCTGAACAGCTCTTTTTGCTTTTCCTTTGGAATCCCTATGCCGTTGTCTTTTACGCTTACCTTTGCGTTATCCTTGTCTTTTGAAACAGCAATTTCAATCTTCCCTTTTACCCTTGTGAATTTTACCGCATTAGTGACCAAGTTTTCTATTACCTGCAGTATTCTTTTCTTGTCACAGAAAGCTGTTACTTTTTCCTTTGCATTAATCTTTATGCCAACTCTCTTGTTTTTTGCAAGGAGCGCAAGCGAATCAGATGCTTCTTTTGCAAGGCCTCCAAGCTCACACTTATCCATCTCAAGCTTTACTTTTTTCAGCTCAAGCCTTGACATGTCAAGCATGTCTGCAACAAGCCTTGAGAGGTTAGCTGCATTCTTTTCAATTATCTTAAGCTTTTCCTTCTGCTTGCCTGATATCTTTCCCATTGAGCCTGAAAGAATCATGTCAGTATAGCCCATAATGGGAAATATTGGCGTCTTAAGCTCATGAGACAAAAGTGAAATAAACTCTTCCTTTGCCTTGTCTAATTCCTTCAAATCTTCATACGCTTTCTGCAGCTCAACTGTCCTTTCCCTTACTTTTTGCTCAATGCTCTTCTTCTCCACTTCAAGGTCCTTGTTTGCCTCATTCAGGTCTTCCATCATGTTGTATGCCGCTTTCTCGCTCTTTTCAAGCTTCAGCTTTTCTTTTTCAAGATCTTTTGTTTTTTCTTTTATGCCTTTTTCAAGTTCCTTGCTGTATTTCTCAAGTTGTGCTCTTGATTTTTTTAAGTCACTGGTCATCTGGTTGAAAGCAGAGGCAAGATTCTCAAACTCGTCGTGCGTCTCTACTTTAACATTGTAATCCAGATTCCCTTCCGCCACTGCTTTGGCGCCTTTTGTCAGCTCCAAAATCGGCTTTGTAATATTTCTGGCCAGAAACAGGGAAAATATGAACGCCAGGCAAAGTGCGCCAAGAAAAAATCCTATGCTGCTAAGGATTATCTTATTCTTGGCTGCGGCAATTGGTTTTAGGCTATTCCCATGATAGAGCATCCAGTGCTTGCCTTGTTCTTTAATGTCAAGCGGGTAAGCTATGAGCAACATTTCTCCATTCATTTCCGGATAAAAACGCTTTTCAGCAAATGGTTTTTCAGCGCCCAGAGCCGGATCTTTTATCTGCTTTCCCCACATAGTTGCATTGTCTGCCATGACTATTTTCCCGTTATGGTCGATTACCCAAGTGAAAGAAGGATAATCTTCCTGTTTGCTTATCTCTTCTAATGTTTCAAACGGCCACTCTCCCGCGCGATAATCCGTTTCAATGCTTTTTGCCAGTATGCCTACCATTTGCATTTGCGTGCTTGTAAGCGAATCCTCAAGTTCTATTGTGCTGTAAAACACCAAAAAAACAGTGAGGAGCAGGCCTAGCAATCCAACTATCATTAATGTATACAGCAAAAGCCTGCCAAACAGATTGAGCTTCATATCATTTCACTTCTTTATACCGGCGGGGGGGGGGG
>JAHJRD010000032.1 GCA_018830945.1 Nanobdellota archaeon | reverse complement strand
TTGACAATATAATCTTTTTACATAACTGAGATTTTATTGGTATCTACTTTTGGCTACCAAAAATAAGGGCAAAGTGCAGTCTTCCGACGGGAAAATGAACAAATGGCATAAAAATCAAAAATTAATTGCTAAACTCGAGTACTCAATAGTATTTTACACTGCACTGCCCTTATGCCTTATTGCAATGCACCCCAGAATACTTTCTTTTTTATTGAATATAGCGATGAGAATCCTAAAAAAGCCAGCTGTAGCGATTAATATAACGTATTTTGACTTGCTCACAATTAATCTGGTTTATGCATTTTACTGGCTGTTCAGCGGCACTTCATTATTTATGCTCATAAGGGCAGTATATCCCTTGTCATGGGCTTATCTGCCTTATTTAATCCTTGCATTTGCTGTTGCATGGGCAATAGGATTTCTCAGCATAATTTTTCCGGCAGGCCTTGGAATCAGGGAAGGGATTTTGCTTTACATGCTGAGCGCTTATATTCCTGTTTTGTTTGCTGCGATGGTGGCTATTGCCTTTAGGGGTGTGATATTGCTTTCACAAGGGATTTTTGCATCTATATTTCTGTTTGAGAAAAAAAATCATTGATAAGCAGCATTGTTTATCTCAAATATGATGTATACTGGCTGGGTTTGTGCCTCATCCAAAAAGAATGCCATAACAGGCTGCATCTTGTCCTGGTTTAATGCAGGGTACTGCTCGTTTGAACAGGCGGCATAATCAAAGCCGTCAAGCACATAATATCTCGGCTTGTATTTCTTTATGGTTTCATCAGCGAGTGTCACGTTCCCGCTTCCAATCCTTTTGATGTCCCTTTCAGAATAGTATGTTATCGGGACAGTCAGCCCGCAGCCAACAAGCACGTCTCCTGAAGAAGTATGCTCTTTAAGCCATTGCCCCCCTAATTTCTCTTGCGCAAAGCTGTCTTTTTTATTTTCAATAAGCATATCAGCATATGTTAACTGCCCGTACACTCCGAAAAAAACCAGCAATAATGCAATTACTGCGGCTGCTTCCCTGCTGTACTTTGAAACAAGCTTAAACATCTGGCTTATGCCAAGGGCGCAGACAATGAAGATTACAGGCATTGCAGGAAATACAAACCTTGGCTCAAAATAAAATGCTGAGATGGCATTTACTATGCCAAAGATAAGTAACACGCTAAACCCCCACAAAAACAGATAAAACTCTGACTTTAATTGTTTGTTTTCATTTTTCCAAATCTTGTCAAATCCTATGAACATGTTTGCAAATGCAAGCAGGCCTGTAAGGAACAAGATCAACAATGACCATTTTGCAATCATCCATATTATTCCTGAAGCAAGCGGTGGTGAAAGATAATACCCAATGCCTTTGAAATATGAGAAAGTGTCTGAGATTAATGAGCCTGTGCTTTGCCCTTCTTCAGCCACCGTGATTTGCCCGCCGTGAATGCTTGAAAATAATTGCAGCCTTGGATATGGGTGCCCAAATTCAACCTGGTGGTATATTGCAAAAGGCAGGGCGCAGAGCAGCGCAATCCCAACCATTATCCATAATCTTTTGTCTTTAAGGAATTTTAAGCGTTCAGTTATTAATAGGAAGAGCAGCAGGAATATTGCAAAAAAGCCGATGCCATCATAAGCATAAATGCCTGCGCCATATATTGCGCCTGTTGCGTAGATGTATTTATTATTTTGATTTTTTACATAGCCTTTATAAAAGAAGAATGTGGCTAATCCGAAAAGCAATAAGCTGTATACATCCAGTGAAACCCTTGCTGACCAGAATAAATGCTCAAAGTAAACAGCCATAAACAGCGAAGCAAGAAGCCCTGTTGTCTTGTTGAAGAATTCCTTGCCTACAAAGTAAGTTAATAAGACGCCCCCGACTGCTATGAACTGGTTGAAGAAGCGGATGACCCATTCGTTTGCGCCTATTGCATAGAATATGCCCCAAACCATGGGGACAAGCCTTGCCCTCCACGGCGCTGCTTGCTCAGGCGTGCCTAACCCATAATTCCTTGCCAATGTGAGGTAATCAGCCTCATCCCACCAGACAGCTGCATTGATTGTCATGTATTTTAATCTGATTATGAATGCAAATGCTAATATTAGAATCAGAATTAATCTGTGCTTTTGCTCTATGAACTCTTTTGCCTTTTCAATAAAGTCACTCATTTAGAATAAACTGGTTGTAGCTTTGTTTATATAGTTTTTGTCAAAACAAGAAAGTGCAGCGGAGCCCGGCATTTCTAACAGCTGCAGTAGATGAACATTTCAAGGGGTTATAAGTTTTGTTTCAGGGATTGTAATCTCATACACCCCATATTTTACTTTATATTTCTTCAATACCTGCTCTATTTTACCCACATCTTCTTTTTTTATTACTAAAGCCCCTTTTAA
>JAHJRD010000031.1 GCA_018830945.1 Nanobdellota archaeon | reverse complement strand
GAAAACTATCCCTGATTATTGTGGATTCTTTAACATCACATTACAGAAAAGAATTGCAGGAAAAAAAAGATGTCAACCATATGCTGTCAAAGCAGCTTAGTATTCTTAAAGAGATGGCTACAGGCAATACCTCTGTATTTGTAACAAGCCAGGTTTACATGACAATGGACAAAAGAGGGATTGGGCCCATAGGCAGCAACATGCTGAAAAGCTGGTGCAACAACCTGGTAAAGCTTGATGATGACGGCAAGCAAAGGAGAATATTCATTGAGAAGCCCGAAAATACAGCAGAACTTTGTTTTGAAATTGTAAATGAAGGGATAAAGACAGATTAAGCGGTTTTCTTTTTTGCTTTTTCAGTTTCTGCTTTAAATCGCCGCCTTATTTCAAGAATATTATTTTCATCAAGCCTGTTGGCAACGGCCTTGCATTTTACAAGAAAGGAAGGCGCAGTTTGCAGGATTTCCTTAAATTGCTCATCCGGGACATCTTTGTTCACGTAATATTGAGAATCCACCCTCATGGATAAGGCATCACTTATCAGCACAAGCTCTTCCTCGCTGAAATATCCTTGCAGGAAACATTTTGCAAATGCCATGGTGCAAGCATGAATTTCACACTTAATGCCAATTTTCTGAAGAACAGCATAAAGAGCAAAATACATTGCATAATACGTTTTTGCAATTTTCCATTCAGCAACCTTTTCCGTTCTTGCTGATTCAATAGCCTGCTCGGCCTTAATAAAATAGCCTTCTGACAGATTAGCATTCGGCTCTATAAGAGACAGCCCGCTTTTTTTCCTTATGCACCATTTAATCTCGGCCATTTTCATTCCGCATGCGCTTCATTCAAAGGTCCACTCACTTCGTGAGCAGACCATACTTAAGCACGCTCGTAACAAACTGCTCAGAGTTTAAAAAGATTACGTGGCTTTTCAGCACTTCTTGCAAAAGTATATCAGATTTGATTGACTTTTTGAAAATGCCAATTGGGTACTGCTTTACATTTATGTCTATTCCATAAACATTTCCTGATTTTTTTATTGCAGGAATATTGCACCTGCCTGCAACAAAAACATCCAGGTCAGAGCTTTTTTTCTCAATGCCCTTTGCATAGCTGCCGAATATGATGCCAATCCCGGTTATATGGGGCTTTATCTTTGCTATAACTTCGGCTATTAATGCGTGGCTCTCGCTAAATGCAATTGCCTTGTAATGCTCCGCCATTATCAAATAGTTTTCGGCGGCTTCTGTCTGCTTTATTGAGTATAGCTTTGTTCTCCCCCTTATTTTATATTCTATTACCGCCTTATCCTCAAGGTTCTTAAGCGCAAGCTGCGCCGCGCGAGGGCTTATGGAAAGGAGCCTTGCAATTTCCCTTATATGGTACTCTCTGCCGTATTCCGTGAAAAGGGCGGCTATTCTGATATGCATTTCCGTTATGTTTAGTTTTTTATACATATGTATATTTTAGTATACAATGGTTTATAAGCTTTTCGCAAAGCGGAAGCCTCAAAAAGCATTAGCAGGAGCGCGACTGCCGTTATAAACGGGGTTGAAGTCTATGTTGACAGCGTAATAAGCAGAACTTGGTTTTGAAATTGTTAATGAAGGGATAAAGACAGAATAATTATTTCTTAACTTTTTTTGCAGCCGCCTTTTTCCTTGCAGGCTTTTTTACAGCAGCCTTCTTAGGCACTGCAAACACTTTCTTCTCGTGCTCTTTGGCTGCTTTCTTCGCCTCTTCAGACGGCGGATTCAACAATTCACGATGCGACAGCACTCCCTGCGCAGCCTCTTTCTTTTTTTCTTCCTGCTCTTTCCGCCATTCAATCTTCTTTGGGCACATCTTGTTTATGCAGTAGTCAAACGGCCTTTTGCCAGCACGAATTACAAGAACCAAAGGAAAGTCGCAGTCAGGGCATTTTTTGTCAGTCGGCTTTGGCAACCCATAAGGCAAACTATAAGTTGTCTTGCAGTCAGGGTAGCCAGAGCACGCGACAAATCTTGTCTTGAATCTTTTTGAATACAATATTCTTAAGTCCTTGCCGCAATTTACGCATTTTCCGACAATTGTCTCCTGGTCCCTTGTTATTTTTGTTGCTTCTGAAAGCCCTTCTCCGATTGCTTTTTCATTTGCCTTGAACTTTGCAAGCAGTTTAGTCAATAATTCCCTTGCCTTTTTAAGAACATCCACACCTTTGATTTTATTCTCTTTTATCAGCTCCATCTCGTTTTCAAATTTCCTTGTGAGTTTTTCATCAAGGATTTCAGGGCAGTATTTCAATAAGGTTGCAACAGTAGCCTTGCCAAGCTCTGTGACTTCTATTGAAACTCCCCTTACATAATTTCTCTTGAAAAGATGGTCAACAATCTCTGACCTTGTTGCTTTTGTGCCAAGGCCTTTTGCCTCAAGAGCTTTTACCAGGGATGCGGCTGTGTATCTTTTTGGCGGCTGGGTTTCCTTGTCATGCATTTTTAGTTCATCAACTTTTACCTGCTGCCCTTTCTCAAGCTTAGGCATTTCCTTTTCCTCGAATTTTGCATAAGGCCCGTAAAGTTCATGCCACCCTTTTTCAACTGTCCTTGTGCCCTGAGCAACAAACAGCTCGCCGTTAGAGTCAATCTCAACGCTTACTGTCTCTCTTTTTGCCTTGTCTCCAAAAGTTGCCAGAATCCTTCTTACAATCAAATCAAATATTTTTGCCTGCCTCTCATCCAATTCAGCAGGTATTTCGCCTGTAAAATATATTGCCGGATGCGCAGGGTCTGTCTTTTTTCCGTTATTCGGCACAAGCGCTTTTTTTGCCAAAAGCAAATTGCACAATGCCTCATACTCAGGCATCTTTGCCAGTTTTGAAATTATCTTCTTGTATCCGACAGAAGCAGGAAGCTGGTTAGAGCTTGTCCTTGGGTAAGAGATGTATGAATTAACATAAAGGTACTGCGCAATCTCAAGAGTTTCCTTTGGCGGTATGCCAACCTGCCTGTACGCCTCCATCTGCAGCGCTGTCAAGTCAAACGGATGAGGGGGAGCTTGCTCAAACTGCGAAGCCTCAACATTTGAGACAACTGCATTTCCCTTCTTTGCATTGTTAAATGAATCTAAAGCTTTTTCCTTTTCCCAGAACTTGTCTTCCTCATGCATTGCATTAATCCCTTCTGACATTAATTCAATCTGCCAGAACGGAACAGGCTTGAAATCGCCGATTGCCTTTTCCCTGTCAGCAAGTATTTTTAACGCAGGGCCCTGCACTCTTCCTGATGAAAGAATCTTGAACATGCCTGTTGCGTTTTTCACAGACAATGTAAGAGCCCGGCTGAAGTTAATGCCGTAATAATAGTCAAGCTCGTGCCTTGTAAGCCCTGCCTCTGCCTGCAATAAGTCAAGGTGCGGCAAAACATGCTCATATGCCTCAAGCAAATCATCCTTTGTTGTTGTTGAGAACTTCATTCTCCTTGCATCTTTCTTTTTGCAGAGGAACCTGAGAATATTAAATCCAATAACTTCCCCCTCAACATCAAAGTCTGTTGCAACTGTGAATGTATTTGCTTCCTTTACAAGAGATTTAATCGCATTAAGGTAAAGCTTTGAGTATGCAGCTGACTTCTGAACCTCTCCAAGGGGCTTCCACTCAACGTCAAACACAGGGTATGTCCAGCCGCGCTTTTCCTTTTCAGCAAGAGTGTAGAGGTGACCCACTGCGCATGCAACAATAATGTCCTTGCCATTGTGTTTTAGCTTATAGTAAGGAACCTTCTTGCTGTAGATTGATTTTTCAAGCTTTCCTTCAGCCAAAGCAGATGATATTTTCTCTGCAGTGCTTGGCTTTTCAGTTATTATTAATTCAACCATGGTTTTTTAGAGTGTGGGTAACTTGTATAAAAATGTTTGTATTTGAAAAAATATTAAAGATTGCTGGTTATTTATAGAGAACTTTGAATAACCCGTCAAAAGTTTCTATAGAAAAAAATAAAAAGGCCGCTGGAATTCTCGCGCTGATTGCATTGCGGGAGAATTATTGTTGCAGCACAAAGGCAATCGCGAATAACTTGTCCGCCATCTATTTTTCCATCAAACAGTTCTCCCCTTTGCTTTAATCTCTTCAATCACTTCCTTCACCCTGTCCACAAATTCCATTGCATTCTCCATCGCCTTTCTGCACCTTGCGCTTTCCATGGAGGTTTTTGAGCCGTATTGCATTTCTTCCCTAATAGATTTGGCATCTTCTGCCCCTTCCAGCAGGCTTCTTATCATTGCAATATATTTTGGCTCAAGGGTGATTGCCTTGTCGAGAATAAGTTTTTCTATGACAGTAATAGTGCATTCCTGGTTTCTTGATTCATAGCCAAGCCAGAACAGGATTGCCAGCAATGAATGGTACATGGCATAAAATGCAGCAGAAGCCACCCAATCTGTCCTCCCGCCTTTGTGCAGGAATTGCATCGTGCCCAAATCAGATTCTGCCTTCTTAATCTGCTTTTCAGCCTCAGCATAATCAGGCTTAATCTTTTTCAGCCCTTTATGCTTGTCCCCTGTTTCTCCTTTTTTCAGGCACCATTGGAATTTATTCTCAACTTTGCCCATGCTTTATAGCCTCCACCAAAAAGCCCCTTCCTTTCAGCACAACCCCTGTGCGTATTTCCTCTAATATAGCCTTGTCCCTCTTTTTAATGTTTTCTATCAGGTCATCCATTGTCTGGTAAACAGCATGCAGTTTTTTAGGCTTTATCTTATTCAGCTTTTCAATAGCCACTTCTACTTTTTTCAGGTTTTTCCTGCCAAATACCAATAGAATATCTATGTCGCCCGCTTCCTTGCCTTTTTTTAGCACAGAGCCGAAAAGCAGGGATATGTCCGCCAGTTCGCTTACAGGCTCAAGGTCTTTAATCCATACGCTGATATAAGGCGTAAGGGCTTTTCCGGTCATTGCGAACTTGCAGGCGTCCAGCGCATCGTTTGAGCTGAAGTTAATCTTGTAAAAGGCATTATTCCCTGCTCTTTTTTCTGCCAGAAAACCCCTTTCCTTAAGCTTTCTTAGTATTTTAAACATGCCTCCGGGGCTTATCTTAAGAATCCTTGCAAGCTGGTTTATATTGCAGTCTGTATAAAAGTTCCTGACCAAAAAATCCATTGTTTTTGCTTCGTTTTCTGTCAAGGATGCCATGTTATTTACCTACAGTAAATGATTATTCACTTCAAGTATATAAAGTTTTGGGCGGCGAAGGGGGTACTATCTGTAAGGGGGTATTCTTAGGGCGTCAGACCCTGAGGTATTTTTAGCTCATCTTTGTCTATTAGGACATCATAGGTCTTTATTTTTGCTTTATATTTGCGTAGGAATTGTACTATTTTGTTTTCGTATATCT
>JAHJRD010000030.1 GCA_018830945.1 Nanobdellota archaeon | reverse complement strand
ATTGCTGTAAATATCGATTATCCTTGCGACAAGCTTTGTTGTTCTGTCGCCATGCAGCTGGCTGAATTCATCCAGCCTTGCAACCCTCCAGTCCTGAAGCAATCGCTCAAGCACTCTTGCAGCCTGCTCGTCATTGAATGGTACGACTGTTCCAGGAGTTTCCCGGTCTCTTGCTGCAAGATACGCTGGATTTTCAGTAGTTTGCGCAGGTTGCCTTCTTGCGCGGAAGTCCTGGATGTTTACGACGTTGGTGTCTTGTGTGTCAGTGTCGTTAGTCATATTATGCCCCTTTATTAGTGTTTCCACGATATAAGTTACTATTAGTGAGTTACAACTAATATATAAGGCTTTGGGTGCTTGAAAATAGCTAAATTTAGCCTTTAGAAGCAGAAGAACGGAAGTTATATAAAACGCAAAAAATGAGGAAAAGAGTATGAAACGCAATGTCATTGAGATGGGAGGGAAGACCTATGTTGTTTCTCTTCCCGCGCCCTGGATTAAGAAATATGGGATAAAGAAGGGGGATGAGCTTGAGGTTATTGAGGAAGGGGAGAAGATAGTGGTTAGCAGCGGGAGGGGACCTGTTGCAAAAAACGTAAAAATAGATGTTTCCGGGCTGGATTCTGCATTAATATATCGTTTAATACATGCGGCATATATCCGGGGCGCAGATGAGATTAAAGCTGTTTTTTCAAATAAAAAAGAATCTGAACTTGCACACAAAGCCTTAGCCACCTTAATTGGATATGTTATAATTGATGAAGGAAAAGATTATATTAAGGCAAAAGATGTGCATGGTCCTGCAACAGAATTTGATCCTATATTAAAAAGAGTATTCTTTACATTAAATAATCTTATTCTTGACAATATACAAGCATTGAAAGAGGGCAAATTAAATATTAGCTTCATTAAAGAAAAAGACTATGAAATTGGGGAATCTATTAATTTTTGTTTGCGTTACTTAAATAAGCGAGGATATTCAGACCATCGCCGGAATATGATGATTTATAGCACACTCAGGAATATTGAAAATCTAGGAGACGAATATTGCCATCTGTTTGAGGTTATATCCAAGAATAAGATAGAAAAAAAGTTATTGGAAATCCTAGGAGATTTAGGAAAGATGTTTAAAGAGTACTCGGAATTATTTTATACTTATGACAAGGACAAAGCAATCGCTTTGGTGAGCTATAAGAAGAAAATCAAAGCCAATACCTTATTGTTTTCTAAAAAGATATCTAAAAGTGAAATAATAGGCCCGCTTTGGGCCATAGCAACACGCACATTTGATTTGATAGAGCCAAAATTAGAAGAAGCATACTAAGAATATTTTCTTAAAAGTAAAGTTGCTCGTTCTAAATGGCGCCTGCTTAATTCTTCGTTAAAATAGTGGTTGTTTTTATTGCCATGAACTTTGGCTTCTTTTAAATTAATAAATGCAGCATTTAGATCATAAGCCCTATGCGCCCCCACCATAGTCTCTGTGGTAGTAACTTGCTGAACAAAAGAATCAATAAGTTGTTTCTTTTCACCCTCAGTTAACTCCAGCTCTGCCTGCTCAAGGAGAAATGCCAAATCATAAAATTGGTCTGCCATGCACGCTTTTTGGAAGTCTACAACACAGGTGCCAACTTTGCCTATTGCTAAGATATTTTCGAGGTGAAAGTCGCCATGCGCCACATATCTTTTCATAGTGTTTAAGTGTGCGGCAACCTGCAATGCCTTATCATGCAAATCAGGGCCTAAATGGATTTGTCCAAGTACTTTTTCTTCAAGGTATTGGCAATAATCAAAAAAAGGCAAGGCATTAGTTTCACGCTCAGAGGCAGAATTTTGCAATCTTACAATAGATTTTATTGCCCTTCTTATGTAAATATCTCTTGCTAATTTATAAATCACTTCATTATCCCACCACTCCGGACGCGCATTATCTTCTGCTGTTTCTATAAGCTGGCTGTGGATATATTGAAGGGCAGAGTTTATTGTAATTGCATGATCAATAGGGGTCCAATTTATCTCAAGTATCTCACTTTTATCAATCAATACATTGGCTTCACGAAATACACCATAGGCCTTTTTTCCTGCATCCACTATCAAAAGCGGATTGGAATAGATATATTCTTCTCCGGGAAGAGGATATTGCACCCCAGAGGTAATAGCAATTATTTTCTGCACCTCATCTTCAATTGAACCACGCTCACCTTCCTTGAAGATGAGCCCTTGAAATTCAGGCAAATCTATTGAAAAAACAGTATTCGCAGAATCTCTGAATCTTCTTTTTAAATTTACAACAGGATTTCTCAAACCCCTTTGCACTGTTTCTCTTAACCAATAATACATTTCCTCTTCACACTCTATTATAGCAAAATGCCGGGCAAGTTGTGCAGAAAGTTTATAATTCTCATTAAGAATTCTTGCTGCAGACATTAAACTTTCTAATTTTCTGTCTAGTTTTGCAATCTCTTCATTAAACCAGCCCTCATCTTGGATATTGCGGCTGTCTTGTGTGTTCTCATAATAAAACCTGCTTCTCAATTGGGGTAATAATTCTGCTTTTGAAAAAAGGTAGTCTAATTCTGCCGCTAGATCAATATCCTGAAGTTGCTGCTTACCACCAGCATATGCCTGAGCAATCGCAAAACCTAATACTCTTTCAGGGTTCGGATGCTGTCCTCGCTTGAAGAATAAGGAAAAGATTTTATCACAAATCCTTCCTTTTACTGTATCTTTAAAGCGGTTGTTTTGGCTCTCTACAAGACATTTAATAAGCTCAGGATTAACAGCATCTGCAAAACTAGTATCTTCATAAGCGCCAGAGTAGAATTGATAAAACCGTTTCATTGCAGGATCATCTTCAGAACCGCCGATAGGATCAGAGAAACCAAAAGAACAAACAGAATTTTCATCCTCTTGCAAAATTCGGATTAGCCTGTCTAATCCAGTATCTAAGGCATAATATTTTGAGATTATAGTATCCGTACATTCTATCATCGCTATACCTTCTAAGAGTACTAATTACGCGGCTTAAGCATTTTCTCTAATGTTTCTTCAGCAGCAGAGTTGAGCATTTCAGTTGAACTATCCTTAACCTGTGCTATTTGTTCCGGCTTTGCAAGAGCGGTATAAGTTGCCTCAACAATAAGCCGTGCTTCTTCAGGCGAATATCTAGGTTGATTAATTTTCATTAACCTTGTTCCATAAGTTCCATTTGCAATATGCCTTTCTATCTCTACCCTCGCCGGAATAACTCCATCTGCTAATAGCAAATCCATATTTATTCCGGAAAATTTTGATAATGCCAAGCTGTACCAGCCGGCATTTTGTATTGCACCCGCAGCCTGGTTCTTCTCTATTAAAAGAGTAGGCACCATACCATATTCTATCCGCAGGTATTTATCTGGAGATTCTCCTTTTTCAAGTTTAGGTGCTGTTATATTTTCTCTAACAAAAGCCATGCATTCCTCATGTCCTGTCCTTAAATGTGTCAAGAGTGGACTCTGGCCCCTACCAATTTTCAAAAGAATCATCTCAAGTTTGCTTTCAACTTGCATTCTCTGCCCTGGTAATATAAAAGATAATCGCTCTGCGGCTTGCTCTGCCCTAGCTTGCAGATGCTTTATAACAGAATCCTCATCCGGCTCTACATACCTTTTAGGTATAAGTATCATCTTTACCGGCGTTACCTTACCATCCTCAATCACTGTCGCGTCTTTTGCATAAACCTCGTTTTCAAATACAGGCTCATAGCCTGGAAATTCTATTGCCATTTTAAACCCCCCTAAACAGTAATTATGTTACTATCAGGCAGTTACTACCAGTATATAAGTCTTGCGGTTTTAACACCTAGAAACCTTCAATCCCCCACCCCATTCTGATAAGCAATAAACAGCCGCTCAACCATCCTCAACCGCCGCGCATACTCAGGCTGCAGCCCTTTCATGAGCCTTATATTTCTCTTATACAATGACATAATCCCCATTACCTTCTCAAGAACAGTATCCACATTTGTCCTGTCGTCAAGCAAGAGTGCTATGGATGCATCATCAAGCATACGCTCAAGTGTCCTGGAATATACTTCCTCTATGCGTATGATTGGTATTGCCACAATAGGTTAGATAAGCGGTTCAATTATTTAAAACCTTTCAAAACTTTCTCCTGCAGTTCTGCCTCTTGCTCAAGCCACTTCACAGCGTATCTATTTGTTTGCGCTACTTTGCGGTATATATAGGCTATCGCAGTAAATATGGTTGCGGCGGCCAAAGGCAGCAGGCCAGTATTCCCATCCGAGAGACAGGCATAAATATAAAACCCTGCAACAGACACAGGCGGCACAATTTTATCAGCCTTGCAGCAATAGTGAATCCACTTTTCCCTGGGCAAAAGGTGAACAGTATCTGCAAACCTGTCAAGGGCAACATCCTCATCCATGCCTTTAACGCAGACAGGCTCAATCTCATCGTCTAAAGCCATAATGTGGTATTATGCAGGCAGGCTATAAAAGCATTTGCATGAAAAGCCGGGCTGCGCCGCACTTCAGGCAATTTATTGTTTTAAAAACAAGATATAGATGAAAGAGAAGCCGGAGGCCGCTCCTTTGATTTTTGCGCACTTTCCCAGCTATTAACCAAAAGAAGAAAGGGTACTATCTGTAAGGGGGTATTCTTAGGGCGTCAGACCCTGAGGTATTTTTAGCTCATCTTTGTCTATTAGGACATCATAGGTCTTTATTTTTGCTTTATATTTGCGTAGGAATTGTACTATTTTGTTTTCGTATATCT
>JAHJRD010000004.1 GCA_018830945.1 Nanobdellota archaeon | reverse complement strand
CAATACAACATCACTGATTGACTTTGTCGCGCCGACAGAAGCAAATAATACGAAAGTTACCTCATTCAACAATGAAAATTATGTGAATGTCTCCATAACAGAAGCGTCAAACAACTACTCTGCTTTCATTGACTGGAACAGGTCGCTCGTCGGATGGTGGAGGCTGGAAGACACAAATGGAACATTCTTTGCAGACTCGTCCACGTGGGGAAACAATGGCACCTGCGATGCAGCAGCAGACGACTGCCCGAACTTGACAACGGGCATGAGAGGCAAGGCATACAGGTTTGATGGAAGCGATGATTACATAACAATCCCGAGCGATTCAACATTTAATTCTACAAGTACATTTTCTCTGTTAATTTGGGCTAGAAATAACAAAGCCACTATTAATAGCATAGAAGCCTTAGCTGCAAAAGACACCATATCTGGCTCAAACAGAGAATGGTCTATTGTCACAGAAAGTTCTAACAACAATATATATTTCAGGGTGTTTAATGCAACAACTGGCGCAGCGCCATCCGGCGGGGTTTGTCCTGTTGCATTCACTCCGGATAATTGGAATTTATTTGCGCTTGTATGGGATGGCACTACTTTAAGGGGTTCTGTAAATGTTGCAAGTACATGTGTTGGGACGGGATTTGCAGAAGGCAGAAAATTAGGAGCAGTCGATATACTAATTGGAACACATACTACAAGCCAAAGACGTTGGAATGGAACAATAGACGAAGTAATGTTTTGGGACAGGAATTTAACAGTGGATGAAATCAATGCAACATATAATGCATTTATTGGCAAATTATATCGGAATTTCACAGGCTTATCTTCAGGCACTTACACATACAAGGCATACGTCGTTGACCAGGCTGGGAACCTGAATAATACTGAGCAGAGAACATTCATTGTGAATGCAGCGCCTGTTGTGTCTTCTGTTTTAGTGAATTCAACTTACGGCACTAACTTGACAACTGAGAATTTAACAGCGTATGTAACATCATCTGACAATGACTCAGATGCATACACACTCATCTATGACTGGAGAAAGAACGGGGTGTCGGATGCAGTATTGAATATGCCGTTTGATGTCAACGGAAGCAATGGGAACACGAGCAATGTGAAGGATTACTCCAGCTACGGGAATAACGGCACACATAATGGAACTGCATCAAACATGCCAAGATGGAATGCAAGCTGCGGAGCATTCTCGGGAAGCGGAGGATGCTATGAGTTTGACGGGATTGATGATATTATTTATACGAGCGGTGCTGCAACAAAAATGTCGCCAGCACAAGGTACTGTTAGCGTATGGTTAAAAGCAAATGATGCCGCCACTGGTGGCGCATACGTTGTTGCTAGCGATTTAAATACGAGAACTTATATAACCAGGTCTAGTGGTGTTTTTTATGTTTATAAAGGAGAACCATCAGTTTATGTTGCACTTCCGGCTTCTGCTGCAAATACATGGTATCAAATAGTGCTTACATGGGATAATAGCACAAATATGAATAATTATACCATGAAAGGCTATCAAAACGGGGTTTTAAGTGATACAAAAAACTTTACTAACGGGAATGCCGGTTCATTTTTAAGGTTTGGGGCTTTTATTAGTGGAATTCAACATTTCAATGGTTCCATTGATAATGCTGTTGTCTGGAACAGAAGCCTGTCTGCCTCTGAAATTTCCATGCTCTACAACTCAGGCATCGGGATGTACAACAGGACGCACTCTGACGCAACAACTGCAGGAGATATCTGGTATGCCGTCGTAACGCCTGCTGACAAATACGAGGACGGAACGCCTGTTGCAAGCAACAACGTGACTATTGCTTCTGCATACACTTACGTGAACCTAACTTCACCCCTTGACGGATGGTATGTGAACAACACAGTGAAGTTCGAATGCTTTGCATCTTCAAACATACCTCTGGTAAACATCTCGCTGTGGCACAACAACACGCAAACATGGCACAGGAGCATGACTGTTTCAACAACAGCAAATTCAGCCATTGCGCACTTTGTAAACAGCACATTGTCAACAAACAACTTCATCTGGACATGCCAGGCATGCACTGCAGAAGGATGCACTGCTTCAACTGAAAACAGGACGTTGCGGGTTGACATAATAAACCCCAACATTGAATTCCATTCAAGCTCTGTATTGAACAACACAAAGAGGCCTACTTATTACAATGAAGCTTATGTGAATACAACAATAACAGAAGCCTCAAACAACTACTCCGCCTTCATTGACTGGAACAGGTCGCTGGTTGGTTGGTGGCGCCTTGAGAACACAAACGGAACGTGGTTTGAAGACTCGTCCAGCTGGGGGAATAACGGGACTTGCACCAACTGTCCCAACCTGACAACAGGTATGAGAGGCAAAGCATACAAGTTTGACGGCAGCAATGATTATATTAGTATTAATGTTTCTGCAGCAAGAAGCGATATAATTTCAGTATTTACATGGATAAAGCCATCTACTGTTTCCACTGGCAGGCAGGATATAATCAAGTCAGGCAATTCAGGCACATATGCAACTAATAACTGGATATTAGGGCTAACTACCAGTTCCATAAGAGTTTATGGCGATACAACAAATATAGCAACAGGCACGGGAGTAATTAATGCGGAACAATGGCAGCATATAGGATTTGTGGCAAACGGCACTTATGTAAAAATTTACGTAAACGGCGAACAAAAGGCAGATAGTGCCCTGACGATTAATAATGGCAATACTGACGGAGAAGGAATAGGATATGGCGGAGCCTATACAAACGGCACGATAGATGAGGTAATGGTATTCACGAGGGCCTTGTCTCCAGAGGAAATCAACGCAACATACTCAGCAGGCATCTGGAAGCTCTACCACAACTTCACTTCCTTGTATTCAGGCACTTACACATACAAGGCATACGTCGTTGACCAGGCTGGCAATTTGAATTCAACTGAGCAGAGAATATTTATTGTAAACAGCATACCAACGCATGATTACCCAACTATAAATACCACTTATGGAACCAATCTCACAACTGAAAACATTACCGCCTTTAATGTGTCAACAGCAGACGCTGACAATGACGCAGTGACCAACATCTGGAACTGGTACAGGAACAACACTAATTTAATGCTCTTTAATGCGCCGTTTGAAGGCGGGAGCACAAACGGCACATTGTCAGCCAATGGCAACGGCACTTTCACAGATTACAGCGGATTAACAACAGCAAGGGCAGTAATCAACAATATCACATGGGCGCCAAATGCAGGAGTTGATGGAAGGGGAGCATATAACTTTACAGGAGAAAACAGCACGATTGAAATCTATGGCTATCAGGAGCCAAGATACCAAGTATCACTGGAAGCATGGATAAAGCCAGGCTCATGTTCAGGCTATCAAAAGATTATACACAAAGAATATACAGCGGGAAGCGGGGCAACAGCAGGGGCGTATTCCCTCAGCATATATGGCACAGCTTACTTGCTTGAGGGATACTTCGGAGTTGGCGGGTATCCGCTTAATTATTCAAGAGCATATGCATTAAACAACTGCACAGCAGGAAAATGGACTCATCTTGTAGGAGTTCTAGACAATGGCATATCATATTTATATGTTGATGGAGATTTAAAGGTAATAAATAACACGCATTCCGGGAAAGAAATAAAGCAGTCAGGCACGACTGTGCTAAACATAGGTTCATTCAATAAATTGTTGAACGATTACGGCTATTACAAGCTTGCCAGCGGAACAATTCTCGATATTGTAAGGATTTATAATGCCAGCCTTACAGCAGAACAAATCCTCGCTCTCTACCAGAACAAGACGAACTTCATACACTCCTCAATGACTTCCGCAGGAGAAACATGGTCAGCCTGCCTCACGCCGAATGACGGCCAGGACGACGGCGCAACAATGTGCACAAGGGCGAATATAACAATCAATACTCCGCCTACAAAAGTAATACTTGACACACCAACGCACGGCAATATAACAATGACAAACAGGAGCGTGAGCTTCCGCTGGCTTGCTGTGGCAGACACTGACGGCGATTCAGTAAGCTATAACATTTCAATAAAATGCTACCAGTTCAACACCAGCTCCTGCTCTCCAAGCGATGACAGGATGTATAACACAACTGCAACAAGCCTTAACCTTACAGAAGCGCAGGGCTTGTATTACCTGCGCGATGACCAGTACTACTACAATTGGTCTGTAATAGCATATGACGGGAAAGAGTACGGCACAATAAGCAACCAGTCAAACTTCTCTTTAATCTCAGAAGTTATACTGAACCTTATCAATGACACTGTAAACTTCAGCGTTATGGCTCCCGGTGCATGGGACAACACAACAGACAACAGCCCGAAACCTCTGCTGATAGAAAACAGAGGCAATGTGCTTACAACAATAAACATTTCATCCGCTACAAGGCTGTTCACTTCTGCTTCTGCGCCAATGCCCAGCGCATATTATCTCATCATGGCAAATGAAACCTCAGGCTATGAAGGCGCATTCAGCCAGGCAGGAAGCCAGATGAGCTGGGCGCAGGTGCCTGCAGTGAATATGACGCTAATCAACAAGCTCAATTACACTACCAGCAAGGACAGGGCAAACATACACGTGCATGTGCAGGTTCCATCAGACGAGCCTTCCGGCGCAAAAAGCTCCATATTAACAATAACAGGGTGGTATGCAGGATGAATAAGGCAGTAAAAATACTAATGATGGCCATCCTTATAGCTGCCATGCTATTGCCATTAACAGCGGCTATCGGCGTATCTCCCGGAAGAACAACAATTGACTTCGTACCCAATGCAGAGCATGAATTAAGCTTCGACATAATCAATGACCAAGGCAAAGACATGAGGGTTATGCTTGAAATAGAAGGCGATGCAGACAACACAGACATATACCTTGAGAAGAAGGTCATTGAGATAAAAGCAGGTGAAAGCAGGAAGCATATTGATTACAGGGCAAGGCTGCCTGAGATGTTCAAGAGCCCGGGAACAAAGGAAATAAGGATTTCAATAATCCCAATGATTGATGAGAAATCAGACCAGCCTCTGCAGATAAACACAATGGTTGGCGTGATAACCCAATTAAGGATAAAGGTGCCTGAAAAAGGCAAGTATTTGAGTGCTACAGGTATAGAGATTGAACCAGGAAGCAAGGAAACAGCAACAACCTTCCTCATACCTGTCTCTAACATAGGAACAGAAAGAATAGGCAGCGTCAAGGCAAATATCACAATAACAAACCCAAGCGGCAAGGCAATAGCAACCCTGCAGACACAGGAAATAGCTGTTGAATCAAAAGGAAGCGCAGTGCTAAAGGCAGTGTGGAGCGGGGAAAGGGATGAGGGAAGATATAATGCAAATGCAGTTATTATGTATGACAGCAAGTCAATAACGCTGGAAAAGGCATTTAATGTAGGACAAGCAGCCATAGAAATACTCGGCATAACAGCGAAAAACTTCAGGCTTGGGCAGATTGCAAAGATTGAGCTCTGGCTGAAGAGCAATTGGAATGAAATATTGAACATATACGGCCAGATGGTTGTGAAAAAGCCCAACATGGATATTGCCGCAGACATAAAGACAGCTTCATCAGACATTGAGCCTGGCAAGGAAGGCAGCCTTACAGCATACTGGGATACTGAGGGAATAGAAGAAGGAAAGTATTATGTAACCTTAAAAATATACTATGGCAAGGATGCGTATGTTGAAAAGCAGTTTGAGGCTGTGCTGGCATTGGACAGCATCAGCTTCTCGCCTTTGGGAGTTACAGGGCAGGTTGTTAGCGCTGAATCAGGCAATAAAAGCATTATTGTATTCCTGGTCCTTATATTGATTGGGATAAATATAGGGTGGATAATCTATAAAAAGAGGAAAAAGCAGTAAGTATTTAACGCACTTTAGCAAGCATCCTGCTTAAATCCTTCAAATCATAGCACCCTGCGCTCTTGTTTTTAAAGCTTTTGGCAAACACTGCAAAATGCTCTTTTCTTTCGCCATTATGCCATTGTACCAGGGCAGACTTTGTTTTTAGCCCATTGAGTATACTTTTTGCATCAACATTATCTTTCCACTTGCATTCTACAAACATTATTTCTTTTTTCTCATCATCCACTGCCACAATGTCTATTTCATTGTCCTTGTGCCACCAAGGGCTTAACCTTGAAAATGAAATTTCCGGAAGCAGGGTTTTATCACGCATGTTCTCCATTATAAACTGCTCAAAAAGCCTGCCGGAGTAATTGCCAAAGTCCTTTTTTACAGCGCCAAGCACTTCAGATTCCCTAAATGATTCCAGTTCGCTCTTGTTCGGATAAATATACCTGAACCAAAAATTAAAGTAAGGGTCAGCTATAGAATAACGCCTATTTTTTGACTGTCTGGAGGAAGTTACAGGCAACTCTTCAAATATAAGCCGCAAGCCTTTAAGCACTTCCAGATACTTTGACACCATGCCCTTATCCAAGCCAGTATTGCCGCATATTTCCCCTGCCGTGTTCTTTCCAAACGAAATAGCCCTGAGTATCAGCTTGTAGTTTTTTGATTCCCTAAATTCCTCACTCATTAAGAATTCAGCTTCATTGTAAAGGTAGCATCCTTTTTTTAGCATGTTTTTCTCAACATTGCCGAAAAAACCGAGCTTTGGGTCAAATTGCAGCAGGTATTCAGGCATCCCGCCGATTACGAACCATGTATTGATAAGATCTTCCATTGTACAGCCCGGAAGGAATTTCGGCAGCACTGAGAATTGCATTGGCACAACGCTCCAGTCTCCTGTCCTTCTTCCGTAAAGCGGGCTTTTCTCGCCCAGCACGTCTGACTCCATCACGCTTACTGAAGAGCCAAGCAGTATAAGCATGATATTCCTTTCCTTAAGCAGCAGCTCCCATATCCTCTGGAATATTGAAGGTATTGCGGCATTGCTGTGGATAAGGTACGGAAACTCGTCTATAACTACCGCTATTTTCTCTTTTTTTTCAATCCCGCTGAATTTTATGTGCGAAGTAAGCGCGCTGAAAATAGAAAACCAGTCCTTGTATTCGGCATCGGCAAAAGCAGGCTCAGAAAGGAAAATGGCAGATTCCCTTGAAAAAGAGCTTATGTTTTCCCTGTCCCCTTCCTTTGAAGAGAGAAAGTATATCCCTTTCCTGCCCTCTAAAAACTTTACAGCCAGCGCAGTCTTGCCAACCCTCCTCCTCCCATAGAGCACGATGAATTCGGGCTTTTTTGACATGTGCCTCTCTTCAAGAAATCCAAGCTCCTTTTCCCTGTTAATAAATCGTTGAGACATAAGTATATTACTTTACTATCAACTATTTAAAGATTGTGGTTTAGATAAAGCCCAAATAAATGGCTCAGGATATTCCTAATTGTATTGCTAATCATTATAAATATCAGATGGTTCATATTTATGAGAAAGAGGAAGCCATAATATGGAAAAAGCCATTGCAAAGGCAGAGGTTCTTTTAAAACAGGGAATCCCAAAAGAGAAAATAGCGGCTGCGTTAAATATTCCGGAAGAGGCCTGTGAAATCGCCGCTGCAAGGCTGAGAAATGAAAAAATTCAGAAGACAAGCCATAAAAACCTTTACATGGCGTTAAATGACTTAAGGTTTGCAACAAATGAGACAGCAGCCAATTACAGGGCTAAAAGATTAAAATGCGATACAATAATTGAGATAGGATCTGGCATAGGGCTGCAGAGCATTGCATTGGCAAAAACCTGCAAAAAGGTTTACGCAATTGAAATTGACAAGAGAAAGCATGAGTATGCAGTGAAGAATGCAAATCTATTGGGAATAAACAACATTGAATTCATTCACGGAGACGCATTAAAAGTTATTAATCAAATAAAGAAAGCAGACATTGTGTTTTGCGAGACAGAGCGCGAAGCAGAGGAAAAAGAGAGAAGCATCAAAAGCATAAAGCCTGATATAATGAAGGTAATTAAGGAATACGGGAAAATTTCCAAAGATATCTGCATTGAAGTGCCGCCTCAGATACAGGAGGTGCAATTAGACTGCGAGAGAGAATATTTGTCAGTCAACCATGAGCTTAACCGCTTAAATCTTTATTTTGGAAAGCTTAAGAAATGCGAAATATCTGCTGTTATTGCTGAAACAGGCGAAAGGCTTGAGAATGAAGGAAAAAAGCTTAAAGAGAGCAAGCCGCTTTCTTACTTGTATGAATCTGACGGCGCTGTGAAGAAGGCAGGCATTGAAATCCCCTTAAAAGGGCTATTCAATTGCAATGAATACCTTACATCTGAAAAAAAGCTGTCATCGGTGTTCTTCAAGGCTGTTTTTGAAATTAAGGCAAAATGCAAAGGCATAAGAAACATTTTTTCTGCATTGAAAAAAGCAGGCTGCGGCAAGGTAATATTAAGAATCAAGATAAGCCCTGAAAAATACTGGGAAGAGAGAAAAAAGTATGAAAGCGAACTGGAAGGAAAAGAAACCTGCCATTTATTTTCTTCAAAGGATGAAATGCTGGTATGTAAAAAAATAGAAGAAAAAGATTAATGCTTCATCATGTGCCATGAAGGGCAGCAGTTCTCATATGCTTTCCACTTCAGGCATTTTGCTGCTCCAAGCGAAATCAGCGCGAGCAGGTATGCAAAAAACCCGTATGCAAAACCCAGGCTTACCTGCAATAATATCCCTTGTATCATTGCCGCAAACCCTAATGCCCCGAAAAACACAGCCCCTAAGAACAAAAGTGTTTTTCTTCCTGTAAGGCACTTTGCTTTTGGCCCTTCCATTGCTTTTTTTGCCATTTTCAACCTCCTTTTTTATTTTATACTGCGGAACATTTGTTCTTCCGCAGGATATTTGAGAAGCATAGCACTTTTTGATAATTTATGCTTCTCATTTTAAATTCAAAGCTTTTTTAATCGCTTCCCTGTCAAACCCAATTATGTATTCTCCCCCAATCTTTATTACAGGCACGCCCATCTGCCCTGTCTCCTCAATCATTTCAGCGGCAGCAGCCCTGTCTTTTGAAACATCAACTGCATCAAACTTCACATCATTGTCCCTCAAAAACTGCTTTGCCATGTCGCAGTACGGGCACGTCGGCGTTGAGTATACTTTTACCTTTTTGTCCATTTTCACTTCGTTCCATCATGCCTTATTATTTTTGCCTGAATTAACAAGCTTTTTGACAATTTTTACAAACTCTGCAATACTGCCTGCCCTTTTATAAGCATTATAGACAGTTTCATTTGAAACATTGTAGTATTCATGGGCAAGCACATTTCTCATTGACGCAAGCCCTGCAAGCTCCCTTGCAAGAGATGCATTGATAACTCCGCCCTTCTCCAGCAGCTGGAAAATTTCCTTATATGACATAGGCAAGCCCAGCTGCTTTGCTTTTACTATTTCTTCCCCAAGATCAATCACCCTGTTCAGTATTGCAAACAGAATCATAGACAGCGAATAAAATCTCTCTTTATTAAGCGATGCGGCGCTTTTTATTTTCATATTTTCCAAATCCTTAAAGTATCGCTCTATATCCCCGATAATGCGCGTTATCCTTTCAAGGTCATACATACTGAACTCCGGGAAGCAGCTTCTGCATATGCCTCCTTAGTATTGGCTTGAAATCTGTATAGTCCTTAAAAGCCCGCCATTTAAGCGATTCTACAAACTTCCTGTCCTTTGCATAGAGGGCTTCACCCTCATTAAGCACCCTCCACCTTGCTGCAAATGGAAGCTCGTCAAACATAACAATGTCCACGTTCCTGTAAGCATTGCTTAGGATTTCCATTTTTTCTTTTTCATTAATCCCCGGCGCAATAACGCAGATATCTATATCTGAGAGGGGCGTTGCTTTGCCTGCTGCATGAGAGCCGAAGAGATACACAGCCAGGATTTTCCTGTTTTTTGAAAGAGCGGCCGCAATCTTTTTAATTGTTAGTTTTATATGGGGTTTTTCCATTCATTTATATCCACGCTGGCTTCATTTAAATACGTTTCTGTCGCAAATGGAAAAATCCTTGAATAAGCTCCTCTCCTGCTATGCCTATATTAACATTTATGTTATTTTCAACAATTCTTATTAACAAAAAACACAATAAACGTTAATAGATTACTTCTTCCTTAAGAAGTACAGCAAAAGGGGCAATCCGAGAATGAGCATTGCAATGCAGAGAAGCTGCCCTGTAGTGAGATTAAATATTACAAAACCAATCTGGGGGTCAGGCTCCCTGAAAAATTCTATTGAAAAGCGCAATGCGCCGTACATTACAATGAACAATGAGAACATAACTCCATCTTTCAGCTTCTTGTTCCTTACCAGGTATAATACTGCAAACATGAATAGGTTTTTTCCTGCTTCATACAGCTGCGAGGGGTGCCTGTATCCTTCCGCATCCTTAAACTTCACAGCCCATGGCACATTTGTTAATCTCCCGTAAAGCTCGCCGTTGATGAAATTGCCTATCCTGCCTAAAAAAAGGCATATTGCAACAGGGATAACAACCATGTCAGCAAGCTTCCAAAAGCTTATTTTCCATTTCCTTGCAAACCAGATGCCTGATATAACAGCCCCCACCAATCCGCCGTGGAATGAAAGCCCGCCGCGCCATATTGCAATTATCTCAAGAGGGTTTGAAATAAAGTAGGAGAAATTATAAAAGATTACATAAAATACCCTTGAAAAAATAATTATTGAAAGCAGGGTGTATGCGACAAAATCAAGAACTTCCCTTTCTTCAATCTTTACTTTTCTTTCCTTTGCAATCTTCTTCAAAAGAAAATAAGTCAATATTGCGCCAAACAAGTAAGCTAAGGCATAATACCTTATTTCAAAAGGCCCAAAGCTCAATAAAACAGGATTAAGATTGTGCTCAAACATTTTTCATCCTTTTCCCCATCCATCTGATGATAATGCCTGCAGCCATCATGCCAAAAGATAAGACTCCGAAAGTTAAAAAGATTCTCTTTGCAGCCATTCTAAAGAATGATTCAGGCAAGAGCGCAATTATCTTGTCTGTTAGAGGATTCATGAGCCAAAGGCTGTTTGTAAATAGCACCTTGTGAAAAGAAGCGAAAAAAGAGCTGAAGTTCAATGACAGCAAAAACAATAAAACAGCAAATAAAACCCCTGAAATTCCTCCAAATAAGGCGCATTTCCATAGCAAATCAATGTCTTTTTTCATGAATGCGAAAACAGCTATTGCAAGCAAAACAAGCATTGATATTAAAAGCGTTGCAAGGCTGAATGCAAACAGCGCCCTTACATCCTTCATGTGAGCTGCCTCTTTTTCATTAAAGAAGGTTGTGTTAAGCGCTTCTTTCCCATTGAGATAATCAAGGATATTGCCTGCTCTTTCATCTGCGTCAGGCAAATCAGCATAAATGTTTTTTGCAGTAAAAAATGCCTTGTACATATTGCTGTCAAACGCAGTAATCCTGACTGATGATGATAAATACATTAAAACAGCAAATATGCAGAATATTATAATAAGCATTTTCCTGTTAAACTTCATTTTTTCAGCCTCTCTATTGCATTATTAACCCTTTCAGCATTAAAATTCCTTTGCTTTACAAGAAAATCAATTAATCCATGTTCATCAGGGCTTTTCCATTTTAATGAATAATTCTTTTCAACAGGCATATTGCTTATGTGGTTAAAAATATCCTTCCAGCTATACTCATCCTTCCATCCAAGCTCCTTGAACATTGTTTCAAAATCATTTTTGTATTTCAAAACGCATTTCAAGGCTTTTTTCTGGCCAATCCCATATATACCTTTGCTGTAATCAGTGCCCACAAGCATTGCAAGCGCAATCAATTGCTTATGATTTATTGAAAGCTCTTTAAGCAGGGTTTTCAATTCAACCATGTGCATTCCTATTATTACTTTATTGCCTGCTGATGTTTTCCTTGACTTTGACATTGCAAGGTTTGTGATTAATCTCAGAGTTCCATACAAAAGCGAATCATAATCCTGCGAAGAAATAGCCCACGCATCCCCATTGCTGCAGATAAAAGCAGCCTGCGCCTCGCCGTCAGCAGGAGCCTGGATGACAGGCATTCCCATCAATGAAATAAGCTCTTTTGCATCTTTTGCCATTTGTTCTGTTATTGTCTCTGACACTCTTGGCTTTAGCGGCAAATCAGGCTTTTCGCCTGGCAATAAAAAAGGCCCGTCAAAAACAAAGCACGGCTTTATCCCCATTTCAGCAATCCTTGCTGTCCTGTATAATAATCCTGACAAGTGCGTTGTTGTGTTTCCTTTGCTGTCTGTTAAAAAAGGCATTGTGCGCATGAACTGGTGCAATTGTATGTAAGTGTCTATTGCTATAATTTTTCCTTTTAATTCAGTTGGCTTTACATTCCTGAAATTTACAAGCTGCGCAATATTTACCCCCATACAAGAATAGAAGGAAGAAGGTATATTTAATTGTTATTGGCTGCCAAATAAGCAGAGCAAGAGAAAAAGCCGGAAAAAGCCGGAAACGGCCTGCAAAAGACCGCCTGAAACCGGCATTTAATCCGCGATATTGGCTATCTTCGCCTAACAGTCGTTAGGCAGACATAAGGCTGGGTGGGCGAACGCAACGGGGACCGTCCCGTGCGCTGAAAGAGCGCAAAGCTATTTCTTGCTCTTATCTTCCAGCTTTTTCTTCTTTTGAGGCTCAGAGAGATAATTCTCCGAAGTGGATACCTTGCGAATGCTTCTCTGTTCAAGCTCTTTTCTTGCCACGCCTGCAACTGCCCCACCTTCCCTTGCCGCCTGCTTATTTCCAATAAACCCTTTAGCATACTTATCTCTCGCAATTCTTGTGGTGGATGCCTCGCCAAGCATTGTAAAAATCAGCTCCAAGTCATCCATGTGGTCCCGCAGGTTCTCTTTTTTCAACCCCTTAAACTGCTTATACTCACTAGGAGTCATGCCGAAAGTTGCTTTGGAAATCTCAGCAGTTAAAATTGCATACTCCCTTTCTTCAAGCAAGCCTCTTTTCTTCCATTCGTCTGTAAGCTCATCTCTGATGGCAATTCCCCTTACTCTCTTTTCTACCCAATCATCAGAGTAGCCTTTGGCTTTGTAGAGTTCTTTCATACGTTTTTGAGCTAATTCTGGATTTTGAATCTCTTCAACCCTGTCATAACCAACCTGCGCCAGCCATTGCTTAAATGGCTCAGCTTTGGGCGAGGGGACAGATTGGATAATTCTGAACATATTCTTAGTATTGGCACAATCGGTAGGCCTTAATTTACCATCTTCGGCTATTAATTTCAACTGTCCGATTTTTTCGGACAGTTCAAAACCTTCTTCCATGAGCTTAACTTTTAAGTCAGACCAATACTTTCTAGCCCTGTCTGTTTGTGTCAATGCCCCTATAATATCAATTACTGAAAACCACCATTCCTCATTAAACCACTTTCTCCTTATTTTCCTGCCCTGGAATACAACCAATGCATTTTCAGGATTTGAGATATCATGCGCCATTTTTCTTAAAACTTTATTTAACCTTTCTTTTGCCTTTAATATTCAATTTATTAACAATTAGCAGATTGACTTTTATAAACATTCCGCCTGCCTTTGGCAAATGGCAAGCGGCCAAACGACGACGGAAACCCCCGCCCCCTCTCCTTCGGACAACCTTCTCCCCCATACGCCCCGCCTTAGGCGGGATATCCTGGGTTCAGGGCTCCCCTGCCGCCTTTTTAGTGGCATCGGAAAGATAATACTTATAAACAACATATCCAATAACACACTCATGAAGATAGGAATAAAAACATACACTGACGCAATAGGGTATGAATACTTAAGGAAAATTGCAAGCTTTGTTGATTTTGTTGAAATCCTTCCATTGCCTGATGATGAAGTTTACAAGAACTTTGCTGACTTTGACATACCATTCAGGATACACGCGCCGCACCAGGGGCAGGGCTCAAACCCCTCTGACAAGAGTGCTCATAAAAGGACATTAAAGTGCATGGAAGTTGCAATGAAAGCAGCTGACTTGTTTGATTCGCCTACAATTGTCGTGCATCCTGGCGCATATAAGGCGCCTGGCTCGCTGCAGACAGCAATTGATTTTTTAAAGAAGTACAAAGACAAAAGATTTTTAATTGAGAATCTTCCTGCGGAAAGCGAAAAAAGAAGCGAGCTTTGCTCTACTGCAGAAGATATGGCGCGGATAATAAAAGAGCTTGGCTGCGGAATTTGCCTTGACTTCGGCCACGCAACCCTCACAGAGACTGCAACAGGGCAGAATTATAAGGAAATAATAGATGGCTTTCTTAAGCTTAAGCCAAAATATTTCCACATAATGGGCGGTTCATTGAGGGAACGGGTTGATCACAAGGAGCTGTTTTGGGGCGACTTTGACATTGCATATTTCAGGCGCTGCATTCCAGAAAACTCAGTTGTTGTTCTTGAAACCCCGCATGAGCCTGCAATGCAGATAAAGGAAATAGAGTTCCTCAAGACAGGAAAGAGAATATGAAACACTTGCTCCTGCTTTCAGGAGAATGCTGTGAGCTTGCGAAAGCAGAGCTTGAGCTTTTTGCAGGCGCTAAAGCAATAGAGCAGGATGGGAATGTTTTAATTGCAGACGCTGAGAAGTTTGACTATTCAAGGCCTGCGTTTACAAAAATATCAGCTGTTTTTCTCTTCTCATGCAAAAAGAATGAGCTTGAAAAGAAGATTAAGGAATTTGAATGGCAAAAATATTACAAAGGCAGCTTTTTTGTGAGATTAGTGCATATTGAACAGAGCATGGCAGGGCGCATTGCTGATATCATATGGAAAAAATTGAAAAACCCAAAAGTGGATTTCAAAAACCCAAAAAGCGTTTTTGTGTTTATTCAGCAGAAAGATAATGTTTACTGCGGCTTGTTATTAAATGAGAATACTGAGAAATTTCATGCAAGGAAAGCGCACAAACGCCCTGCATTCTCGCCTGTCTCGCTGCACCCAAAGCTTGCAAGGGCTGTTGTTAATTTAACTGGGATAAAAAAAGGCATTATTCTTGACCCGTTCTGCGGCACAGGGGGGATATTGATTGAGGCAGGTCTTATGAAGCTTAAACCCATTGGCTCTGACATTGACGCGGATATGCTGAAAAAGGCAAAAACAAATCTTGAGGCATTAAAGATAAAAAGCTATAAGCTTTTGAAAAAAGATGCAACAACAATAAAAATAAAAGCAGATGCAGTTGCAACAGACCCGCCGTATGGAAAAGCATCTTCATTGCATAAGCAAAACATGAAAAAGCTTTATTCAGAGTTCCTTGCAAATGCATATAATATTTTGAAAAAGAAATCCAGATTAGTGATTATCTTTCCCAACGGCATTTCTGTCAAGTCAAAGTTTAAGATAATTAAAAGAATAAACATTCCAATACACAAGTCTTTAACACGGACAATCAATGTTCTTGAAAAGCGCTAGAATAAACCAACAACCCAGCTTACCTGCGCAACAATAAATGAGAATAATTTTATAATCCATGGAAGAAGATTAATGAAAATCAATACAAGGCAGACTGCGCTGAAAAAGCCCCATGCCTTTTTTGCCTTAGCCTCATCCTTAAATATTGCAAACAGCAGCGTGAACATTATTCTTCCGCCGTCAACAGGGCCCAAAGGAAGAAGATTAAACAAGCCAACCCCGATGCTTATGATAAACAGCCACATGACAAGCATGTTAAGCCATTTAATAGCAGGAAGCAAAGGCGCAACCCATCTCCTGCTTTCTTTTAATTGAACAATAAATTCAGAATTGCTTATGCCAATAATGCCCCTTGTGGAATTGTTAGGGTCTGCATCAGCTTTGATTGTATATTCTCCTTTGCTTGTTTCAATAATAACTTCTTTTCCCGGCTCTATTTCAATGCCTGCATCCAAAAGCGCAGAAGGGCTGTCAAGCCTTATGCTGTTGATGCTTGTTATCAGGAACGGAGCTGCAAGCCCTGCATTTGCCAAAGGCGCATCAATAGTAAGGTTTGTCACATTGATTCCGCCAATATCATAAAGGGATGAATAAGCAGGGGCTATTGCAAATAAAAAAATAGCAAGAAAAATAAAACCTGAAAGAATATTTATAAAAGGGCCTGCTGCAAACACAGAAAGCTGCTTTGAAGGATTTGATTTTGCCATGGCTTTCTCGTCAGGCTCTACAAAAGCCAAAAGTATTGGGCCTAAAAATGCAAAGCCCGAGCTTTTTAGTTTGATTTTGTTTCTAATCGCCTGTATTCCATGGGCGCCTTCGTGCAGGACTGCAACAATGAATATTGCAAGCACCCAGTGCAGGAATGAAAGCGTTGGCACGCCGGGTATTGCAACTCCCGGCAAAACAGGCGCCAAAGGAGGAAGAGCTAAAGGAGTGACAACAAACTCAACAGTGGCTTTTATCAGGTAAACAAATATGAAAACCATGCCTGCAACTCCTGTTACAATCCCGAACCAGCCCATAAACCATGAAAGCCCCGGATATTTTTCAGCAGCAGACTTCATGAAATTAAGCCCGAGCTTTGTCTTGTACATATACAGGATTCTGCCCTGAACTGTAAACTTTTCCTTGTTCCTCAAATAGAAAAGATAAAGCACTCCAAAGAATGCAAATAATGCCAATAAGTCATAATTCATGATAAAAACAAGGAGAGGGGCATTTATTTACTTTCCCCTCTTGCTTCAAGCCAGAATTTCACTTCTTGCGCCAATTCTTCCTGATAATTCCAGTGGCTGTCTTAATAGCCAAATATGTGCCGCCTGCAATCATGATTGGCGCGACAGCAGCTCCGCCGAGAATCGCAGCTGATATGCCTGCTGCTGTCAATAAAGCAGTATCGCCCTCGCTTAAGAAAGAAATTATCTTGCTTTCCATTGATTTTGGATTCTCCTCAGAATCCATCTCCAATATTATCTTCCCGTTCTTGAACACCTTTACCCAGTTTATTTCCTCGCTCACAAGCACTGCTATTGAATCCTGGACATGCGTTGTGATGCCTGCAGCTGCAGCGTGCTTTGTGCCATAGCCAGGAACAGGTATTGACTTCTTAATCTTCACACCGTATGCAAGCAAATCACCTGTGTTTGATATGACAACAGCGCCGTCTAAAGTAGCAAGCTTTTCAAGCACCTTGCCCATGCCTGCCTGCTTTAAATTCACCTTTTCAAGCACCTGCGGAAACAAAGGGTCATAAAGCTTTTTGAACTTGTTTGCAGGGCCTATGACAAACAGCGCGCCTTCCTTGCTTCTCGCTATCTGCTTTGCAACAGGCAGTATAATTTCATACACTTTTTCTTTTGAAAGCGTTCTTGAGAATAGACCCATATGTATTCATAGGGTTTGCTTGTTTTTAAAGATAACGGATTTTAAAAAGAACCTTCTTCAGTCGTGCTGCCGTCCAGGCTGCCGTCTGCAGAATCCCCTGCAACTGCCTTTTTCTCGTCGCTTGGCTCTCCTGCAGCCTCTTCCAGCTTTTCCTTCAGCTCTGACTTGCCTATTGCTGACTCTTTTGTGACTTCATCGCCAATCATGTTAAGAGCCTTGTTGAATGTGGTGCCTGAAATCATGCCTTTTGCCAATGAATTAGTGCCGCCGCCTTTTACAATATCCATGAACTCCGCAGGAATCATCATCTTGGATGACTTCATGTTCTCCAATGCCTTGACATACAGGTATGAAAGAGTCCTGTCATCAAAGCTTTCAGTTCCCTTGCCCAAAGCGCTTGTCAATATTCTTCTTGCCTCTGCCGCGAACTTCTTTGCTTCCAGTGATTCTTCCGCAACCCTCTTGCCTCTCAAGGCATCCATCACCTGCTGCGGCGGCTCGAGCTTTGATATTTCAAATGAATTTACAGTAAGGCCCCAGTTTTCAAGCGAAGGCTGAATCTGCTCTGTCATCAATGCCGCAATATCCTCAATATTAATCAAAAGCTGCGTGAATGTGAACTCTCCTGCAATGTCCCTTACCCTGCTCTCAATCAGGTCAATCATGGCTTTTCTGTAGTCCTGCACGCCCAAGGCTGCGTTTACTGCATTGCTTATGTAAAAGTAAACAAGGCTGTGCATCTTTATCTCAAGCCCTTCCCTTGATATTACAGGTATGTCAAGCTGCTCCTGCTGCTCCCTTAAATCCAGCACAGCTCCTACTTTTTCAAAGACAGGTATGACAATGGCCCATCCGCCTGGCTTTACCCTGTGGAACTTGCCAAAGCGGTAAACCAATACAGCTTCATAAGGGTCAAACTTTTTTATGAAGAACTTGTAGAAAAGGAATGAAAACACGCCTGCTGCCACAACCAATGTAACTGGCAGCAAAAGGCCTGACAGGTAAAGAACTGTGACTAATGCTACAAATATCAATCCTATAATTAAGGGCCACATATTCTGGTAGAGAGGCGATTGCTCTTTAAAAAACTTTGCATATATTCAGTATCTCCGAAGGCTGTTCAATTTTAGGTAAAAAGAAGTTTCTACCAAATACCTCAAAAGGCTTTCCCTCAAAAAGATAAAGGCGGCCGCTAAAAGCTTTCTGACAATTGCTTTCAGACTTTTCCATATCTTTTATTGGGATGAGTGACCAAATCTTTACAGGTCTTTTGCATTTCTATTATAAACTCTTTAAAACTCGCATCCTCCTTGTAAAAGCAAACCCATTGGGTTTGCAGTATTTGTTGAAATACAAATATGAAATATCTTATTTTCATCTCTTTTGATTTGCACTTTATTTCAGCTTCATCTTGCACCCTAAATCCGGTTTCGATCCTCCATCTTTTTTTGTATGTTTTGATAATTTCATCAAGCTTTATCTCTTCTACATTTGTTGCAAATGCCCAATCTATATCTTTCTCCAATCTTTTATCGTATATCTCTTTTAAGAATGCAACAAAAGTTTCAAATGAAAAGTTAGACTTATCGCGGTTAAGCTCGTATTCATGTTTAATGAGTTTCGTTTCTTTAGGGTTCATTTCTTCTAGTTCCCCCTTGATAAAATCTGTTTTAGGTGCAAAGATAAGGTAGGGAATTTTTAATTCTCCAAGTTCATACATAAGCTCTTTTGAATAAAATCCCCTGTCAAAAAGGATTAGTAAAATGTTGCCGATGTATGGCTGTATTAGATGCAAGCAATGAGTTATCGCATAACTCATGTTAAACTCAATCGTCGTGTCTATTAATTAGAAAAAGATTGCCACCAATTAGAATCTAAAAAATAAATTTATTTTTTCTTTTAATTACCAGTACAATAACAGTGATTATAATCCCAATAATAATTAAAATAAAAACTAATCCACTCATTAAATTCTTTTGGTCTTCTTGGTTTTCATCTTTCACAACATCTATCTCCCCAGCTATTTCTGAGAAATCAATTTCTTCAACATAATTTTCACCAATAACCATAGTAGTTTCTCTTAGTCCAATATTTTGTTCAAAAGAATTTTTTGGTTGAACATATACTATTTTCCATATTCCAGGGTTGTGCATTACTGCAACAAAATCTTCATCAATTGTTGCACTTTCTCCAGAAAAATCTGTTAATTCTGATTTCAAATGATAATACACCAGGGCATTTTCTTCATCTATGAATTCCCGGGTATCAGTAATCTCATAATAAGTAGTATCAAAAATCTCGGCTAAAGCAATTAGGCTTTTCTTAGTTTCTTCTTTAAATTCTGAATCAACATTAGAAAAATCTGTTAGTTCAAGCATTTTATTAATATCTTCATTTTTGTCTGCTTCATAATAATCCTGCAATGATTCAGCGGGTGTAGCAAATACTATATTCATTGCTAATAAAATCACTATCAGCCCGATTATTATTGTTTTTTTCATCATTCTGTTATGTGATAAGTATATTGAAATATTGCATCTTTACTAGTTGAAAAGCCTTGATCATCTGTTACTTTAACAACTATATGTACCGGTACTCTTAGCGTATCTAAGCTACCTTCTCTGACTAAGTTAGCCCAATTCCTTAACCCAGCTTGTAATGAATCAACACCATAATCAATTGTTTTGTCTCTTACTCCTTCTAAATATCCAACAGCATCTGATTTATCAGGAGAATCTCCTAATTTGTCCGTAATAAACCCTTTAGTTCCATAAAATACTTGTAATCCTTCCAAACCAATACTTAGACTTCTGAGAAATCTCTCATAATTTGAAGTTGAAGTTCTTATTCTATTAACATCCCTTTGGAGTTGATCTACATTTCCTTTCCAAGTATCATATTGTCCTTTATAATCATCATATTCATCTTTTAACTCTGAGACTTTTTCCCCTGCTTTTCCTAGTTTATTCAGATTTGCACCTGTAGCAACATTGACTTCAACCTGATCAGATAAAGCACCTAAAGCAAATTCTGTTGTATCTTCAACTAATCCTTCTTTATAGGAGGTCCAATCTTTATGATGATCTATAGCATATTCTAAAATGGCATCAATAAGTTCAACAGCACTTTCTGGAGGTTTCCAATTAAAATGGTACTTTTTTTCATTGATACTATCTACTAATGTATTAAATTCACCACTTCTTCCAATTGGGATTAACTTCCCCATACTTGTTGTAACTTTAATATCCCATTTTTTACTATCTTCATCAATTATAGTAACATCTGCATAATTCATTTGAGTATTATCTTCTATCATGCTTCTTTGGTCTAATTTAATAAAAACTCTTGGCTTAGGATCTACTAAATGAATTATTGTTTTTGCTCCTGATTTTCCTGTGGCTCTAATT
>JAHJRD010000029.1 GCA_018830945.1 Nanobdellota archaeon | reverse complement strand
TAACTCTGCCTGAATTGCAATTCGGGCAGATAATTCCTTTCTTATTTTTTCCCATATAAATACCTCCTTTGGATTAGAAATAGATAAGACTATCTAATATTTAAAGATGACGATTATTTATCAATACCTCACCTTCAATAGCTTTTTAAACCATAATCCACACTATAATAATATGGCATTAGACGGTATTTTAGGGCTTGTAAAGCCTGAAGATGTCTCTGAAATGATGCTCAGGCTTGTTGCTGCAATAGCTGTATTGATATTCGGCATCCTGGGGAGTATAATAGTAAGCAAGCTATTCAAGAAGCTATTGCACAGCTTTGAGATAGACGCTGTATTGAAAGAGCAAGGCATAAAAATACCTGTTGAAGAGTTCACTTCAAATATCCTGAAATACCTGCTTTACTTTGCAACAATCATATGGGCATTGAATGTATTGGGAATGGCAACAACTATTCTGCAGATACTGCTTATAGTGGTGCTTGTAATAATGATTATATTCATAATACTTGCTTTTAAGGACTTTATTCCAAACATAACAGCCGGGTTCTTCATACATTCCAAGGGCGTTATAAAGGAAGGGGACAAGGTTACGATTGGGGCTGTTTCTGGCACTGTTGTTTCAATTGACACAATAGAGACAAAAATTAAAACAAAAGAAAAGGATATTGTTTTAGTGCCGAATGCATTGATTCTGAAGACAGCGGTTGTGAAGAAGAAAAGGTGAAAAGAGGGCCTTCGGCGTGAATTCTTTTGTTTTCTTGCTTTGGGCATTTATGGCTTTAAAGTGGGAAATGTTTATAAAGGAACATAGAATCACATTCCAGTAGGCAAGAAGCCTCGGAGGTATTAAAATGACAACATTGAGAAGTAAGATAGGAGATGCCATATTCTATACTGGATTTGTTATAGCTGTTGGAAGCGTATGCGGAAGCAGCTGCCTTGAAATAAGAGCAGAAAGAGAGCTCACTACAGGCGCAAGGTATGTTCAGATGGTTGAGGCAGACAGTGAATTTGCAAGCGCTTATCCGCAAGCTGACGAGCTGTACCAGCAGCTGAAAGCAGAGCCCAGAGTGCAAAAGGCAATAAGCAATCATGATGAAAAGAAATACCAGTCAAATAAGGCAGTAGTATGGGGTCTTCCAGGCAGCGGATGCCTGATAGTAGCTAGCTATTTCATTTCGCGGAAAAAAGAGAAAAAGAAAGAGGAGAAGAAGTAAGCCTCTTTTTTTCTATATTTTTATAACAGAAAACCATTAAAACAACCTCTACCTTATATTTCTTGCATGTATCACAAGATTAAGCACAAAATAAAGTCTTCAAAGCTTATACAATACACATTATTCCTCTTATTAGTTGTTATCATAGCCGCAATCCCTTACCCAATACCGCATAATATCAAGGAAAAGACAATAATGCAAACAGAAGCAATGAAAAGCTGCCTTGTTACAATGGGGCTTCCTTTGACGTTTCAGGAATGCGCTTCAAATCTTGATTTTAATGAAGAGCAAGTAACAGAAGGCGCTGAGGAAATATTAACATACAGCACAAATGACATGCAAAAGATGCAGGCAGCTATTGTTTTAAGCAAATACAGCGATGCTGTTTTGTATTTCAATAACCTGACAACACCTGAGCAGGAAGATTCAAGAAAAGACATTGTATTTGCATTGCTGTCCCTGCGCGAATACGGAAAAGCTGCTGAAATATGCGAGACTTTTTCAGATGATGCATTCTGCCTTGATGCTCTGGGGATTGCATACTATGCTTTGAACAGGAACAATGAGGCTTTTGAAAAAGGGAAACAAGCGTATGAATTAAACACAGATACGTGCAGAAAGCTCAACCTTGGATTGTATTACGGCAATACAGGCAACATATCAGAGGCGAAAAAGATAATTGATGAAGTGATACGGGATGACAAGCCCATTGTCTTAAAATGCTGGTCACCCATCAAATCAGATATCCCTGTTTCTGAGATTGACAGGTATAATTTATGTTTCTTAAACAATGAGAAGACAAAGTCAATATGCAGGGCTTTTAGCCAGGAAGGGTGGAGCGAGAGCGATGTCACTAAAAAGGAAACACCTGAGGAAAAAGCTGAAAGGGAAAGGCAGGAGCAGTTTTTGAATGAGCTTGAGGCAGGCAGGGTATTATGAAAAAGAAATCCAAGAAAGCAGTTGAAAAGCCAGTGAAAAAAGCCAAAAGGTCTCTGAAGAAGCCTGCGAAAAAGGCAGCTAAACCAAAGGCACTGAAACAGAATAAGAAAGGCCATACAGATTACCTATTATTGCCGCTTGTGTTTAATATCAAGCCAAGAAAGAAAAAGAAGTAACCAAAGCGCTTAAATACTATTATTTCTCCCATAAAACCATCGTGACAATGAGAATTAACTTATTTTAGCGATAGGAGTTGATACAAATGGCAGTAAAGAAAGGCGACAAGATAAAAGTTGAATATACCGGCAAATTAGAAAACGGAACTGTTTTTGACAGCTCTGAAGGCAAAGCTCCATTGGAGTTTACAGTTGGTTCTGGGCAAATAATCAAAGGATTTGATGAAGGCGTTGTAGGCATGAATAAGGATGAAGAAAAGGAACTAAAGATAGAGGCAAAGGATGCTTACGGAGAGGCAAGGCCTGAATTAATGAAGAAAGTGCCGAAAGAGCATTTGCCAAAAGACCAGGAGCCAAAGCCAGGGATGATGCTTATGATTGCAACGCCTGACGGAAAGCAGTTTCCTGCCAAGATAGCAGAAGTGAATGACAAAGAGATTACTTTGGACTTAAACCATCCGTTAGCTGGAAAAACACTCGTCTTCAAGGTAAAGATAGTTGAGTGTTAATTTTTATTTTTTTGAAAAGCTTTATTAATAGAGGGAGCATTGTATATTCAGAGGTGATTCAATATGTATAACAATATTCTTATGGGCATAGGCATTGGAGCAGGATTATATTTCCTTTCAGGGCTTAAGATTGTGAATGAGTATGAAAGAGGCGTTAAATTTCTTTTAGGCAAGTATAGAGGAATAATGCCGCCAGGCTTGAGGATTGTATTGCCTATAATCATGTCATGGCAGAAGGTTGACTTAAGGGTAAAGGTAGTTGATGTTCCTGACCAGGATGCAATAACAAAGGACAATGTTTCCCTAAAGGTAAATGCTGTTTTATACTATAAGGTTGCAGAGGCAAAGCACGCAATTCTTGAGGTAGAACATTACAATTATGCTGTTTCGCAGTTGGCGCAAACAACAATGAGGGATGTTGTAGGAGAGGTTACGCTGGATGAATTATTAAGCAAAAGAGAGGAGATTTCAAAAAGAATAAGAAAGATTGTTGATGAGGCAACAGATCCCTGGGGGATTAAGGTTGTTTCTGTTGAATTAAAGCATGTTGAACTGCCTGAAGACATGAAAAGGGTTATTGGAAAGGAAGCAGAAGCTGAAAGAGAAAAGAGGGCTGTTATTATCAAGGCAGAAGGCGAAGTTACTGCTTCAAACAACATGGCAAAAGCAGCAACTACTTTGGCAAAGGCGCCTGGCGCATTGCATTTAAGGACATTGCAGAGCATTAATGATATTTCCAGCGACAAGAGCAATACTGTGATATTTGCAGTGCCTTTGGAAGTGTTAAGAGCTTTTGAAGGGATGAATAAAGGCAATATCCTGGAAAAAGCCATTGAAAAGCTGAAGAAGTAATGACATAAATAGAAAGCCGCTGCTATTTTTATCTTTTCTATTTTTCCATAATAATACTCAATTTTCCATGAAATATTCATAATTTTCAAGATTCCTTTAAATTTTACTGGACAACGGAAATTTTAACACTTTTCCGGACGAAAGTTTTTATATAACCTCTTCCATTAAGTTTGAAGAAAAATGGGTGCAATGCTGAAAGAAACAGAAACAATTGAATTAAAGAAATCAACATCAGAGCTTAAAGAGGCGATCATATCAATAGCAGCTATTCTCAACAAGCATAATGCAGGAGAAATTTATTTTGGGATCAGAAATAACGGTGAGATTACAGGGCAGGATATTACAGAAAATACCATAAGGGAAGTGTCAAAGGCAATAGCTGATTACATAGAGCCGAGAATTTATCCCAAAGTAACAAAAGTAAATATAAGCGGCAGATTCTGCCTGCATGTTGAATTTCAGGGGGAAGAAACCCCTTATTATGCATTTGGCAGGGCTTATATGCGCGTCGGCGACGAGGATAGGCAGCTCAGCGCAAAAGAAGTAGAAAATATGATAATCAGGAAAAACAGGCATCATCTGCGCTGGGATAATAGGATATGCAAAGAAGCCAGGATAAGGAACATATCTGACAAAGCAGTTTCAAAATTTATCGAGCTTGCCCAAAAATCAAAGAGGATTTCTGTTAAAAATGAAAATAAACAGCTGATTTTAAAGAAACTTGGCTTTGTCCTAGATGATAAAATAACAAATGCCGCAGTGCTTATGTTTGGCAAAAATCCGGATCTATTTTTACCCAATATAATAGTAAAATGTGCCAGATTTAAAGGAATAACAAAAGGAGAATTTATTGATATGAAAGACTTTAGCGGAGATATTTTTGCTATTCTTGAAAATATAATAAATTTTTTAAAAGAGCATATAAATCTTAATGCACGAATAGAGGGGCTTTTAAGGGAAGAGGAATGGGAGCTTCCCCTGGAAGCGCTGCGTGAAGCTGTGCTTAATGCCTTGATGCACAGGGATTATACTGATTCAGGATTTGTATATGTTATGATATATGATGATAGGGTTACTATATCTAACCCTGGCTCATTATATCCAGGCTTGAAAATTAAAGACCTATTTCACGAACATGAATCAAAGCTTAGGAACCCGCTGGTTGCAAAGGCGCTTTATTATGCAGGGTATGTTGATGCATGGGGAAGAGGGATACTTGACATGATAAATCTGCTTAAATCAAAAAAGCTGCCCTTGCCTTATTTTGAAGAAACCGGGGGGTATTTCAGGGTTTGTTTTAAAAGGCCTGCTACCCCCCAAGCTACCCCCCAAGCTACCCCCCAAGCCAGCTTAACAAAACTGGAGTTAAAAGTCGTTAATGAAATTGTAAAAGATAACACAATCTCAAGGAAAGAAATAGCAGCTAAGCTGGGAATCAGGGCTGATACTGTAAAGGAATACCTTGACAAGCTGAAGCAGAAAGGCATTTTAAGGAGAATCGGAACAACGAGCAAGGGGCATTGGGAGGTGAAGGGCTGAAAAAGTTAAGGTTGAGTTCAAGGTTATAAAGACAGGCTTTGTTGCTGTGTTTTACAGGAATGAGGCGCTTGAGGGGGTAAAGAGTCTAAAGAAAGCTGTGGATAAAACTGTGGAAGAAACTGTGGATAAAACTGTGGATAAAATATTAATGCTTATAAGGAAAAACCCACATACAACTGCAAAAGAGATTGCAAGCAAAGTAAGCTTGACAAGAAGAGGTATTGAATGGAATCTTGCTATGCTTAAACATAAAGGCATCTTGAAAAGAATAGGCTCAAAAAAAAGCGGGTATTGGGAGGTGAAAACATGAAAGCATATATTGTAGGGGACTGGGGTCCTGAGCACAACTCAATTTCCAGCGTGCACAGGACATATAAAGGGGCGTTTAAGGAATGGAATAGGATAAGAAAAATGCTGCTGAATAAAGCAAGGCATTACCTTAAGGACGAAAAAACAAGCTGGGGAAAGGAAATGTACGGGCGGATGGCTAAAAGCCTCTCCTGCAGGAACCCAAAGAAGATAGACAATTATCCCCATGAAACGCCTTATATACAGGAATATAAGGTAAAGGAGTAAGAAAAAACATTAAAAAGACCAGAATATTCCCTTTAAGGCATGGCAGGCAACATAAGCAAAAAGCTCCTATCACAGCTTGAAGCAGGATTTAACAACCCCTATTGGCAAAGAGGCAAGGAGTATTATCAAGAGGGCTTAATAGGCAATATTATCAGGGACGGCGATGTGATAAGGGCGGAAAGCTATGGAAATTCAACATACAGGCTGGAAATAAACTTAAAGACAGGCGAGATGAGCTGCTCCTGCCCATGCGGCTTTGCATGCAAGCACCTTGCTGCCTTGATTATATGGCTGAAGAACAACAAGGTTACTGAGATTTCTGAAATGGAGAATTCACTCAAGTCAAAAACTAAAGAAGAGCTTATAGCTATGATAAGCCAGATGGTTAAGGCTAATCCTGAGGTTTCTGCGTATGCCCAGTCAATGGATAAAGGGGAAGTGGGGCACCTCATAAAAAAGCTGTGGTTCCCAAGACCGTTTGACGAGGCTTCGCTTTTCAGGAAGCTTGACTTCATGAAGGAAGCAGTGCTGAAGAAAGGAATATTTAAGCTGAAAAGTGATTTCTTATTGAAGCTTGTGGACATGCGCGACCATTATGTGGAAGATGCAATGGACGCGTTTATTGAGGAGTATTTGAGGGAAGTTTTTAGAGGGAAATTGTCAAAGGAAGAGAAGAAAGAGATTAGGGATATTGTGGAAGAGTATCCGTTCGAGTGGTGGGGAGCCCAAAAAGCTTATAATGCTATGTCCTCTTCTAGGCATATATGAAAGCATACATTGCGATAATATTGGGCATATTACTTATTGCAGTAGTTGGCTGTACGCCAGAACAGAGAACTAAAGCTTTGGAATTGGTTGGGCAACACAGATGTCAGGCATATAGCGGTTATCTCTGTTCTGCGCCTGACGATTGCGGTTTGCCTTATCTGGATACTATTGAATCTTATTGTTGCCCTCTAAACTGTCAAACCTGCAATCAAAGTTGTGATGATGGAAATGTTTGCACTAAAGATATTTGTTCTAAAGAAACAAGTTATGCTTGTGAATATGAAGAGATACCTCTTTGTTATAATGGCAGTAATAATGTTCATATAGACTTATTTGTTATGAGTATGTGCCCTTTTGGCCGAGAAGTCGAAAATGAGCTTAAACCTGTTTTGGATAAGTTTGGGAATAATGTAAAATTCAATCTTAATTTTATAGGGACGGGAAATAGCAGATATACTTTTAAATCTCTGTATGAGCAACCTGCGATTGATGAAGATATAAGGCAACTTTGTGCAATGAAAATTTCTCCTGAAAATTATATGGACTATATTGTATGCCAAAATAAAGAGCTAAGAGATGCAAGTTCAAATTGGGAAAAATGCGCAAAAGAGGTCAATATTGATTCTACTGCGTTAAATATATGCTTTGAAGGCAAAGAAGGGGAAACTCTTTTAGCAAAATCATTTGCATGGGCTGAATCTTTAAATGTCAAAAGCAGCCCTACAATATTCATTAATGGGGAGCAATATAATGGAAAAAGGACTTCAGAAGGATTTGAATCAGTTATTTATGAAAAACTTTCATTTAACTTTACTAGTTCTCCATTTGAATCTGAAGAAGCAAAAGTAATTATTCCAGAAGAAGTAGCCGACACTGAAGTAGAGCAAATAGAAGGGATAATAATAACTCATAATCTCAAAAAATTTAAAAGAAGTGAAGATATGTACGAAATCTGCCAGGACATAAAAATAGAAAATAATTTGGAAAGAGATGTAGTTCTAGGGTCGGGTTGTAGTTGGCCCATCTCTAAATATAACCAAGGCGATTGTTTGGGATGGGCATTAAGAAATAGTGAAGATTATCCTGCATTTACTTATAAATATGTTAAGGCTAAATCTCAAGTGGGAGGATGGATATGTGGTGTAAATCTGAATACATTAGATTCGTATGATACAACAATAATAAAATTCACTATGGATATTGATGGAAAAACTCTTAAAATTGTAAAAGATGTTTCTAATATTACCGAATAAAGTTTATTAGCATCCAATTTTATAAATATTTAATATAAACTGTATCGTCTTTATCTGGAAGAGCGATCTTATAAGAATGAGCTTCTTCTCTTGTTAGTTCTCTAAAGCTCATGGCTTTCCAAAAGCCGATAGCATCTTTATCATTAATTTCAACACAATCTGCAATAATATATCGAAAGCCCTTCTTTTTTGCCAAAGATTCAATGAAATAATATAATATCTTACCAAAGCCCCGCCTTTTTTGTCGTTCGATAATATGGTTAAATATTCTAATATGCGGCTCTGACAGATTAATTATTTCAATTTCGCTAAAGCCTATTGGAACACCTTCAAAAAAGAGTTCATATGTATCTTTGTCTGAATCAACTTCTTTCTTTATTATCTGTAAAATACAATAATCCTTAGATATCATAACTGCGCCGGCCGGGATTCGAACCCGGGTCATCGGCTTGGGAAGCCGAGATTCTAACCACTAAACCACCGACGCATAAGGCTTTTAATGGCTTTTATAAGATATTACCACAACCTTTATAAACTTTTTAGTGTGTTTCATAGATATGACAAGGCAAATAATGATGACTCAAGAGAAGTTTGATAAAATGGAGTCCGATATATTAAAGCAGGTTACAAATGTATCAAAATCACTTATAGAAACATTTAAATTTAGGATGATTTATGGGGCTAAAGTTTCTCAGAAGCAAAATCAGAAAACTCTTAAAGCATTAAAAGAATTTAGGGAACAAAACTGGGACAAAACCTTAAGTACGAAAGAAGCATATAAAAAATATATTGCTTTAATAGATACGTTGTAAATATTAAAATAGATTTACCATGAATTGCAAACAGCAATCAAAGTGCTGCCGCCTTTTACACTTCCTCAGACTCAATCTCAAACTCATCGTATGTAGGCAGGTCCTCAACAACAGCAGTATAAAAGCCGTGGGCTTTTAAATCTTTCCTTATGTTAAGCAAATCCTTTTTGCTTAATAATATCCTAAGCTTCACTTCATCAACATCTGTTAAAACATCAAACTTTTTAGCAATCTTCCTGCTTATTTGCAAAAGCTTTGCAATAAACATCTTTTTTTTCTCAGGATTCATCAAGCGTATCTCACGAATCAGCAATGGAGATGCAACATACACAGCGCCCCTAATAAATGTATTATCTGCAGTAAGAATGTCATATCCCTTTTTCACATGCTTGGCCCTGCGCGCTATACGCGTAGGCAATTGCACAGTATCTTTCAAAGCAACTGTGCAGTAATGCACATCAAGGAAATTATTCTTGGCACAATAATCCAGCAACCTCAAAGCCATCTTCTCACTGCCCTTAACGCCATAAGAAACATTATCCTTTGCCTTGAACCCGTGCTCATACAGCTTATTCACGTTGGTGTCTGATATCTCTAATTCATTCAAGTTAAGAAAATGCACCTTCCCAACAAGAAAATCAATTAATTCAATTGTCTCCTTTTCCTTTCCAGGAAC
>JAHJRD010000028.1 GCA_018830945.1 Nanobdellota archaeon | reverse complement strand
TGCGAAAAATATCCGGGTGCCTGAGGAATGAAAAAGGAATAACAGCCAATGAAACTATTATGAGCCTAATCACAACATGGAAGCAAAAGGGCTTAAATCCCTTTACAGAGCTTAGAGCCGCCCTCTAAGCTTTCCACATACGCAGGATACTGCAAAAATAACAACTTTTATATACGCTTAAGCACACTTTAATTCCATGACACCTGCATCATTGGGGATGATTATTGGGCTGGCAGGCGGATTCTTAAGAGCCTGCCTTGGATTTATGTACAAGAAAGTCAAAGCCCCAAAAACAAGGTTTATTCCAATGAAGTTTGTCATAACATTGATTGAATGCTCGCTTGCAGGGCTTGGGATTGGGCTGCTTGTTGAAGTGACTGATTTCAAGACAGGGCTTGCATTGGCTTTGGCAGCTGCAGGCGTGTCAGAGATAGCAGGCAAGACAGGGCTGCATGATTTGCTTGGGATTAAAAACAGGTACAAGTAATGCCTTCAAAAAGGGATTTAGTGGATTTCTGGAAAAAGTCAGGGCTTCTTAAAGATAAGAATGCATTGGCTGCTTTCATGGCTGTTGAAAGAAAGCATTTTATGGTAAAAGGGACAGATGCTTATGCATATGAGGATGTTGCACTGCCTATTATCTGCGGACAGACAATATCTCAGCCTTCAACTGTGATGATGATGACGCAGGCCTTGGAATTAAAGAAGGGGATGAAGGTTCTTGAGATTGGCTCTGGCTCTGGCTATCAGGCTGCGATTATTGCTAAGGTTATAGGGGCTAAAGGCAAGCTGTATACAACTGAAATAATACCAGAGCTTGCTGATTTTGCAAAAACTAATCTGGAAAAAGAGCATATTGCGAATGTTGAAGTCATACACTCAGACGGCTCTGAAGGATATAAGGAGAAAGCGCCTTACGACAGGATTATTGTGACTGCTGCTGCCCCTTTAATACCAAAGCCCCTTATTGAGCAATTAAAGGTTAATGGGATAATGGTTATCCCTGTTGGCAGTGGTGTGCAGAAGCTTATTAAAGTTGTAAAACATAAGAATAGTGTGGATAAGGCGGACTTGGGGTATTTCCGCTTTGTGCCTTTAAGAGGTAAGCATGGCATGCCGGAGTGAATATGGAATCAGATGACAAGTTTCTTGAAATGCTGCGGGAATTAAGGGAAAGCATTGAAAAGGTTAATGAATCAATAGAAGGCATGAAAAAAGAATTAAAAAAGAAGATGTAAAATTCTGTTATAGGAATGAACAGTATTTTGTATGCGTATCTATTCCAAACAATTCTTCTTCTGTTATGCAGCACATGGTCCCTTCATCCACTTTTCCTTCTTCATTCAGGCCCTTTAATAAAACTGCCTGCATTTCAAATCCAGGGTACTTCTGTTTGCACTCAGCATTATTTTCAATGCCCTTGTTTTCTGCATATCCCCAGTTATACTTGTGTACTGCTGTATACTCTGCTATATCTTCAACAGATGCTCTGCATCCAGCGCCTAATACAACAGCAAGGAAGCTTGCGCCTAAAATTGCTTTTATTGTTTTCATTTTATTTGCCTCCTAGTATTTTTGTTTTTATTCTAAAAGTATGCAATAGTCAACCCAGAAATTGCTGTCTTCTATATCTCCTAAGCAGCACATATTGCCGGAAACAACGTTGTTCTCTTTTACCCCGTTAATCGGAAGTAATAGTGTTTCTTTTCCTGGAAAAGATGATAATTGCTCGCAGGGCTCCGGATTTTTGCCGTAACTTCCACAGTCCCAATTCACATAATTCCATCCTGCTGCTTCTGCTGCTGTCTCGATAGGCGCATAATAACTATATATCCTCCCTGTTTCATCCAATCTACATCCCGCGCCTAAAACGCCCATGCCTAATACTATTGCTGCCAGTGTCTTGTTCATTTTTATTTACCTCCAAGCGGTTTTGCCGCCTTTTGAATGGGAAATCCTGTCCTGCTTTATAAGACTTATGCTTACCGCCAGCTATCCCAATATTCGCCGCATGCCTTCTGCCCTATTTTCCCAAGAACCTTAAAGTAAGCGCTTGTCTCCAAAGGCCCTGCAGGCGCGCTGTCAGCTGCATAGATATAACTCCCTGTTGCCTCGCTGTAAGCAAACAAATACCATGAGTCAATTATGTCATCGCAGCCAAAGTCCTGCCAAAGCTGCCTTATTTCGGGAATTTCATCGGTTAGAAGATTAATGCACTTTTCATCCTCATCATGTATGAAATAGAATTCACCGCACTTTACCATATAACCCCTATCATGCAGTATAACCATTGGCTGGTTTCCGCACGCCTCTGTCTCTATATTAAGTATCTTGACATCAAGCGGCTTTCTCAGGTTTTCCTCGCCGCAGCCGGCAAGCCCAAGCATCAAAGGAACAGCATATCTCAGTTTCATAGCAGGCATTATTCCTGCCAGCTTTATATACTTTTCCAGAACTATTCCTTCTTTTGCATCCCTTTCAGCGCATTCTCGTCATATGCAAACTGTTTGCCGCAGGCAGGACACCAGTGCATGCCATTGAAGTAATTGTCAAACTCTGAATCGCATCTGTTGCAGTGTGTCATTGTATTTTTACAATATTCAGGCATTTAAATATTTTGTTGTTGCGCATCCCTTTCAATAAGGTCATCCAAAGGCACTGTGAAGTAGCGCGGATTGCCTTCTTCCCTGAGCATTATAACTGCTTTATCAGCTTCCTTTGCGCAGATTCCAAACACCTTAATCAATGCGTTTGTGCTGTCAATAATCTGCAATTCATGGTCAAATGTGAAGAAGCAGTACGCTTTCCTGTTGCAAGCATTGACAGTAACAATCTTCTCATTTGAGAACATTCCTGGCTTGTAAGTGCATTTTACGTAAAGCTCTTTTGTCATAGTTTCACCTCTTTTTTTAGCATTTCACTTACATCCCGCATTAATTTCCTGTTTTCCTCATCTCTTCTCCGCAATATGCTGCCTGCGGCGTCATATAATCTTCTTGCATCTGCCATTTTAGGCTTTAGCACAATCTTTGTCAGAAGGCAGCTTTTATTCTTGTTGCATCTTCTTTTATCAAAGCAAAGCCTGCTGGAATACTTTTCTAATGAAATGTCAAACGGGCAGATTATTTTGCTGTCGTCAGGGAATATATTGCCAAACCTGCATTTATCAGCATTTGAATCAGCCTGGCTTTTTAAAACCCCTCTTTTTGCAATGTGCAGCTCCATCCCTCCTTTGTAATTATCAACAAAATCCTGCACAATATCTGCATATTGCTCAAGGGGCACTGTTTCTTCATTATCTATCCAGTAACTTCCTGTTTTGGCAATATCGCGAATGCTTGAAATAAAGAATCTCGGGCTCCCAAGAGAATCAGCCATTTCAGCAGCTTCCATCAATTCATTCACATTATCTTTTCTCAGCATATACACAACAGTAAAAGGAAAAGAAACCCTTGCAATCTTGCCTAATGGCTTTTCGCTTGAAACAGAGCCATAAATTCCAACTCTCACTTCAACATCTTTAAGGTCAAAGCCTTCAAGCCTTGTGATTCTTGCGCCGTTTGTATAAACAGTTGTTCTTAATCCCTGGCTTTTGCTGAAGAAAAGCATCTGCTCCAAATCAGGATGAAGCGTTGGCTCTCCACCAAGAAGTATAACTTTGCTTATCTCCTCCTTGTGTTCCAATACATGCTCCTTATATTGCTCCATGCTCATGTCTTTTTTTCCAAGGCTGCCTGCATAAAAGCATGCCCTGCACCTTAAATTGCACCTGTTTGTTATGAAAAGCTGCAGCGTGTTCACAGGCTCTGTAGTAGCCTCTTCCCATCTATTTTCATCATATTGCAAAGTTCTCTCTAATGCTTTCATAAAACCTCCTCTTCTTCCTAAATGACCAGGGAAGAAAACCCCCGGGCCCAACCTCTTTTTCTCCGGCAATAATATGCCTGAATAATATTTCGCGCAGGATGTTATTAAACAGGGGTTTATCACTCACTAAACCATTTGGTTGTTTTTACTTAACTAAAAAGCAAATATTTAAATAGCCCTAATCTTTTCCAATCCTCATGGGTTTAAGCCTTACTCTTCCTTCGCTTGAAAAGCACGCCTCTGTCAAGGATTACATTATATCAATACTGACAACTGACTGGCCGTTAACAGCAAAAAAACTGCATTCTGCAATTAAAAAAAGATACGGAAAGAATGTAACCTACCAGGCGGTCTATAAGGCAGTGAAAGAGCTTCTTAATGAGAATGTATTAAGGCAGAACAACGAAGGCTATGAAATATCAGATGACTGGGTAAAGAAGCTGCACAACTTCACTGAGATTGTAAGCTCAAACTACTTTACAAAGCAGAAGACAACAGCGATTGAAGGATTAAAGCATGCAAGAAAAGAAGGGGATATCAATGTATTAACATTTGAAACATACTTTGACACTGAAAAATACCTTTACTACCTCCAAAAGCATTCAATATTCACTTCAAAAAACAAGGTGATATGCATGCACCACTGCCATGAGTGGGCTCCATTGTTTTACTTAAGGGCTGAATACAACAAGGCAATGGCTGCAAAAAAGCAGGGGATAAAGATATACAGGCTTTGCAGGGGCGACACTGAAATGGACAAGTGGGCAGCTGCTTTCTACAGGAAGAATGGCTATAACATAAAGACAGGCGTGGGTTGCGCAGACATCTGTGAATTAATAGTTGTTGGAAGCACAGTAATACAGATTTACCTGCCTTCGGAGTTAAGGCAAAAGCTTTCTGCAATTGCAAAAAACAAGGATATTGGGGAAATAGACCTAAAAAAGCTTGTTGAAGATGTTTTTGACAGGAAAACCTCAATAGAGGTTGTAATAAGCAATAATGAGAAGATTGCAGAGCAGATAAGGAAGCGGACAATGGCTTATTTCAGGCATTGACAGCCGCAACCTATTAAAACATCAAATGTTATTATACATATCATGAAAACGCAAATCATTGCAACAGTCGGCCCTTCAAGCTCTTCTATAAAAGTGCTTAAAGCTATGAAAAAGGCAGGCATGGACATTGCAAGGATTAACATGAAATATGCTTCTGTAAGTGAATGCGCTTCCTTGCTTGAAAAGCTGAGAATCCTGAAATGCAAAAGCCTGGTGGATATTCTTAATGTAAGAATGGCAGGCAAGGTAAGGCACCTTGGCTTTGATTACATTGCCCTGGCTTTCACTGAATCTGCCAAACAGCTTAAAGGGCTGAAAAAATTACTTCCAAAGGCAAAAACCATTGCAAAGATTGAAACCGCAAAAGGGGTAAGAAACATAACAGAAATAATAAAAGCAAGCAATGGTGTGATGGTGGCAAGGGGGGACCTTGGCAGGAATGTTCCTCTTGAGAAACTGCCTTTTTTCCAGAAAAGCATAATTAAGGAGTGCAATAAAAGGAAGAAGTTCGTGGTAACTGCAACTGAAATGCTGCTTTCAATGACAGATTCAAAAGAACCAACCAGGGCCGAAGTAACTGATGTTGCAAACGCTGTTCTTGACGGCTCATCTGCCTTAATGCTTTCAGAGGAGACAGCCATAGGAAAGTATCCAGTTGAGTCAGTTGCAATGATGGACCGGATTGTAAAAGGGGCTGAGAAGGCAAAGAAAAGCCTTTAATACTCTATAAACCCCTTTTTTCTTTATGGATATATTGCAGGAAGCGCTTAAAAGAATAAAGCCGTCAAAAGCAGAGGAGAAGAAGGTAAATGCAATAGCTGTAGCAATAATAAAAAAAATCAATATTCCAAATACTGTCCCTGCCATTGGCGGCTCTTTTGCAAAAGGCACATGGCTGAAAGGCAACCATGACATTGACATATATGTAAGGTTTTCAAAAAAGCAGTATTCAGGAAAAGACATATCTCTTATTTTAGGGCAGGTATTGAGAAAAGAGTTTAAGAAAGTTGACACATTGCACGGCAGCAGGGATTATTTCCAGATAACGCATAAGCCATATACAGTTGAGATCGTTCCTATAATGGATGTTGAAAAGGCTGATTTGGCTGAGAACATCACTGATGTCTCGCCGTTGCATGTTGTTTGGGTTTCTCATCACAAGCATCTGCTGGATGACATGAGATTAGCCAAGGCGTTTTTCAAGGCAAATAGATTGTATGGCGCAGAGTCATACATTCAGGGCTTTTCAGGCTATGTGCTGGAGATTTTGACTGTGTATTATTCAGGCTTTGATGCATTAATGCAGAATATTGCAAAATGGGATATTTCAAAAAAGGTTGTAATTGACATTGAAGGATATCACAAGGGAAAGCCTATTATTGCGGAATTAAACAAGGCAAAATTGTTTTCTCCTTTGATATTGATTGACCCTGTGCAGAAAGAAAGAAATGCAGCTGCAGGACTGGGGCATGAGGTTTTTGAAAAGGCAATAATATTGGCAAGGAAATTCATTGAAAAGCCGTTATTGAAGTTTTTTGAAAAAGAAAAGGTTACTAAAGCTTTGCTAAAGAAAAAGGCAGGCAAGAATGCATTAGTTTTAATTGAGGCAAAAGCTTTGGATGGCAAGAGGGATATTGTTGGCGCTAAATTGCTGAAATGCTTTGAATTCTTTAAAAAGCTGCTTGCAAAGCATGAATTTAAATTAATTGAATCTGGCTGGGAATGGGAAAAGAATGCCTTGTTCTGGTTTATTGTTCCTAAAGAGAGATTATCAGAGAAGAGAAAGCACTTTGGGCCTCCAATGGCTGAGAACGAAAGGCTTGAGAACTTTAAATTGGCATGGGAAGGGAATAAAGTGCTGGAAGAGGATGGCAGGGCTTATGTTGTTGTTAAAAGAAAGCATAGAGATGCAAAAAGCCTGCTTAAAGCGCTCTTAAAGGATGAGTATGTGAAGGAGAGGGTGAAGGGTATTAGGCTACTGTAGTCTTTCCCCTTACAATTGATATTTCTAAATGTAAGGGGAATCATGCAAGAAATATGTCCCAATAAGACATCCTGTACTGCGAATATATGAATTCCAAAAGCTCTTTGTAATAACCCATTTCTACTTTTGTAATGCCCTGCCTAAGCGATTTATCAGCGTCATTCATTACATCAAGGTATTCTTTCCGAAATCGCCTGGAAATTACCATGGGTGGGTATCCTGACAGGAATAGGATATAATTCATAATCATCCTGCCTGTCCTGCCGTTGCCGTCTGAAAAAGGGTGTATATTCTCAAACTTATGGTGGAAGAAAGTGGCTAAAGCCAGAGGGTGCATCTTGCTTTTATTTTCTTCATACCAGCTTAATAATATCTTTACATCAGGCATAACATACCTTGCAGGAGTCGGCTTAAATGGCTGCCCGAATATGCGGATATCATGCATTCTGAATCCTTTTCTTGCATCAATACCCTCGAGAAGCATATCATGCAAAAATTCAGCCAGTACAATATCTATTTTGGGCTTTTTTGCCATTAAATAATCCCATGCTTTCTTTGTATTTGTAAGGTCATGCACTTCACGCAAAGTCCTGTCCTTTGGTATAATGTCTTCTTTAAACAAGGCATGCGCCTGCTTCATTGTGATTATTATTGCCTTCACGTGACATTTAACAGCAACGGAACAACCGAAACCCAGGATTTCTGCTCAAAGCATGAGTTTATTTCCTGCTCAACTCATGAGGAATGCGCACAAAAAGGGCCGTTTGCCTCATTCTGCAACAAGGGAAAATGCATGTGCAGGCCGGATGCAGGCGAAAGATGCACTGGCGATTGGCTGACTCCTTCTTGTGAGGATATAGAAGATATAGGCTATAGGAGAATGTGCTACCAGCAGCAGATACTGAGCGGCTCCATGGACTGTGATACAGTGTCTCCTGATTTTAAAGACGAGTGCATTGCAAGCGAGAAAGGATGCCCTCCTTATACTTTCCTTTTAGAAGATGGGGTATGTGGATGTCTAAAAGATAGTGATTGCATTGCAAAGAATGGGCTGGGAAATTGGGAGTGCATACAAGAGGAAGATCGTGGAAAAGGAAGCTGCTTTATTTCATAATAACCTTTATATACAAATCTTCCCTTACCTCTTTTTATGAAGCTCTTTTTCGTCACAGGGAACAGAAACAAATACGAGGAAGTCAAGAAAGTCACTGACCGCTATGGCATTGAATTGGAATGGTCTGATTTGGAGATTGTTGAGCAAAAGCTTCCTACTGAGAAAGAGGTCGCAATTGCAAAAGCATTGTCAGCTTTGAAGATATTAAACAAGCCTGTATTGGTTGAAGACACAGGCATTTACTTTGAGGCATTCAAAAGCTTTCCAGGCCCTAATGCAAAGGTTGTGTTTGAAGGCGTTGGCATAAACGGCGTTTTAAAGTTATTAGAAGGAAAAGAAAGAAAAGCAACATTTGTTACATCATTTGCATATGGAACACCAAACTTTCATCCAGTTGCATTCACAGGCGAATGCGAAGGCAAGATAGCTGAAAAGCCGTCTGATATTATTGACTTTGCATACGATACAATATTCATACCAGGCGGGGAAACAAGGACATTCTCTGAAATGAAAAAGGAAGAAAAGGAACAATTCTCACACAGGGCGAAAGCTTTAATAGCCTTCCTTGACTGGTATAAAGCAGAGAAGCAATGAAAGAACATAACTATCTTGGATGGCCTGATTACATAAGTGATTTTGGTAACTGGGTAAAGGCTGAGCTATTGTCATATCCCCACATAAAAAGGCATGGGTTAAGCTCATTGCATACAACCTGGGGCGCGTTTGGCGCAATGGAGACAAATTACGTAATCAAGGCAGGAAGAAGGCTGCTTGACAAGCTTTTTGGCGACAAGCTTCTCACAATCCATGATATTGATGCGCCTGGATATGTTCTGAGGGTAAGAATACATGAACGCATTCTTGACAAGGAAATCAATGCAGCTGTCAATGAGATTGGCAAAAAGATGAAGCTGGAATTAATTGTAGAGTATGCCTAGAAAAACATTATTACTAATAAAGCCAGCACAACCATGTTTGCCCAGTCAGCTATTGATGTTGTAATGGGTATTAAAAAATTATTCGGATCCTTCTTTTTCCTGAACACATAAATGCCTGCTATTACAGATATAATCAATATTAAGCTTACAAGCAAAAAAGCGTCCAGAACAGCTATCAAGACCACTTTTCCTGCTGTAACAAGATTTACAGCATCTCCCACAATCCCTGGTATTATAAGAGCCAATACAGCTGTTGCAAAAGCAGTTAGCATTGAAATCATCGCAACCTGCACAGCCAGCTTTTTTAATTCCTCTGATTCCCAAAACCTTTTCTTAACCTGCTTTTCATGAAGCATGACAGAAAGCCTTGAAGACACAATTATCCCAAAATCACCAGCCATGTTGTTGAATGCAGGCAATAATATAATCAAAGGAAGGATGGGTATAAGTATGTGCCTTACCTGCTCTAAAGCAAGCCCGCCTAACGCGCTTATCAATGTTGCAAGCAGGATAAATCTTAAGCTGCCATGGATTATCTTATGCGCCATATGCTCCTCTCTTGTGTGGCCTTTGATATAAAGCAGGGTTTTTCTTGATATATTGTGCTTTTTATGGAGTGTGTGCAGCAATGGGTGATGCTTGTGCCTTTCTATTTTTGTTAATTTAACTAAATACTTCTCCATCTGCCTTGCTGCTTTTATCGGCTCTAGCTTCATATTACCACCATCGCAACCATTAATGCTGTCATGCTGATTATGTCTACACCTGTTGTTATTACAGGGCCCATTATGTTATTCGGATCATGCCCTTTTTTAAAAATATAAAATGTTGAAAAAATAGTCAGTGGTGTTTCTATTGCCTCTGAAAGAACTGCGGCTATTATGGGTACAAGGATTATCTGCGGGAAGAATATGCCTGAAACAAAATAATTCAATGCAAAAGCCATTATGCCTAATCCTAATGATGCAGCTAGTGCAAGAAACATTGAGGCATGGATATTGCTGTTAACAAGCAGAGTCTTTCTGCTGTACTTTGGCTTAATCACTTTAAGAAACAATGCAGAGCTTATACGAGCTGAAAGAGTACCGGCTATGCTCCCCCTCATCTCAAGAAATCCGGGAATAAGGATAAGCATGCCTGGGATTAAATACAATTTCTTTGTGAAGGCAGCAAGCACTGTTCCTGCTATTAATCCGCCTATAATTACAATGATTTGCGATGAAATCATCTCTTTAAAATTCTTATCAAAGATTTTCACTTGTCTTTAATGGCTTTAAAAGGTTAAATAAGTTTCGGGATGCCTTCCGAAAGTTTATAAAATGAAACAAGAGAATTAATTTATGCTTCAGCAGGCAGTGGACTGGCTTTTGTATTCTGTAATAAAGATGGATTCCACTACTAGGCTTGCAGAAACACTGAATTACATTATCTATGACACAATCAAAATCATGTTTCTGCTTTTTGTTATGGTGTTCATAGCAGCTTTCCTGAGGAGCTATCTGCCCCAAGACAAGATGAAGAAGTGGCTGAGCAAAAAGCGCTACGGGCTTGAGAATCTTTTAGCTGCAATCTTTGGCGCAATAACCCCTTTCTGCTCCTGCTCATCAATACCCTTGTTTATCGGCTTTATCCGCTCAGGAATACCTTTGGGAGTAACTTTTTCTTTCCTTGTAACATCCCCTTTGGTAAACGAATACCTTGTGGTGCTGATGTTTGGCTTTTTTGGCTGGAAAATAGCAGCTGCATATGTAATTAGCGGAATACTGCTTGGATTCTTTTCAGGAATTATACTTGGAAAGATGAATCTTGAGAGATATCTTAACAAAGATATCGCCTTGAATGCAAAAAGCTTCAAGCAAAAGGCACTTTCAACAATGCAGGAGCGCTTTAATTTCAGCATTAATGAATCATATGCAATGGTTGCAAAGCTTTGGATATGGCTTATTGTTGGTGTTGGGATTGGAGCAATAATCCATAATTACGTTCCGCAGGAGCTTATCCAGTCTGCTATAAGCAGGACAGGGATATTCACAATCCCAGTTGTTGTTTTATTAGGTGTTCCAATGTACGGCAGCTGCGCGGCAATTGTCCCGATAGCGGTTGCTTTGTTCCAGAAAGGGATTCCCCTTGGCACTGCATTGGCATTTATGATGGCTATTTCTGCATTAAGCCTTCCTGAGGGAGTCATGCTGAAAGGTATTATGAAACTTAAGCTTGTGCTGATATTCTTCGCAGTTGTCACAGCAGGCATTATACTGACTGGCTATTTGTTTAACTTTCTGCAGAATATATTGCTATAGGTCTACTCAGGCACAGCGCCTGCGCATCTCCAGTTAAGCTCTATCTTGTCTTCGTCTTCATAGATGACACAGGCAGGGCTGCATAATGGATTCTCAAATTCAGGCTTCATCTTAAGATTAATCCACCATGTCCTTGTTTCAGGGTTAAATGCATAATTTTCAGTTAATTCTCCTTTTTCCAGGCATTCAGAATCTTCTGCAAATTTTGCCAAATCCTCAAACCTTGCCTCATGGCAGTCAGAGGGGCATGTCCTGTAATTCTCAGAGCAGGGGCATCCTTCTGCCATGCACGAAACTTCAGCGCATACATAATCGCCGCACTGGTCAACGCAGGATATGCCGACAGCTGCTTTTGCGTATTCCTTCACAGGAAGGCTTCTTTCTGTATTAACATTTTCCATTACATTGAAGAAGATTGATGCAAATATGAACAATGAAACAGCAACTATTGCGCTGATTATAATCTTTCTTTTTAATCTTGGGTTTTCAGGCTTTGTTTTAGTTGGCTTTTCAATTGCCTTTGGCTTTAAAGGAATAGCCTTCTTAGGAGCTGTTTTTTTTTAGTTTCTTTTTTGCAGCCATTATACCACCTTATTTTACCTTATTTATAATGACTGTTCTCCTTTTTAAATATATTGCCTGCCGCTGGGGAATCTTTTTAAACAAGCATTAGCTCTATCATTCCTATGCAGGATTTCATTGAGGCAAACGGGAAGCAATATCGCCTTTTCATTTCTTGCGAAAAAAGAAACAGCATAAGCATAAGAATCGGAAAAAGAGGCATAGCCCTTAAGATGCCGCTCCATCTTGACAGGGAAGAGAGGTTCAGGGAGATTTTGAAGGCAAAGCAATGGGCAAGAAAAAAGCTTGAGGAAAACCCTGAAAGGTTTAACAGGCAGCAGAGAGAATACAAGGACGGGGAAATGCTTAAAGTAGGGGCAGAAGAATATATGCTTAAAATACAGTTCGCTGGCAAGGCTTCAAGCTCCGCAAGGATAGACGGGAATAGCCTTTTGCTGTCAATATCAGCAAATCTTCCCAAAGAAGAGCAGAACAGCCATATCTCAACACTGTTAAGCAGGTGCATTGCGTCAAGGCGGCTTCCTTTATTGAAAGAGAAGGTGCATAACCTTAACCAGCAGCACTTTAACATGCCTTTAAGCAAGATATTCTTCAAGCACAACAAGTCCAATTGGGGCAGCTGCTCAATGCAAGGCAATATAAACATCTCAACAAGGATTCTTTTCGCGCCTGACGATGTTTTGGAATATGTATGCATACACGAGCTTGCGCATCTTAGGGAGCATAATCATTCTGAAAGCTTTTGGCATTTGGTTGAAAAGGCAATGCCTGATTACAAGGAAAAGATAGCATGGCTCAAGGAGAACGGGAAAAGCTGCGTGTTTTGAAGAAACGCAAAAGTTGGCGTACGAAACCTTACAAACTATAGTTAAGAGTCTATTAAGTAAAGTTAATAATTTATAAAGTAAAACAAAAAGCTGGCTGAAACAATACAAAAGCTGCAAAAGTTTCACAAGCACCAGTAATCAAAAGGAAAATTTGGACAAGATTAACAGGTAAAGTAATAAGCATATTTGCAAGGTAAGTTATGAAAAAGAGCCTTTCTTGTTTTATAATGCGCGAAAACATTACGCTTCACGCCGGAGGCCGGCTTTTTTATTTGTTTTGTGCATAGCAGCCATTATATAGCTTTTATCATACCACTTCTCGTTAAGTTTATATAACCATTAGCTCTCTTTAAACACCATGTCAAGAATAGCAATACTGGAAAGAATAAAGTGCAGGAACACAAAAGGCTGCGAGTTCGTCTGCGGGCATTACTGTCCTGTAAACAGGACAGGCAAGGAATGCATTGCAATAAATGAGCAGGACAAGAAGCCTTTGATAGATGAAAAGCTCTGCACAGGCTGCGGAATCTGCGTAAGAAAGTGCCCTGTAAGCTGCATCTCAGTGATTAACCTTCCTGAAAAGCTTAAAGTGGACCCTATCCACCGCTTTGGAAAGAACGCGTTTGAATTGTTCCATCTTCCGATCCCAAAACAAGGAAAAGTTGTTGGAATATTAGGAAGAAACGGAATCGGCAAGTCAACTGCATTAAACATACTTGCAGGAACATTAAAGCCAAACTTTGGAAAGTTTTCAAGCCCTCCTTCTGATGAAGAGATAGCAGCAAGGTATGGGCATACTTCTTTGGGCGAATACTTCAAAAAGCTCTATGCAGGAAACATGAAAATCTCTTACAAGCCGCAGAGGATTGATTTATTGCCAAAACAGTACACAGGCACTGTAAAGGAATTATTAAAGAAGGTTGATGAAAAAGGAGTTTCTGAAAAGATTATGAATGAGCTTGACGCTTTTCACTTGTCTGACAGAAAATTATCCCAATTGTCAGGGGGCGAATTGCAGAAAGTTGCGATTGCAGCAGCAGCCTCAAAAAAAGCAGATGTTTATTATTTTGACGAGCCTGCTTCTTTCCTGGACATAACAACAAGGATAAGGGCTGCAAGGGTGATTAAATCGCTTGCTGAAACCTCTGCTGTAATGGTTGTTGAGCATGATTTGGCTACATTAGATTACATATCAGACGAAATACAGATTGTTTACGGGGAGGCAGGCTGCTATGGTGTTATATCGCAGTCAAAAGCAGTAAGAAGAGGCGTTAATGAATATTTAGACGGGTTTTTGCCTGATGACAATGTGCGCTTTAGGGATTACCCTATCAAGTTCTTTCAGTATGCTGCTGAAAGGCACAAGAGCAGGCAGGTTTTGCTTGAGTTCCCGCAAATGGAAAAGAAGTTTGAAAGCTTTTCAATGAAGTCAAACTCAGGCAATGTGACAAAAAGCGAAATCCTTGCAGTGATGGGAGCAAACGGCCTGGGAAAGACAACATTCCTTAAGATGCTTGCAGGAGAGTTAAAGCCTGATACAGGGGAAATTAAGAAATTGAAGATAGCTTACAAAGTGCAGTATCCTTCTTCTGATGTTGAAGGCGCTGTAAAGGACTGGCTTTTCAAGGCAGGGGGCGCAAAGTACATGGCAGGCTGGTACAGGCAGACATTGCTTGAGAAATTAGGGCTTGGCAAGCTTTTGGATAATGAAGTTAAAGGATTGTCAGGCGGGGAGCTGCAGAAGCTGTATATTGCAGTTACCTTGCTTCAAGATGCTGAGATATATGCGTTTGACGAGCCTTCTGCGTTCATTGATGTTGAAGACAGATTAAATGTTGCTGAAGTAATAAAGGATTTTGTCATAAAAAATGAGAAATGCGCAATTGTTGTTGACCATGATGTGCAGTTCATTGACTATATCGGAGATTCAATGCTTGTATTTGAAGGAAAGCCCGGCATTGAGGGGCATGTGTTCGGGCCTGTTGCAAAGCAGGCAGGCATGAATGAGGTTCTTAAGATGCTTGATATTACGTATAGGCAGGACAAGGAGACAAAAAGGCCGAGGATTAACAAGCCAGGCTCGCAGTTGGATTCTGAGCAGAGGAAGAAGGGAAATTATTATTATACAGAGTAATCTTTATAAGCTGAATAAGAATATCGCTTTTTATGAAGCATTATATTGTGGCAGGATTGATTGGGCTTTTAGCAGCAGCTCCTGCAAAAGCAAAGGAATGCACAGGCGCTGAAATCTCAGGCATATGCTTTAATCTTGAGCATGCTTTAATTGGAAGAGCTGTTGATGCTGGCTCTGAAAAGATATTTGCAGTTGTCTATGAGCTGCATACTTCTCCTGCTATGCGGGAAAACGTATTCTTGACAATTGAAGAGATGATTAATGAGAATAATGCCGGCTTCCTTGCAATGGAATACTTCCAGGGTGAAGTTTCATTTGATGCAGATGAATGCAGGTTTGTCAGCTCTCCTGGCTTGTATTATAATACACGGAGCATATTTGCAGCAATAGGATGCCAACCTGAAGAGTATAGGCAGGATGATGCTCGTCATTATGCTGTGATTGGCCCTCCAGTCGGCACTGCTTCTCTTTTTGAGCTTATTTACGAAGATGATTTATTGACTTTTGGCATGGATGACTGGGGATTAAGGAGAAGGGCGCATGCAGTTGGCAGGTCAATGGCAAGCGAGGCTGATGTTGCTGTTTATGATGATATTATCAACAGGCAGAGGAGCATTGCCTTTATTCAGCATATAGAAGAATATGTTGTTTCTCATGATGCTGGCAATGTTCTTATTGTGTCAGCCGGGCTGAATCACAGGGAATCTTTAGAGGCAGAGCTTGAGAAAAAAGGATATTCTTACCTGTCTATAGTGCCTTATGAAATAAATATAGAAGAATAAAAAAGAAAAAAATAAACTTAGTTGCTGAAGCCGAACATCCTTTTGAAGAAGGATGCCTTTGCAGGGGTTTTTATTGCATCCACAGGAGTTTTAGTGGCTTCTGTCTTTGCACGGGCATTTGGCATTGTATTTTTCTGCATCATTGTCTTTGCATTGCTGTGGAATGCTGCCAAAAGCCTGCTCGCATCTGCCTTTGTACTTGCTCTTACAGCAGGAGCTGTTTCAAAGCCACTTATGCCTGCACACTTGGCAATCCTTGCCTGTGTTGCGCTAACATCTTTCAGCGCAGCTGTAAGCTTTGTCACATCCATATCTCCTGAAACCTCGCTTACTGCCTTTAAAGGCGTGCCGCACTTGCTTGCTTCTGTCTTTGCAAGGGTTCTCTTGATGCTGTTAATCCTGGCTTTTACTTTTTCCTGGGTGCTTTCTCTTGCTGAGTCTCCATAGCTAACACATCTGCCTCCTCTGCAAAATTGGCCTTCAGGA
>JAHJRD010000027.1 GCA_018830945.1 Nanobdellota archaeon | reverse complement strand
TTTCAACCTTTTTCATAAGATATATATTATATATCTTAAATATATAAAGGTTTCGGTTTAAATGCCTTCCATCAAATTCTATAGAAATGAAATTTTTGTATTGTTATCCATCAGTGACTAACGTCTCTCGGAGATACTGTTACAATGTTTTCAAGAGAATACCAGGCTCATAGCTTCTCTGAAACCTGTAATTCAACTCAACAGCGCCTGTTGATGCAATCGCATTCCTAAAGCCTTCAATCTTTTCATCTGGAACATAAAAAAACATGCATCCGCCAGAGCCAGCGCCTGAAATCTTTCCGCCAAGAGCGCCATTCTCCAGAGCCAAAGCCATTACGCTTTCAAAAAACTCATTGCCGGTTCCGGTCAGCTTTGTCTTTATCTGCCCTTCCTTTAATAAAAGCTTCCCAAATGAATCCAAATCACCAGAAAGCAAAGCATCCTTTATCTTCAAAACATTGCCTCTTTTCTCAATCAATAATTCCTTTATCTTGCCGGCATTCTTTTCAGCGCTTTCCTTCTGCAAGTCATGCATCCTGCTGCCTGAGAACTTTCTTTTTGCAATGTAAAACAATAACAGATTCTTTTCAAGCTTTTCAATAACATCCTCATTCAGTTCCATCTTATTAACATTAACACCATCTTTCCTGAACTCCATATAATTAAAGCCAGAGCCATAGGCAGAAGCATACTGGTCCTGATACCCGCCAGGCACATTCATTCTTTTCCTTTCAATGTCATATGACAGCGCAGCTATCTTATGCGGATCAATTGATTCGCCTTTCTTTTGAAGCAAGGCAGAAATCATTGCAACATTCAAGGCAGACGAGCCCCCCAAGCCTGACTGCATCGGCACATTTGTCCTTAAAAAGAAAGAATTCTTCACATCAACATCCAGCTCTTTCATTGTTGCTTTTAACAAGTCTAATTCAGAAACATCAGACTCAAGCCTGTAAGTCCTGTTAGGGTTTGCTATGTAATCAAAATAATCAACAATGTCTAAAGTTGCATCCTCATCATCATTTATTGCAAACTCATAGAAGTGGGAAGACAAAGTTACATTCACAACGCATCCCCATCCAATCTCTTTTAGGTAATAATCAGTGTCCCCGCCGTTTGCAAGGTTTATTCTTACAGGAGTTCTGCATATGGTTTTCAATGATAACACCCTTGTTTACGTAGAAACAGATTTTTAAGGCGTTTATATAAGTTGCTAATTAGCAGTCGGCAGAGAAAATATCTACGCAATAAGCACTGATTTGGGATTATGGATGTTCTGGACAAGCATTGCAAGGTAAGGCACAAGCTTTGCCTCATTCCCACCTTTTGCAGAGATTGCTTCGCACTGCTCAAGCAGCTTTCTCCTGTTCTCCATAATAAAAAGGAGGTATTCCCTGTCTTTCTTTTTCATCATTATCAGTGCGTTTCTGAAATATTCATGCACCTTGTCAAATAATTTAATAAAATTTGAAGACACTGGCTTCATCTTGTTTTCCATGAACCGCTCTATAAGCCAGTTGAGGTATGTAGAGTTTTGCTCGTAAATATGCAGGATAAAAGCATCGCCAAATGCCTTCTCTATTGTTTCCCTCTTAAGCATTGCATATGACGCATCCCTGAATTTCCAGCCTTCGTCCCTTAAGAGATGGACTTTGTCCAGTGTATGCCCTGTATGCCCCTGCAGCACTTCTCTTGTAAGATTAAACATTGTGTCTGTTATTTGTATAATCTTCCTAAAAACAGTGTCCTTGTCAAAGTCAAATTCCTTTACAAGGTTTTTAATCACGCACATCCCCTTCTTGCTATCAGTAATCTCATATCCGAATATGGAAGCGACAACCCTGTGCACTGCAGAGAACACTTCCTCGTTGTCGTACTTTACTGTAATCTCATCAGCGCCTTGCCTGTATGCCTTACAGAGTATTGCTCTTATTTCATCATAGTCAGGCTTTTCAAAGAATATTTCCACTTTAAGCTGCGCCTTTTTATTACCCTTTCTCAAAATTACAAGGCATTCTCCCTCATCAAGCATGTCAACAGCATCCCCTTTGCCAAGATGGTGCCTTTTGACCCATGCTGCAGGCACGCTTACCATCAGCGTGCTTTCCCCGTGCTTTACCAGGCTTCTTTCCATGCATTTTGTGAAACAAAGCTTATATTTAAACTTTATGGTTAGGTTTACATATGTAAATAGATGTTTACATTTTACACGGAATATATTAAAGGCAGCCTAAAAGCCCATCCCTTATCCGGCAAAGCCGGCGGAGGCAATAATGGCAAAAATAGACTTGGTATTTAATGACATAGACGGCTGCTTTGGGAATTTCAAAAAGCCTAAAACCTATCCTGAAAAGCAGAGCCTTGCAGGACATGAAGGCCTGCTTGCAAAGATAAAGGCGTTTGTTGAAGCGCATCCTGATGTAAAGTTTTCAGCATGCACAGGCCGCTCACTGTATCTCTGCGATAACATTATTGAAGCAACAGGCATGAATGAGGTTTCTGCAGTTGAAATGGGGCAGGAGATATATCACCCATTAACAGGAGAATGTTATGGACTACTGGCGATTGTAAGGCAAGACTTGGCAGCAGTCGGGACAGAACTGAAATCATTTATTGCAAATGCCAGCAGTTTTGAAGATGAGATAAAAGCAGCATTAAGCAACTCTGAGATAAAGCAGATGAAGGACAACAGGAAGATGCTCACGTATGAGTTTAAGGCTGCTGCAGATGGAGGCGTTACAGGAGAGCAAGTGTATGATTTCCTCAATCCAAGACTGCCTGAATCAGTCAAGGCAGAAATTGCAGCAGGCGGGATTAAAATAGTGGTTTCCAAGAATGCAATTGATGTAAGACCAAGCATAGGCAAAGGTGAAGCCATTGAACATATCCTTGAAAAGCTTAAAAGGGCGAACGCAGGCTGCCTTGGCATTGGCGACTCCTACCATTCTGACATTGACATGATGCAAAGATGCGAACATGTTGCATGCCCTGCAAACACTGATGAAAAGCTAAAGGATTATGTAAGCCAGAGAAAGGGGCATATAGCAAAACAGCCATTTGGGGAAGGAGTGCTGGAAATTTACAGGACACTGATATGAATCAAATAAAATATCCCGCATATGTAATTATTGCAATGCTCATATTTGGCAGCATGGGAATTTTTGCAAGGCTGTCAGGGCAAAGCGGGATTGTGATTGCAGCAGCAGCTTCCCTTGTTTCTGCATTTTTTATGTTTTTTATTCTGCTGAAAAAGAAAGAGCTAAAGCTGCTTTTGACGAAAAAGATAGGGATACTGCTGCTTATTGGTTTGTTCGGAGCTGCAAACAACAGCCTTTATTTTTATGCATTCAGCATGACAAAGATATCAAATGCAGTTTTTCTGCATTATCTTGCCCCTGTTTTTGTGATTGTGCTTTCATGGCTGATACTTAAAGAAAAGGCAGAAGCAAGAAAGATTATTGCAGTTATCATAGCAATGGCAGGGCTTTTGTTTGTTGCAGGAATCCCAAGCCTTGAAGCATCATCAATCGGAAACCTGCTTGCAATAAGCTCTGCAGTGTTCTATGCAGCATCCCTTATCACATACAAAAAGGCAATGAGGCATTTCAGCCTTATGCAGATAATATTTGTGCAGATGTCCTTTACTGCAATTATTTTCATGCCGTTCCTATTAAAGGCAGCGCCATTAATCTCAGGCAATGCATGGCTCTATCTTGGAATAATAGGAATTGTGCACCAGTTTATTGCAGTCATATTCCATCTCAAAGGATTGCAGGCACTCAAAGCAACAACTGTTGCAATCTTAGGCTATACAGAGCCTGTATTTGCCGCTGTATTCGCGTGGATTTTTCTCTCAGAGTTATTGGGGCTTGCAGCTTTAGCTGGAGGCATTTTAATCATTGGAGCTTCCTTTCTTGCCACATTAGGAAACTTTAAATATAAGAACACAGCGGAGGAGAATTAAAATGATTTACATATCAGCGAACACAGCTGCTGTTGACGCAGCAATGGTTACAAAAGACAGAGCAGTTAGAGGGCTTGCAGAATACCACAAGATTCCCCTTGAAGAGCTTGCTGTAATCGGAGATGAGCTGATAGACATTCCAATGCTTTCAATTGAAGGCATAGGGCTTGCAGGAGCTCCTTCAAATGCGCAGGACAAGGTAAAAGAAGCTGTTGAAAGAAGGAAGGGGTTTATCGCACAAAGCAAAGTGCTTGACGGTTTCCTTGAATTCTATGAGGAAGCAAGAAGCAGAGGCATAACGCACATTGTTTCAGACAGGGATGGAGTTCTTGTTAAAAAAGGAGATTTAAGCAGGGGAAAAGAATTCCAAAGCCTTGCAATGCAGATGGGCAATAACAATAATCCTTATGTAAGCATATTAACAGGCTCGGGCATGGAACAAAATATTGGGTTCATGGAAAAGTATGGGCTTAATGCCAACCTTGCCAAAAATCAGGAAGTGCAAAGATTTCCATACCTTCTTTTGGTTGAAAACGGAACAATCCATGTTAATGTCCTTACAGGAGAAACAATCAATTACTGCAAATCACTTAATCCTTATTTTCTGGCAAAGCTTAAGGGTGAGTTTGAAGAAATAGTGAGGCAAAAATTGGAACAGGAAGTATTTCCGACACTTAACCTTGAATGGAGCACGGAATATGCAGACCAAGCAGAAAAAGTATACATAGCTCCAAAGCAAAGCATGTCAACATTCAACATTCCCAGAAAGTTCAGAGACGGCTCTGATTACAGAAGCTCTGAAAATGCAGCTCTTCTAAGAAAAGCAATAGCAGGCATCATGGCTGAAACAGCTGATAAGCTGGGCATGCCACATACAATGCTGTAAAGCGCAGCGGAGCTCATCCTTTTTACAATCCACTACCCTGCTTACATAATCTTTTTAAAGCTTATTTCAGCCTTTTCTCTCGATGGGAAACAGTAAAAAGGCCGCTTTTCTGGACAGGGACGGTGTTATAATAGAAGAAACAAACTTCATAACAGACCCAAACAAGGTAAAGCTGTTAGAGAACGCAGCAAAAGCCATCTCAAGATTAAACAAGGAATACCTTGTAGTTATAATCACAAACCAGCCCGCTGTTGGGAGAGGAATGTGCACAGAAGACCAGGCAAAGGCAGTAAACAACAGAATTCTTGAATTGCTTAAAGAGAAGGGAGCAACAATAGACGCAACATACATGTGCTTCCACCATCCTATACAGGGGTTTGGAAAATACAAGACAGAATGCGAATGCAGAAAGCCAAAGCCAGGCATGATACTAAAAGCAGCTGAAGAGCACAATATCAACTTAAAGCAAAGCTTTACAATCGGAGACAAGACAGGCGACATAAAAGCAGGATACCTGGCAGGCACAAGAACAATCCTTGTATCAACAGGCTACGGAGGCGATGATGGTTTCAAGGATGCAACACCTGATTATACTGCGAAAGATTTATATGGAGCAGCAGAAATAATGCTAAAAGACACAAGCATTTTGAAATTGCCAACACTAAACACAGGAGACAACAAAACTTGCGTTTTGAGCCTCCCTTCACTAAGCTCAGGAGACAAAAAATGAAGGCATTCATAACAGGCGCAGGCGGATTCATGGGCCCTCATTTGGCAAAGTACCTGCATGAAAAAGGGGAAGAAGTATTCTCAACATATTACGAGCCTATTTCAGACATAAATGAATTAAAAAAGCTGGGAAAAGCAGAAGAATTAGACGTAAGAGATAAAACCAAGTTCAAGAAAATGCTTGAAGAGTTCAAGCCAGACGCTGTTTATCATCTTGCAGCGCAAAGCTATCCAACTGTCTCATGGGAAAAGCCAAACTACACAATCCAGGCAAATGTAGAAGGCACAATAAACCTGTTTGAATCCTTAAAGGAGTTAAACCTGAATCCTGTAGTGATTGTTGCATGCTCATCAGCAGAGTACGGCTTTGTAAAGCCAGAGGAAGTGCCGATAAGTGAAGAGCACTCACTGCTTCCACTGCATCCTTACGGAGTTAGCAAGGTTGCACAGGATTTCCTGACATATCAGTACTACAAGAATTTTGGAATGAGGGGCATAAGAATAAGAATATTTAACACAACAGGCCCTGGAAAAGTCAATGATGTATGCTCTGACTTCACAAAGCAGGCAGTGATGATTGAAAAAGGTCTGCGAGCGCAGCGAAGTGGACTTCCGAACGATAGTGAGAGAAGGATGAAAGACCCTGTATTTACAACAGGCAACTTAAACGCAAAAAGAGCAATAACAGATGTAAGAGATATCATAAGGGCATTCCACCTGCTTGCTGAGAAAGGCACTGCAGGGGAAGTGTACAATGTGTCAGGCGAAAAAGCATACCTAATAAAGGATATATTGGATATAGTCATAAAGACAGCAGGGATTAAAGTAACAACAGAGACAGACCCAAAACTGCTAAGACCTACAGACGAGCCAATTATTTTCGGCGATTCAACAAAGCTTAAAAACGAAACAGGATGGAAGCAGGAAATCCCGATTGAAAAGACAATAAAAGACATGATTGAATTTTGGAGAAATAAATTGAGGTGAAAAATGGAAAACACTATAAAACAAAGCCTGAAAGAATCAACAGAAGCAAAGCAAAGGCTTGAAACAATGTCAAAAGAGATAGAAGAGATGTGCAAGCTTATAGTTAACTGCTATAAAAACAAGGGCAAGATAATAATCTTCGGCAATGGCGGCTCTGCAGCAGACGCCCAGCACATTGCAGCTGAAATGGTATGCTTGCTGGACAGGAAAAACCAAAGGCCAAGCATCCCTGCAATAGCATTGACTGTAAACACTTCCATATTAACCGCAATTGCCAATGACTTAGGTTATGACCATCTATTCTCAAGGCAGGTTCATGACTTGGTAACAGATAAGGACGTAGTCATCGGCATTTCAACATCAGGCAATTCTCCTAATGTAATAAACGCATTGCAAGCTGCAAAAGAAAGAGGCGCAAAAGCAATAGCATGGACAGGCGCAAAAGGCGGAAAAATGGATGAGATGGGCAATGACTTTGTGTTAAAAGTGCCGTCAGACAGCTGCGCAAGAATACAGGAAATGCATATCACTGTAGGGCATGTCATGTGTGAGGTTATTGAAAAGGAGCTTTACGGATGCTGGCAACCGACAGCGAGGAGTGCCGCAGAGCAAGCGAGGCACCCGCAGCAAGGGAGCACAGCAGAGGTTATAGGTAGCAGGGAGTAAGGAGGCAATACATGAAGCTAGTTCTAATGGCTGGCGGCAAAGGCGAAAGGCTTTATCCGCTTACAAAAGAAGTGCCAAAGCCAATGCTTCCATTGAATGGAAAGCCGGTATTAGAGCATACAATTGAATGGGCAAAACAGCAGGGCTTGAAAGACATCATAATCTGCTCAGGCTATTTAGCGCATGTAATTGAAGAATACTTTGGAAATGGAGAAAAGTTTGGCGTAAATATCAAATATTCAATAGAAAAAGAGAAGTTAGGCACAGCAGGTCCATTAAAGCTTGCAAAAGAATTAATAGGAAACGACAATTTCATAATGCTGCACGCAGACATTCTCTGCCAGATCAATGCAAAGCCATTGATGGATTTCCATAATAATAACAACGCCTTATGCACATTAGTTGTCCATAAGTCATCACACCCTGAAGACAGTGATTTGATAGAAAAGGATGAAAAAGGAAAAATAGTAAAATTCTGGAAAAAGCCGCATAGTGAAAAGCCAAACACAGAATTAGGCAACTCAGGCATGCACGTGTTCAGCTCAAAAATATTCAATTTCATACCAGACGGCAAATATTCAATGGAAAACGAATTATTGCCAAATATCATAGAAACACAAAACAATGTTTTTGCCTACCATACAGAGGAATTTCTTAAAGACATGGGAACATTTGACAGGATAAAACAAGTTGAAGAAAAGCTCAAAAGCAATAAAGAGTAGCTGCCTATTTTTTTAGCAATGCAAGATAAAGCCTTTCAAGCTCATCCGTTACCTTCTCTGTTGAAAATCCGTGCGCTTTCTTGATGTTATTGCTGATAATTGTCTTGCGAAGCTTGTCATCCTCAATAAGCTTTAAAATATGCTTCTCCAAAGCTTTAGTATCCTTGTAATCATAAAGAAACCCATTAACGCCCTCCTTAACCAAATACTTCCCGCCTTCTGTTTTGGTGGAAATAACAGCATTCCCGCGAGCAAAGGCCTCAACAAGAACAATCCCAAACGCCTCCCATTCAGACGGAAACACAAAGATATTAGAAACATCCAGGCCCTGTATCTTTTCCTCTTCTGAAACAGGGCCCGTGAATATGACATTATTTTCAACATCAAGATCTTTTGCCATTCTATTCAGCCTTTCCACGTCATCAGCATCCTTTCCCATTGCAAGAAAAACAATATTCTTATGCTTCTTCAGGATTTCAGGAAGAACAGTTATTACCTGGTCAAGCCCTTTGTATTTTTGTATTCTTCCAATATAGCTTATCACAAACTTTCCTTTTAAGTTATATTTGTCAACAAACGGCTTTTTGTTATATTGCGCAAAAAGATAAGACTCGACACTTGGCGGAATAAAAATAATATCCGCCTTTCGAACGCCGCAATTGACCATCCATCTCCATTGCCCGGGGTTAATTGCAATTACTTTTGTATACAACCTGTTGACAGGCCATTCCAAAACAGTATAAACCTTTTTAAGAATTGTCTGCCACCAGTTATATTTCTCCAAAGCCATGAAAGGCCCCATCGGGCTGTTTAAAACCACTGCTTTAGAAAACATTCTCTTAAGAACTGCTGCAATATCAGCAAAAACAAACCCAAAGCTCTGCACCTGGAATATGTCCAGCCTATGCTTCAATGAATTCCATATCCAGCCGGGGTTGAATTCAAGGTAATACTTGTACTTAAGCCATGTCCTGCTCCTGTGGATATGCACCCCATGAACAACCTCTTCTTTTTTCAGATCTTTAGCCAAAGAAGTAAACACATGCACCTCATGCCCCCTTTTTGCAAGCTCTTTTGCAAAGTTTAAAGTCAAAATTTCCCTGCCGCCTGTGAAAGGGTGAAAGGATGACAACAAAAACCCGATTTTCATACAAGAACAAAGGAAGGAGGTATTAAAAAGACTTGCGGAGCTTATACTGCAGCCACTTTTTTTCTCCAGTATTCTAGAATCTCCTTCAATGTCTGCTTAAAATCAATCTCAGGCTTCCACCCTGCCGCTGCCTTTAATTTTGAATTATCCCCATGCAAAACCAGGATGTCGGCCTGCCTCACTTTTGAAGGGTCAAGCTTTTTGACGATTTTAGCAGTACTCATAGATAACAGCATATCAAGTATCTCATTCAGGGAGAATAACCTGCCTGAACATACATTATAAAAGTCATGGGATTTGCCCTTTTCAGCAAGCAGTTTGTAGGCGCGCACTATGTCACGGACATCAGAAAAATCCCTCTTAATCTCCAGATTGCCGTGCATTATAACGGGCTTCGCCTCTCCTTGCTCTATCAATGCAATTTGCCAGGAAAATGCAGAGCATACAAATTTTGCTTCCTGGCCAGGGCCTGTATGGCTGAAGCTGCGCGCAATAGTGATATCTAAATCTTTATATCGAGAAATTATTTTCTCCTGCTCCACCCTTGATTTGCCGTAAGGGCTTTGCGGATTCAATAGATGGGATTCATTTATCGGCAAATATTCAGGCACGCCATAGACATCTGCTGATGAAACAACAACAATTTTTGGTTTGATTTTGGCATCAACAATACCATCAAGCAGGTTCTGCATGCCATGAGCATTGACTTTCATTGCCATTTCAGGATATTTCCAGCTTTCCGCAACAGAGCTGAATCCTGCAAGATGATATATTCTATCTGGTTTTATTTCTGCAATAATTTTCTCAACTAATTGCTTGTCAAGCAAGTCCATAAAAACATAATGCACGCCAGGAAGCCTTGACGGCTCTTTCAAATAAGAGCCATATACAGAATTGCCAGCTTCCAATTCAATCTTTGCAAGGAACGGCGCAACAAACCCGTCAATGCCTGTTATTAAAACCTTCATTTTTCAACTGCCCTATATCAGAATCAACCATCATTGCCACCAGTTCTTTAAAAGAGGTTGCTGGCTGCCATCCAAGCTGCCCCTTTGCTTTTGCCGGATCTGCCATAAGCAATTCCACTTCAGCTGGCCTAAGATGCTTCTTGTCAACCTTCACATGATTCTGCCAGTCCTTTATGCCTACATGGTTAAAGGCTGTTTCTACAAATTCCCTTACAGAATGTGTTTCTCCTGTGCCAATAACATAGTCCTCTGGCTTGTCCTGCTGCAGCATAAGCCACATTGCCTTTACATAGTCTCCTGCAAAGCCCCAGTCCCTTTTAGCATCCATATTGCCCAAACTAAAGCTGTCAGAAAGCCCCAGCTTAATCTTTGCAACATTATATGCAATTTTCCTTGTAACAAATTCCATGCCTCTTCTCGGGGATTCATGGTTGAAAAGTATTCCGCTGCAGGCAAACATGTTATAGCTCTCCCTGTAATTTACAGTTGTCCAGTGCCCGAAGAGCTTTGCAATGCCATATGGGCTTCTTGGATAGAAAGGTGTTTTTTCGCTCTGTGGAGTTTCCTGCACTTTCCCAAACATTTCGCTGCTGGATGCCTGGTAGAACTTTACTTTCGGGTTCACTGTCCTGATGGCTTCAAGCATCTTTGTTACGCTAATGCCTGTATAATCCGCTGTTGCAACAGGATGCTCCCATGAGGCTTTTACATAGGACATGGATGCCAGATTATAGACTTCATCTGCCCCGGACTTCTGAATAGCCTGTATTAATGAAAGATGGTCGATTATATCCCCGCCAATCAGCTGTATCCTGCCTTCATCAACAAGATGCTGTATCCTGCCAGTGGTTTCTGTTGAAGAGCGCCGTATTAGCCCGTAAACATTATATCCCTTGCTCAACAAGAATTCTGCAAGGTATGAGCCATCCTGCCCTGTTATCCCTGTGATGAGTGCTGTTTTTGCCATTTTTTTGAATGTAATGGTGCTGAAATTTGGTGTTTATAAACTTATTGAAAACCAAATCGTGCAGTAATTTTTACCCAATAAGTTATGCTGTTTATTATTAAAAGTGCAGTATCCTGATATTATTAAAAGATAAAGTTTTATAAAGGTTCTCCCTTTTTTAGAATGCATGGAACAAATAAGGAAAATCAGCTGTTATGTCCGCAGTAATAAGCTGTTTGTAATTCTTATGCTGGTTATACTCGCAAGCGGAATATTCATCAGGTTTTCACATTATACCCTGGAAGGATATGATGAGGACTCAACAAATGTGCTGGCAGGTGCAACGTATTGGTATTATCCGCCGTATAAAATGTTCCCGGGAATGATATACCAGGAACCACCATTGGGAGATATCATAATAGGCGCAGGGTGCATGGCTTCAGGAGAGGATTTTTCAGGCGTCAGACAGGTAACTCCCTTGTTTGGGCCTGATAGGGCAGTGCTGTTTGGGCAGGCTGCTGCAAAAGCAGAGAAATACTGCTTTTTCCCTGTATACCTGTTTGGTGTAATATTCCTGATAATCATAGCGATAATGGCTGTTATAATGCTGAACAAGTATTCTGCTATATTCTTTACAGCATTCTTTGCATATTGCCCTGTAATTATCAAATGGAGCAGGCTTATACATGTTGATTCAATATTATGGGCGTTTGTGGCAGCAGGCATTTTATTTTTATGGCTTGGCTATTCTGCAGAGCAGAATATAAAATGCGAAAGGAGATATTTCATCCTGTCATTCCTGTTCTTTGGCATGGCAGGAGCAACAAAATATACAGCGGGCGCATATTTTATCTTTGCCCCTTTGCTTTTCATTGGGAAATACAAATCTGAATTAAAGATTTATATCGGCAAGCTAAGCCATTACTTAGGATTAGATATTTTTTCAAATCTAGCAAACGAGCGTATTAACGTCAGGGTGCTTAAAACACTCTTAATATCTACAGGGACAATGATTATAGCATTCCTTGCACCGTTCAAATTTAATCCCAAAAATGTATTTGATATGTACAATGTATTCACAACACAAAACAGGCCAGATGCGGGTGCAATGCACTTTAGCTGGAATTTTTTCAAAGGCATGTATTACTTCTTTGTCAACATGAATGTGTTTGAAAGCATTGTGCTTTTGCTCGGGATATTTATATTCATTATAATCATTTTCAAGAAAAATAAAGATAAATTAGAGAAATTTATCCTATATCTTCTTGCATTGCAGTTTATATGCATGACCCTTGTTGGCGATATAGTACTCGGCATAGGTGGAATATTCAGATCTGTACCATTTATGTTTGGGTTTGTCCTTCTTATGGCGCTTGTATTCTCAGATATGCCCTATGCCTTAGGGCAAAAGATAAAGCCTAAGTATATTTATGCATTCCTTATAATATTTATAATCTTCTCAGCAGTTACGGTTTACAGAGCCCCATTCTTCCAAAAACCTAATGATATAGTCTGCATATTTGATAAGGAAACATGCAATACTTTTGGTGAAGGGCTAGGGCAGGCAAAAGCATCTGCAAAATACCTCAAGACTGTAATCCAAGACAATGAAACATTCCTTTATGGAGATATAAGCACAGCCGTGTATTATTACCTGAGGCCTGAAACTTCTGTTGAAACATGGAACCTGATTGCAGCATACCTGCAGCAAACAGGGCGCAGGCCTACTCTCGAAGAATATGTTTACCATTTCAGGCAGGCGGGGAAGCCAATAAGGTATATACTGCTTTATAAACACCGCACTTCTGATGACCGGGAGGAGTTTAAGAACAAATATGCACCTAACCACATAGTGAAAGCAGAAGGCGGCGAAGTTGCCTATGTGTATGACGTGGAAAATCTTATTCCAAAATCTACTTCTTGACTGCAATCAGGTCCATTTGCGCTGCATAATAAGGGATTTGCATCCTGCCTTTGCCATTAGCTTTATCGTATGCTCATCCACTGTCTCTATCTTGCTTCCTGCAGCCAGCTTCCAGATAACATCCAGTTTTCTTTTCAAGATTTCATTGCAGATACTATTTGTTCTTATTTTATCTATTGTGGGATTAAGGTCCTCAAGATGGAACTCCCTTACTCCATATTTCCTGCCCCAGTATGCCATCTCATCAACAACGCGCTTTGCAGACTTTGCGCGCCAAACGCCCTTGTTCAGGCCTGGTGCAATGCAAAAGCCGCAGGAAAAAGCGCAACCGCGTGAGGTAAGCAAAGTAAGGTATTTTTTGGAAGACAATGGCCCGTGGGAATAGCCGAGCTTCCAGTAGTTTCTCAGAGGAAATAAGTCCCATGCCGGAAAAGGCAGGATGTCAAGGTTTTTCTGGAAGTTTTTAACCGGATTAACTGCTATTTTATGCTTATTCTTGTAAATAATGCCGTCAATTTTTTTATATGCCAAATTACGCTTTTGTATTGATTTAAGCAAAAGCTCCATCCTTAATTCAAGATCCCCCATTATAAGGAAATCAGCCCCTGCATTCACCAGCTGCCTATAACAACTTTCTAAAGAGAATGCTGTAACTGACTGTGAATTTTCCGCTACAATAACGGGCTTTGCAAGTTTTTTGCGTATATGCCTGATTATATTGAGAAGTATTTCAAAAGACATTATAGAACTGGCATAAACAATTACAGCGCCCGCATTCTCCGGAATGCAATGCAGTATTTCGTCATAACCCAATCCCTGCACAAGCAGCCCATCCTCCTCTCTTACCCTGGAAGGGCGCTCGCCAAAGGCATCAATCACACTAACATCATGACATTTTTCCCGTAGGTATGCTGCAAGCGATGCAAGCGAAACAGGCATGTAAGGTATGCCGCTGCCAAGGAAATCACCTTTCTGTGTTACTATATTTGGATTTATCAGGGCAAGCTTCATCTTAGTCTATTGTAATATAATTAAAGAACCCCTCCCTGATTTTTTTCCATTCTGCTATTCCCTTACCTGAACTGATAAAGCCCGCTGCCTTAAGCCCCATATCAACGCAGTCTATCATCCCAACATAATTAAACATGCCCTGCCTGCCAATGCTAAGTATATTCCCGTAGCCATCAATATAAGTCATAAATTGCATGATTTTGTTTTTATATCCTACACTATAGATAGGGTATGCATTTTCAATATGCACAAATTTATGCCTTGCTATCTGTGCTTTGGTGAGTATGCCGCACTCTTCAAGCTGATTTACAGCCAGCCCAAATAGTTCTATATCTGTATATTTCTCTTTTTCAGGGGAAGTGATTTCAACGCATAATACTGTTTTACCTTTTGGCACTGTCTGCTCTGAAAAGCCTTTTTGCTCTGAAATTCTGTTAAAGATATATTTTTTCTCAGGAAAAAAAATCCAGTTGTCCCGAAACAGCCTGTCGCGCTTCACATCAATGTAAAGCAAATCAAGGCTTCTGCCCTTAAGTGAATTAACACTGCCCATGACAGGTTTTGGCATATCAGGCAAAAGCAAGGCAAGGGTCTGCATTGGTATTGTTGACACAATATAATCAGTTTTTATTGTTCTCTTTTGTTTTTTTTCGTCTGTAAATATGATGGACACTGCTTTATTATTCTTTAAGTTAATTTTTTCAATCTTTGCATTAAGATGCAGCTTGCCGCCGCAGGCTTTTGACTTTTCAAGCATGCGCCCAGAAACCAGGGCAATCCCTTTTGGCGGGTAATAGAACTGTTCTGCATGCAGTTCCTTTCCTTTTTTGCCTCCAAGCAGCATGCCTTTGATTACCTCATACAGGCTGGGCAATACTATACGGCTTTTTGCAAGGCTTGCATCCAACTTTGATGGAGAATCCCATGCCTTTTCAGCATATGGCTTGAAAACATGATTATACAGTTTATGGCCAAACCTATTCACCATATAATCCCCATAGTTCTTGTCCTCGGAAGTATTTATTGTCTTCTTAACAGCTGCCCAGAGATAGCTCATTCCAATCCCTGCAGTTATAACCGGATTTACATTCAAGGCAAGCTCTGACAGCTTTAGGGGATAATCAAAGTACTTGCCGAACAGCCTTATTCTGGAATATTTAGGTATAACCTGCAGATCATCCTTCAAAAGCTCTTTGACATCCTGCAAAACAGGGAGCCGGCTGTAAATTTTATGCGGGCCAAGGTCAAGCACAGAACCATACAGATTTATACTGGCAGACATGCCTCCTATTTTATCGTCTTTCTCAATTATATGAACCTTATAGCCTGCTTCAGAAAGCTTCCATGCCACAGCAAGCCCTGTTATGCCTGCGCCCAATACTGCTATAGTCTTCATATCCTTTTAAAGCCCCAGTATGATTATTTAAATATTATGTAATCAATTCCGCTCTTTAAGAACCTGCCTATAAACTCCCATTACCTTTTCTGCAATAATATTCCAGTCATACTGCTTTGCCCTGCCGCGGTTGTTCCTGCTTATTTTTTTTGCAAGCTTTTTATTGTCAATTATTCTTGTAATGGCATTAATTAATCCAGGAATATCCCCATACTGCACAAGAAAGCCATTGTCCGGCTCTTTCATTTCATAAGGAATGCCATTTACAGGGGATGCAACAATGGGACAGCCGGAAGCCATTGCCTCAAACAAAGTCAAAGGCAGCCCTTCCCTGTAGCTTGGCAGGCAGTACAAGTCAGCTGCCTGGTACATCTCAGCTATCCGCCACCTGTCCCTAATTGGCGCAAGGATATGAAAATTTGCGTCATTCCCTGCAATCTCTTTTAATGCCCCAAGCATTCCCTCATCAGGCCCTAAGAATACAAAATGGATGTCTTTCCTTGATTTAAGAATTTCTTTTGCCGCAAGCGCCAGCTTGTCAACGCCTTTTGTAGGGTTAAGGCGTCCGAAGAATAAAACTATTTTTGCCTTTGCAGGTATGCCATATTCTTTCCTGAATCTATTGGGCTTTACTTTTTTGAAGAATATTTCATTCATGCCATTTGGTATTACAGTAATCTTTTGCTTTTTTCCGCCATGCTTCCGGATTTCATCAATCTCCCATGGAGTGATTGCTATTATCCTGTCTGTCCAGCGGAACATTAGGGGCAAAAATGTATGGTAAACAAGCCATGCTGCAATCCTGCCGGAAAAGGAGCGGAATCCGGATGTCCAGCAGCAATGTGTTGTATGCACATGCGGAATTTTCTTCAGCCGTGAAACAATTGCTGAGAAAAGCACATAAGAATGCCCTGAAACATGCGAATGTATTATATCATAATCGCCCTTAAGAAGCTTGGGAAGAACAGAAGGCCAGAATGTCGCAAAGTTTGCTATCGTAAACCAGTTCCTGCACCTATGGACATACACCCCCTCAATAACCTCCTCTTTCTTTTTAATCCTGCCGTACTTGTCGCTGTCAGAGCAGAAAACATGCACTTCATGCCCTGCCTTGACAAATCTTGTTGCAAGCTCATGTATAACCTGCCCAGGCCCGTCAACTACAGGAAGGTAATATGCCTGCGTAAAAGCTATTTTCATAAGAGAAAAGGGGTGAAAAGCTGTTTTTAACGCTTATGGACGCCATGGGGATAAACCGTTATCCTAATGCGTAAATCACAATAATTAATGTAATAACCCATAAAAGCGCCCCTATAATCATTCTTCTATCTTTAAATGCAGACAAGGGGTAGCCTAAAGCAATTGCGCCGCTGTTTGCAAGCAACAAAAACCTTAAAATCGTATATAGCGCAAAAGGCATGCTAAATATTAATAGAGGATATATGCTCATAAAGCTGTATAAGCTGTAGGACATGACAAGCAATACTGCGCTGATTATAAATAAAGTTTTATTCATTTCTGGAGTATAGTCCTTAAGCGAACTCCTGTGCTGAATGGATTTTGCCGATAAAACCTGAGATTCTACCAGCCTTTTGCCAGCTGCAAGAAAAAGCCCAAGGAAAAATACACAAAGAATAATCCATGGGCTTATGGTAACATTAATCACAAATGCCCCGCTCACAGCCCTTATTACAAAATCAGAAGAGATTGCGATTATATCTGCAAATGCCTCTTTTTTCAGCCAGAAAGTGTAAAGGCACATCATCAGGAAGAGTGCAATCACGCTGAACAAAAACAAAGGCGAAAGAAAAGCAGAAATTAAGAGAGAAGCTAAAATAAGTAAAATAGCAGACAAAAGCGCTTTCCACAAAGCAATTTTTCCAGAAGCTATAGGTCTCATCCGCTTTTCAGGGTGCTTTTTGTCCAACTGCCCGTCTTTAATGTCATTGATAATGTACCCAGCAGAGGAAACAAAGCACAATGCAACAAATGCAACTGACAAAAGAAGGAGACCCTTGTAGTCAAATAATTGCCCAACAAATATTAAAGGAAGGAACACAAGCAGGTTCTTATACCACTGCCTTAGTCTTAATAGTTCCAACCAAATAAACATATTACAAGAGAGGGTTTTTACCTTTTTAAGCCTATGTAATTTATTTTCCCTGATTTAGCTAAACCCTGTACCTTACCCTGTCATACCATACTTTCACAGAAGTAGGCAGCATGTTCCTGTAAAGGGGCTTTGCAATATGCTCTCTGAAGTAATCAGCTGCCTGCACAAACTGCCCCGCAATGTAAGTAGGCGCAGTATGTTTTAGGTTAAAATCAACTGCTTTCCTTGAAATGAGCTTTTTCAGCAAAGGAGCAGGCAATATGCCATAGCGCTTTTCAGTAACAGGACCGCGCATAAGATTTAATATAAGATTGAGATAAGCGTTCTTTTTCTTCAGCTTAATATGCTTCCACCTGTCCCAATAATTCAGGTCAAAGGCAGAATCCTTTTTTGTTTTTATTATGCCGTCTTTCAGTGCTTTTTCATAAAGCGGAGTTCCCAAAAAGAACACAAGGTTATTAACAGAAAGGAAATACGGCTTGGGAATCTCGCGCAGTATGTTTATTGATGCAAGCACATCATCAGGAGTCTCATAGGGGTTTGTTGTAATCATGTCATACATTACTGCAAGCTTTCCCTTGAATTTGTTCGCGATTTTCGCAGCCTTTACAACCTGCTCTTTTTTGATAAAGCGCTTGTAAACCTCAAAATTCAGCCTGTCTGAGCCTGACTGTATTCCGATGATTATGTCAGTAAGCCCTGCATCAACAAGCAATCGAAGCTTCCCCTCGTTCATTGTTGTCGGGTCTGCAAGGCACTTCCACCTTATTCCCACTTCTTTCTTGTATCTTTCTGCAAATAGTTTTATGTCCTCCAGCGGCCTTGCAAAGAAGGTTTCATCCCTTATGTCAAACACTCCAACAGAAGGAAACTTATTCTTAAGGCGCTTCAGCTCATCAATCACATAATCAATGCTATAGCTGCGCAATAGTTTCCCATGCCCGTGATAGAGCTGCCTGTAGAGGAAATTGCTACAATAACTGCATGAATTTGGGCATCCCCTTGTTGTCATGAAGAATATCATGCCGTTAAGGTGCTTTTCCTGAAAAGGAACCAGCTTTCCTCTCTCAAGTATGAAATGATCTTCTAAATCATAGTCAGGCTGCGCATAGCAGTCAAGGCAGTCAGGCATGTTTCTCACGTCATTTTTTATTACTTCACTGCCTTTCCTTATCCAAAGATTTGCAACATTGCTGTAATCTTTCCCTTTCTCAATCCTTGCAGCAAGCTCAAGCATTGCCTCTTCTCCCTCGCCCCTGCAGATTATATCACAATGCTTTATGCACATCTCAGGGGAGATTGTTGCATGAGGCCCGCCCCAAACAAGCGGCACATGAAACTGTTCAAGAAAATGTATTGCCTGCTCTGCTCTTGGAGAGGTTGAAGCATAGGCTGAAACCCCAATAAGCCCCGCATCTTTACAAATTGATTTGAGCTGCTGCAGCGCCTTCTGCGAATATCTAAGCGAATAATCCTCAGCCATCGGCATGAAAACCATCTTCACCTTATGCCCTGCACGCTTCAGGCAGGAAGAGATTGTCCTCAATCCCTGGTCAGAAGGATATGTTGATGTTGAGATTAAAACAATTTTCATAGGGATTTTAAGGAAAAGCATGGTTTAAAAGGGTTTGGGATATTTCATCAAAAAGTATATAAATCATCCATTAAACAATAAGAAGAATGGAAGAAGGGATATCAAAAGAAGAGGCACCCCTAAGTGAAATATCTGCCAAGGATGAGCTCAAGGAAAGGAAGGATGCAGCCTTAAAATACCTGCAGCAGAAGAAAACATGGCTTATTTACATTGTAATGCTTGCAATAGCATGGTTTGGCTACTACATACGAACACGCAACCTTCCTTTATTGCAGGGAAAATGGCTCCCGGACGTTGACAGCTATGCTTTTCTGAGGTATGCGGAGTATATTGCCGAGCATGGGAAGCTTATGGCAAATGACGTTCTGCGTTATTATCCTTTTGGTTTTGATCCAAGAGGCGAATTTGGGGTATTATCTTATTGCATTGCATATTTCCAGAAAATACTGCAAATATTTAATCCAAACGCAACAACCGTTGATGCAACAATATTATATCCTGCACTTGCTTTTTTCATAGCAGCCATATTCTTCTTCCTCTTTGTAAAGAAGATGTTTAATTACAAGATTGCAATAGCTGCAACTGCATTTTTTGCAGTCGTGCCTGCATTCCTTTATAGGACAATGGCAGGGGTTGCGGATAAGGAAGCTTTCGCTGTTGCATTAATGTTTGCAGCGCTCTATTTCTATGTATCTGCTTTAAAATCAGAAAAGCCCCCGCAATTCATTCCATTTTCAATGCTTGCCGGATTCTTATCAGGAGTGATGGCTGCTGTCTGGGGAGGCTATATTTTTGTTATGCTAAGTATAGGACTTCATGCGATAATATGCACAGTTCTGGGAATATTTAAGAAAAGGCAGTTCTATTGTTATACCATATGGATGCTGGGGCTTATGATTTTTGCACACCTATTTTATCCCGCCAGGTTCATATTAACCGCTTTTATAACCTCAGCGACATCACAGATAATGCTTCTTGGATTTTTTTCAGCCCTGGTTTACTTTACATTGAATTTCAAGCAGTTTGCTTCATTCAGGGAAAAAATTGAAAAGAAAATGCCGCTAGGCATATTTGCGCTCGGAGTGATTATTGCTGCAGGAGTAATATTGCTGGCATTCACACAAGGGTATTCAGTAATACAAGATGTGGCAAAAGAGGTTGTCAGCACATTTACAGAACCATTCGCCCAAAACAGATGGCAAATGACAGTAGCAGAAAACCACCAGCCTTACTTTACAGACTGGATAGGGCAGTTCTCAAGCGGAAACGGATTAGAAACATTGTTAGGCCCATTATATATGTGGCTGTTCTTTGGCGGCGGAATCTTAATGTTTTATGTCTTGATAAGCAAGATTAAGACCATACAAAAAAAGAATGTCTGGCTGCTTACAGGTGCCTTTGCATTGTTTATCCTGCTCTTCAGCATAAGTAGATATTCGCCTTCATCAACATTTAACGGAGAAACCCCCATATCGCAGATAGCTTATATCGGCTCGCTGATTGCTTTCTTTGGAATACTAGGATACGGATATGTAAAATATATTTATAAAAATAAGGAAGCAAATGAAAGTGTTTCCAAGATTGATATGATGATACCGCTAGTGATTATGTGGTTTATAATCTCGATAATTGCTGCAAGAAGCGCAATAAGGCTGCTGTTCATGTTTGCTCCTGCCACTGCGGTTCTGGCAGGATATTGCGCTGTTGGCTTATTCGAACGAGCCAAAAATCTCAAGAAAGATGCATATAAAATAGTTGCTTTTATCTTAATTGCATTGATTGTAGGATTAACTTTTTGGGGATTTTCCAAGAATGTGCTTGCCCAGGCAAGCTATGTCGGGCCCAGCTTTAATCAGCAATGGCAAAATTCAATGGCATGGGCAAGGGAAAACACTCCTGAAGATGCTGTCTTTGCGCACTGGTGGGATTATGGGTATTGGGTGCAGTGGGGCAGCAATAGGGCCACTATAAGCGACGGCGGAAACGCATATGACGGGATAAACCAGTTTGTAGGAAGGCATGTCCTTACTGCACAGAACGAAACAGAAGCGCTTGAATTCCTAAAAGCAAGAAACGTGTCTTATCTGCTGATTGTTAGCGATGAAATAGGCAAGTATCCAGCTTATTCATCTATAGGGGCAGATGTAAATTATGACAGGTATTCATGGATAAGCACATTTACAATGCAGCCAAACCAAATCAGGGAAACACGGGAAGAAACAATATATTTGTTTGCAGGCGGCACGCCATTAGATGATGATTTCATATACCAGGGCAAGCTGTTCCCCGCTAATGCAGCGGGTGTTGCAGGCGTATTCCTGCCTATCAAAAATATAAATGTTCAGGAAGGCAATGAAACAAAAACCATACAAAAGCTAGGCCAGCCTGAAGCAGTGCTTGTTTATAATGGGCAGCAGACTAACGTGCCTTTAAGATGCGTTTACCTTAATGGGCAGGAGATAGTATTTGAAGGCAATGAAATGCTGGATGGCTGCCTTAGAATTATCCCTACAATTGACGGAAACGGGGCTGTGAATCCATTAGGGGCAGGGCTGTATCTCTCCCCAGAAGTATACCGCGGATTGTTTGCAAAGCTTTACCTGCTTAACCAGAACTGGCCATATATAAAACTGGCTTATTCAGATGAAAATACAGGAATGCCTCTCGCGTTATACCAAGGCAGGCTTATAGGGCCTATGAAAATATGGAAAGTCGATTATCCGGAAGGCCTGAACGTGCCGCCGGAGTACTATAAAAACGAGCTCCCAGACCCGCGAGTGAATGAGATAAAGAAGTAAGAGGGGGCTATTAAGGATGCTATCAATCAAAAGCTTATACAGGCTTGCAAAATACGCAATCATGACAGGGAGTATGTAAAAATGGAAAAGAATTTTGTGTCAATTGTAATTCCTGTATACAATGCAGCAAAAGTTCTCGAAGACTGTGTCAGGCTTGTAACAGCAGAAATAAAGCCCAGCATAAAGGATTATGAGATAATAATCGCAGAAGATGCAAGCATGGACGGTTCTACAGAAATTGCCACAAAACTTGCGAAAGAGGATGCCCATATTGTGCACATTCATTCTGATAAGAAGCAAGGAAGGGGCAAAGCCTTAACAAACGCATTCAGCGCAGCAAGGGGCAATATTGTGATGTATATAGATGCAGACCTTGACATCTCGCCTAAATATATACCTCTCTTTATAGAATATCTTAAGAGTGAATATGATATTGTATTTGCATCTAAACGGCATCCTGAAGCAAATGCCAAATCGCCTATCCTAAGGAAAATACTTAGCATAAGCTATAACAGGCTTGTAAGACTGCTATTCAAATCAAAAGTATACTGCCACCAGGGCGGCATGAAAGGATTCAAAAGAAAAGCCATATTGAAAATACTTCCTTACGTCCAGAACAACAAATGGTTTTGGGATACAGAAGTCCTTGTCATTGCGCAGTGGATGGGCTGCCAACTAAAGGAAATCCCAGTAACCTGCGATTACGGGTTCAAAGGCACAACTGTAAGCAGTTTCAAAGATGCATATGGAATGTTTGTGGAAGCAATACAATTCAAAAAGCGTGAGTCTGAAATAAAAAAACAATTAACTAAGAATCGTTAATAAACCCTCTGCAAGACTGTATTCAGGTGCCCATTTTAAGAGTTTCTTTGCCTTCCTTATGTCAGCCGCACAATCCATAATTTCATTTGGCCGCCTTTGTTTTAAGTCTTGCACAGGCATTTTTTCTCCAGTAATACTGAAGACTATGTCAACTAACTCCTTAACAGAATAGGCTTTCCCTGTACCAAGATTGAATATTTCATAGCCAGGAATATCCGCAGCCAAAGCAGAAATTATTGCGGAAACAACATCAGAAATATATATGTAATCCCGCTTTGGCTCAAGGTCTTTAAGCACAATCTTCTTAGATTTCATCTGCTCAAGAATTGTAGGAATAACTGCGTTCTGCTGGTTAGGTCCATAAACATTGAAAGGCCGAAAAATAATTAAGGGCATTTTATAAGACTGATGATAGCTTTCACAGAACGCTTCAGCAACGAACTTGCTGTAAGCGTAGGGATTGCTTGGCTGCAGTGGATGTTTTTCGTCTATCGGCAGATACTTTGGGCTGCCATAAAGATAAGAGCTGATAAAGATAAATTTTTCAACCTTTTGCTTTCTTGCAAGCTCAAGTACATTAAGTGTGCCCATCGCGTTTATCCTCATTACTTCAAGCGGATTCTCCAAAGAGTATGCAACAGAAGGTATGGCTGCGAGATGGCAAATCATGTCCACTTTGCCTATCTTGCTTACAGAGCTCCAGTCCGTAACATCCCCCTGCGCCTTGTCAAATAGCAGCACATTGCAATCGTGCCTTTTTAATTCCTCAACAAGGCACTTGCCAATCATACCTTCAGATCCGGTAACCAGAATACGCTTTTGGCTAATATCCATATTATATGATCCCTTCTTTGACATCTTTCTGCGCCTGCTCATAGCTCTCCATTTGCCCAACATCAAGCCAATAGTCTTCAAGAACATATTTTCTTACATTTTCACCACAGCTTATTAAATCACGTATTAATTGTGGCATATTATACATGCCTTCAGGTATAATATTAAGTACTTCAGGGCTGAGAACATATATGCCTGCAAGTATTTCAAATTTCAGATTTGGCTTTTCTTCTATTGCGGATACCGAATCTCCTTCCGCCGTTATAACTCCATATTGAAGCGGAGTTTGCAGTATTTTGGTCACCACTGTCATCTTTGCTTTAGAAGAAATATGCGTAGAGTACAGCTTAGAAAAGTCAAGATTTGTTATTATATCACCATTAATTACTATAAAAGGCTCATTCAATTCCGAAGCTAATAACTTTAAGGGGCCTGCAGTACCAAGCGGCTTTGCTTCCTTTGAATAAGTTATGCTGACTCCCAGTTGTGAGCCATCCTTTAAATAAGCCGCAAATAAGTCTGACTTATAGTTTGTAGCAAGAATAAATTCCTTAAATCCATGATTCTTAAGTTTATTGATTGTAATTTCAAGTATTGTCTGTTCTCCAAGAGGCAGCAGTGGTTTTGGTATTATATGGGTAAGTGGCCTTAACCTTGTCCCAAGTCCGCCAGCCATTATTACTACTTTCATTTGTTTACCTGTTGTATATATCAGTCTTAAACTTTTTTAGATTTGTAGAAACCCATTCAATTGTCATCTTTAAACCAGTATCAAGATCTATTTTGGGCTCCCAACCAATAATTCTCTTTGCTTTACTGTTATCCGCGCAAAGCCTTAATACCTCGCTTTTTGCCGGGCGCACCCTTGCTGGATCTTGCATAATCTTGATATTTTTTCCTGTAAGAGCAGCTATTTTGTCCATCAGTTTTAACATTGATATTTCCTTGCCACTACCAAGGTTTATCACTTCCCCGGCTGATTTATCGCATTCTGCAATCTTAATCATCCCGGCAACTGTATCTGCTACAAAGTTCAAGTCCCTCGTAGGCTCACCCGAGCCATATTTTATAATGCCATTCTTCAATGCCTGTGATATCGAAGAAGGTATTACTGCCCTCGCAGATTGCCTTGGTCCGTAAGTATTAAACGGCCTTGCAATAGCGACCTGCAGACCAAAAGCATGATAAAATGATTCAGCCACCTTGTCAGCGCCAATCTTGCTTGCTGAATAAGGCGACTGCCCTTTTAGCTTATGTTCTTCAGTTATCGGCAATGAATCCGGAGTGCCGTAAACCTCACTTGTTGATGTATGTACTACTTTCTTAACGCCATTATCAAGCGCAGCCTGCATCACATTGTATGTGCCCATCACATTTGTCATAAAATTTTCTTTAGGGTTTGTATAAGAATAAGGTATTCCAATCAGCGCAGCAAGATGGAAAATAACATCCACATCCTTTGCAGCATGCCTTACAATCTCAGAATCCCGTATGTCCCCGGTTATTACCTTAATAGTTTTCTTCTTTTCGTCAGGCAATTCCTCCAAAAAACCCCAGTCGTTCCTTGAGTTATATTTTATAAAGCAGCTTACTTCTACCCCTTTTTCCAAAAGAGCCTCAACTAGATGGCTGCCTATAAAGCCGGCCGCACCGGTCACTAAGACTGTTTTTCCTTTTAAATTCATAAATGGGTAATATAACCCGGTTTTATAAACATTATGGATTCTTTATTATAACCCCTAAAATGGTAAGGGAATTAAGGTAGCAACTACCATAATTATGATGATTTTGGGCGATTTTTGCTTAATCTAAAAAAAAGAAAAAGAGCGCATATTGCATCCTTCATGAAATGTATATTGAATATATACTTTAAATGGTTGATTATATAACTTGGACGAATGAAAAATTTCCTGTATGCTCTCTTTTGCAGCATTAATAATTCTTCTTCAGTTATTCCGTTAGGAATATATGGTGCAAAATGGGCATGATCTGAATAATTCTTCCAATCCTCTTTGATAACACCAAATTTAGATGCAATCTCACGTAATTTTGTATTAGGGTAGGGTGTAAAAATATTGAATGAAATGCCAGTCAATGGCAGATTACATGCAAAGTTTATCGTCTGCTCTATTGTTTCTTTGGTATCTCGCGGAAGACCTAAAATAAATGAGCCGTAAATATTATCTATACCTGCCTTATTTGCTGTTTTCAAAGCAAGCTTTATCTGTTCAATCGACAAGTTTTTGTTTATAGAGTTAAGCATTTCCTGATTACCACTTTCGATACCAACATAAATGCTCGTACAACCCGCCTGTTTCATCCACCCGAGGATTTCTTCATCTATCTTATCTATCCGAATACAGCAACTCCACTTCATACCAAGGTTCTCACTAATCATCCGCTTGCATATTCCGATAACTCTCTCTTTTGAAAGTGCAAAATTGTCATCTTCAAAGGAGATTGCGTCAGCACCGTATTTTTCCTTCAACATTTTAATTTCGCTAATAACGTAGTCAACGCTATTTGCCCGCCACTTGCGCGTAAAAACCGACTGATCACAATAAAAGCAGTTAAAAGGACACCCCCTGCTGGTTATCACACTTACTATAAAACCTGTCCCCCTCAGCGGAGTATGTGAATATGTTCGTAAATCTTTCAATAAATGCCTCGCCGGAAAGGGGAGTGTATCCAAATTTTCAATAAGTTGCCTTGGATTATTTACAATTATCTTTTCCTGGCTCATTATTGCAGTTCCGTCTATATTATTCAATGAAAGCCCAGCTTTCAGTCTATTTGCTATTTCGAGGATAGTGCACTCTCCTTCGCCAAAAACAGCAACATCTAAATCTGGGTTCTCCGCCAAAACTTGTCGTGGCATTGCACTTGAATGAGCTCCACCTATAACGGTTACGATATCTGCATTAACCTTTTTAATCAAAGGTAAGGCTTTCTGCACTTTCGGGTAGGATATCGTATTTGCATTAAAGCCGACGATTGAGGGCTTATATTCCCTTATAGCTTCAAGAAGTTCTTTATAACCCAAGCGTTCCGCAACACAATCAACAATCTTCACATCAAATCCCGCCTTTTCAAGCACTGCCCCAAGATAAGCAAGCCCCAATGGAGGCAACACCGGCGCAGCAAAAGAAAAATTAGAATATGTGTCCTCAACCTGGGCAGGCGGATAAACTAGCATGATTTTCATAATTCTTTTTTTAACTACGATTGAATTTATAAACCTTATGGATACAATCAGGGTAGAATCAATCATTCCACACAGGCAGAGATATGCTGCTAATTCCAAAAATATATATACTTCTTATGCACCTAACTAATAGTTATGAAAAGCCAATCTTACAGACTAATTTTCATATTCATAATAATGCTGCTATTTGCATATGGAGGTACCCGGCTTGCTGACCAAAGCCAAATTGTTAGGACATTTCCTTTAGATACTACCAATGATGGCTCGTCATATATGGCAAAACTTCATTTTCTCTATGAGTTTGGCTACCATAAAATGGTTTACAAATGGTATGCGCCTGAAGGGTTTAGACTGTTTGAAACAGATACGCCAGGATGGTATTATTTTACCCTCCCAATATACATTTTATTAAAAGATGTTAAGTCTGCAACATTCGTATCTTTGATTGCAATATACATAATAATGGCAATTCTTTTCTTTATAATCGGCAAGATAGAAAAGCTGAGTCAGCTTGAGACAGGGGCATTATTTGCATTATTTGCATTCAGCCCAATGTGCATAGGAGATTACATTCGGCAGGTGAGAATGCCGCAGATGTTTTCATGGATAAGCCTGTTGGCATTGTTTGCCATAATATTCTATTTTAAGAATAAAAAAATAGACAAGAGATTCTTCATAATCTCTCCGTTCATTGCATTGCTGATATTGTCGCACCAGCTTGAAACGGTCCTTTTTTTCTTTGCCGGGCTCCCCTGCATATTCCTAATTAAAAAATCGCTTCGTGAACGTGCCATTATTCTCATATCAACCCTTTTAGGCATACTGATGTCCGCTTTCTGGCTAATTCCTTTCCTGCTTAATTCGGCAAATAGCTCCATGTTGGAATACGCAGAATACGCAGGCTCAAAATGGCTGTTAGACTTTTCAGGCGGATTTAAATTTGCAAACATTGCGGCAATAGCGCTGGGGATTGCGCTGCTTGCAGTATTTGCCTTATATTTCTACAAGAATAAAAACCTAAAAAGCGAGATTTTGTTTTTTTCTCCGATTATTATCCTAGACATATTATTCCTCACAAGGCTTGTAGTCTATCTGCCGATAATAAAGCATGTATATATTGATGCTTATATGCAGTTTTTTGCATTCTTTTTCTTATTTATCCTATTCAAATGTTATCGCAAATTTAATTTTATGAAATATGCCCTTATATTGCTACCTATAGGGTTTATTATTATTAGCTTGATTCACACCCCCTGGTTTGTAGCGCCAACACAAGAAGAGCTGGATTCTTTGAGCATATTTGGTGAGGTTAACGGAACATACATGTTTGCAGGCAACTGGTCCGCACGCATGTATCCCATGGCACTCGTATCCTATGCCGCAATATATTATCCGGTAAATTCAAGGATGGGTTGGTCATTCTCTGATAATATAGACCACCGCCATAAGACTGCCAAATTCAGAAAGGCATTTTTAGACAATAACAAGGAAGATTTCTTAAGGCTAATGAATGAGCTGAAAATAGACGAAGTAATAAGCTATGGCAATGATTGCTATAAGCTCAGGGAATTCGGGCTTCATTTCAAGGCACAAAAGTCCATGTTATGCTTATATTCCATAGAGTAATAAGTTATATCTTATGTTTGACACTTTGAGAAGTCCCCCATCGATAAATCTATAAATTCTGACGTCTTTCATTTATAAAGAGCGTTGAGGAAAATGTTGGGGGCATTTCGCTCACATCACGAAGGAGGTGATACAAAATGCCCTCAAACCA
>JAHJRD010000026.1 GCA_018830945.1 Nanobdellota archaeon | reverse complement strand
GCTGAAAGCTGCTCAAGCCTTGAAAGTGTTCCGGCATCAAGGCAGAATGCAGTGCCTATCCTATCTGCCTTCAAGGCATCTTCAGCCTCTGCAAGCAGCTTAACTCCTTCTTCCAGCTCTGTTCTTATTTTGTATATCATTTTTTACCTTACAGTTTCACTTCAGTAAAATCAGCTTCTATTATTACAGGCTCTTCAGCAACAGGCGCACTATATTGGGCAGAATCCAGCCCAAGCGCCCTGTACATTCTTAGCTTTATATCCTCTTCAGCCTGCGGCGCAGGCTCAAGCTGCTCCATCTCTTTTACAACTTCTATCTCAAGCTCAGCTTCAGCTTCCTTCTGCTCCCTCATTGCCTTTAATTCTGCAATATGCTGCCCGCATCTCTCGCTTATGCCTTCAAGGTCAGCGCCTGGCCCTTCAACATCAGCCTTGTTCATTGCCTCGTTAAGCTCGCACATTAATTCATGCAGCTTGTCCATTGCAGGAATAAAGCCTTTTCTTACTTTTTTCTCATCATACTGCTTTATTACCTGCATCTGCCTTCTTGCTGACGCAAGCTCCCTTTCATCAAACGGAAAATTAATCTCAATTTTCTCAATCAGGCTTTTGTTCTCAGCAGACAGCCTTGTGTAAGCCATCTGCCTTGTTTCAGCATCAGAAATGTCAACATCAAGTCCCATCATTCCCATTACAGCCTCACCTATACTTTTCCTGCTTTCATCAGAAAGTGCCGCATAATCCAATATAGAACCTATTACAACCCTGTCCTTTTCAGCGCTTTCATAATCAGCCGTGTCGCCGGAAATCTTCGCAACCAATTTCTGCTCCTGAGAAACAAGCGCATCATACCTCTCTGTGTTCCTTTTTATTGTTGGGGGAATTTCTTTAAATACGGCAGCGCTTGTTTTCATTTCCTTATCCGCCATTAAGATTCTTTCAAGCTGCAGTGTCCTTTCAGACGGCTTTATTGGCTCTGCCTTTCCAACGCACATTAAAAGAATTCTCTTAACCCTTTTGGCAAGCCCTGTGCTTTTCCTGTATGCTGTCTTGTCACTCTCCTGGCTTGCCCCAAGCTGCGTTTCATAAGGCGAAATATCATATGCAGCAGAAACCCTCTCGATGCAGGCTTCTGCATACTGCGCAGCAACCAGCCTGTCAATGCCTGTTTCCCCTGCCTTTATTATTGCTGTTGTCTGATAAGCTTCCATTTTATACCCCCTAAATAATAATTATTGTTACATTTTAGCAGTAACAACATATATATAAGCCTTGCGGTTTGAGAAAATCCAAAGATTCCAAAAAAAAACAATGGCCTGCGTGACGAAACCTTCACACTTTCTTCAGCTTCTCAAGAAGTTCCTGCTTTTTCAGCCTAAACTCGCGCGGGTTTAAGCCCAGATATTCAATGTTCCTAAATGAATTAATTATCTCTTTCAGCCTTTGAAAATAATGCTCGATCTTATTGCTTTTAAGCAATTCAGAATATTTCCTGAAATTTATCGGAGAATAAATAAGCAGCGACATTACATCTATCCTGTCTTTAGCGCCTTTCACAGAATCCTTCCTGTCAATTTCAGCCCCTTGCTTTAATATAAGCAATACTTCAGGGGAAACAACTTCAATGCCGTCAATTTTAGCAGTATGTTTCAGGCATTCCTCAACAGGCAGCGCAAGCTTGGAGTAAAAAGGCGCATAGATGTCAATGTCAATCTCTTCAATCTTTATCTCATATTTCTTAAGATTATCGTTTTTCTTAAGTGTGTAATGCTCTTTCAGGTATTTCATGTCCTCAAAATTCTTTAATAAAATGTCAATATCCTTTGACTTGTGCGCTTTTGTCCAGAGGTAAGCTGCCCAGCCGCCTATTACAACAAATTCAAAAGGCAATTTCTTAAGACCCAGCAATATGTTCCAGCTTTTTTCTGTTATCGCGCTATTCCAGAAGTCTTTCATTTATCCTCGCCTCCAGTGCCTTCAGGTATTCGCTTGCATACCAGCTTTTAATGTTCCACAAATCGACAAATGTCTGCGCCATTGTTGTAAGCTTCCCGTATCTTTCCATCAAATGGTCTTTTTTTAAGACAAAGAGGTTTGCAGGGCCTTTTGTCTCCGGAAACCTTATTTTTAATGTTTCATCCCCATAAATATAAGCTTCTGAATAGTCAGCAGGCGCATCCTTGAATTTCAGCCTGTAAGCAGAATACGCGCCGTACACTATATTATCAGGCATCGCCTTCTCTATTTCAATAACAGGCATTTCAGCCCTTGTTTTGTAAAGAATGTCTTTTTCTATGTTTCTCACGCTTGCCCAATGGTAAAGGACTTTCCGCGGGTCAATGACTGAAAAACCCCTCTGCCTTACCTCAACAGCATTCATTTTTTTCAATGGCTTTAGGGCAAAGCTTATCATGCTCGTTGAAAGCCCTAATTCCCTTGAAAGCGCAAGCTGCGTAAACCTCCTGTTTTGTTTTTCAATTGCCTGAAACAGGAGCTCCCTGAAGACTAATTCTATCTTTTTCATGGTTTAATAAGTAGTAAAGTTTATTTATAAATGTTTCTACTTTTATAGAAATTAATATAAATAAGACAAAAATTGCATTTTATACACAAAAAAGAAAGAAAAACAGGAAATAAAGCCGCTTTCTAGCAGACCACAATTTCTCCATTTCTAACAGCATTAAACACAGCCTTCCCAAGCTTGTACGGCGAAGCAGTCATTGCAGCGTGCGTTGCATTGTACAGGAAGTCTGTTGACAATCCAATTGTAAGGTTCTGCTTAAACTCCTCATTCACATCCCTTATTGCCTCTTTCAAAGGCACGCCAGGATGCCTGACAGGAATTAAATCGCCGTAGTCATGGAAATAAAGATATCCTACTGCAGTAAAAACTTCAACAGATGCAAAATTCCCTCTCTTGTTCTGCAGCACAAGCCCCATTGTAACCCCTTCAGGCAAACTGATGTTTACCTTTTCAGCTAGGTCCAGGCATGAATCGTAAACACTCCCGAGTGCCATTGCAGCCCCGCTAATCATCTTTACATCCATTCTTTTTGTCAAATCATTAAGCATTTTCAAATATCCAAAGAACTTCGGCTCAGGCTGTATTGATAAATGCCCTGCGCTTACTGCGCTGCACGCAAACTTCACTCCTTCTAAAAGCATCTCTAATGTATTATCATTTTCAACAACTTTTCCAAGATTGCCAAAAAAGCCCTTCAAATCAGCGCATTTTATCAGCCCAATTTCCCTGCCTGTATATGCCTTTATCCTTGTCCTCATCTCAGCTGCATGCAGCCCTGGGTTCTGCTGCCAGTCAGCCAATCCCCTGAAATCATCAGCATCAAGCTCGTCCATTGCAATGTACGCTTTCTCATTATTACCATACTCAATCGCAATGCCCACAAGCTTATCCCTGTCATAAAGAACAGTTGCCATGTTTGTGTTTGTAGATTCAGAATGTGAAGGATCTGGTGCAAACAATAGCTTCAAAAGCTGTGTTTCCCTTAAGAAAAAATCCATTGTATATGCCGTCATTTGAACATTAACCAAAGGAGGCACTCCGTCCTTTGCTTTAAATACCATGTCATCCCATTTATGGTACTGGCCAACAGCTGTTTCCAGAGCCAGCCTTTTCGTGCATTTCCCACTGCATTTGCAATCGTGTGCCATTGTAGATTCCTCCCTATTCTCAGTATATAAGAGGGTAAACAACATTAAGCTTATATTGTTTTTGGTTATACTCAATTTCTTCTTCGCAAACTATATAAACCGCATTTTAATCATTTTCAATAATGAAAATAGCTGTTATAGGCACAGGATATGTGGGATTAGTGCAGGGAGCTGCTTTTGCAGATGTCAACCATTCTGTAACCTGCGTTGACAAGGTAAAAGAGAAAATCATCCATTTGAATGAGTTCTGCGAAGGCAAGAGAAATGACCTTCCAATTTTAGAACCTGACCTGCCAAGGCTTGTAAAGGAGAATTATGATAAAAAGCGGTTAAGTTTCACAACAGACATAAATGAAGCTGTAAAAGGGGCAAAAGTAATCTTCATTGCAGTCGGCACTCCTTCAAACGAGGACGGCTCTGCAAACTTAACCCATGTAAAGAATGTTGCTTTGGACATTGCAAAGGCAATGAACTATGAATCTGAAACACCCATTTACAAGATAATAGTCAACAAGAGCACTGTCCCTCCAAACACATACAAGGTTGTGCATGATATTATAGCAAGTGAAACAAGGAATGGGTTTGATGTTGTTTCAAACCCTGAATTTTTGGCAGAAGGAAGGGCTGTGAAAGACTGTTTAAGGCCGTCAAGGATTATTGTTGGCACTTCAAACGCAAAAGCAGCATCCAAAATGGAAGAATTATACGCCCCTTTCAAGGACAGGGAAGTTTCAATAATGTTCATGAGCAACATTGACGCAGAGATGGTAAAGTATGCATCAAATACTTATTTAGCTGCGCAGGTTTCACTGACAAATGCCATGGCTAACCTTTCAAGGGAGCTTGGCGCTGACTGGAGAAAGGTGCTTGAAGGCGTCAAGAAGGATGTAAGGGTTGGAAGGTTTGTTTATGCAGGGCTTGGCTTTGGCGGCTCATGCTTTCCAAAAGACGTAAGAGAGCTTATCCATACAATGTCAATGTACAGGGGGAATACGCTTGATTTGGAATATTTGAAAAAGATAATAGAAATGAATGAGGCGCAGAAATCAGTGTTCCTTCCAAGGATGGAAAAATATTATGGAAGCCTTGAAGGCAAGAAAATAGCTGTCTGGGGCACAACATTCAAGCCAGAGACAAATGATGTAAGGGAATCAGCAGGACTGCACATGATTAAAGAGCTTTTATTAAGAGGGGCTTCTGTAGCAGCATACGAGCCTTCTGGAAGTGAACATTCATTGTTTGCATTGTCTTTGGATGAAAATTTAAAGCCGCATATGGAGAGATTAGCATTTGCCCATGACATGTATGGTGCATTAAAGGAAGCTGAAGGCGTTGTGATTGCAGTTGAATGGAATGACTTCAGGAACCCTGACTTTGAAAAGATGAAAAAGCTGATGAAAGCGCCTGTTGTGTTTGACGGAAAGGATATTATTAATACAAGGCACATGGAAGACTATGGCTTTGATTATTTCTCTGTTGGAAGGCCTGATTTGCTCTGCTTTAGTAAAAACTAATCTTAGATTGCTTTCAGCACATCTTCTGTCATGTTAAGCGCAATATCTAACTCTCTTTTTGTAACATCCAATGGCGGCAGGAACCTTATTCCGCGATAGCCGCACCCAATTACCATAAATCCGCGCTTGAATGACTCGTCCTTGAATGCATTCCGTTTCTCCGGAGTTTCAAAATCCATCACGTCCATCAGCCCAAGCCCTCTTACATCTGTCAGAACAGAATATTTTGCCTGCAGCTGCCTTAGCTCCCCAAGAAAATAGTTTCCCATTTGCTCAGCATTCTCCCAAAGCCTGTCCCTCATTAATATTTCAAGGGTTTTATATCCAACAATGGAATCCATTATATGGCCGCCGGACCATGTGCTTGATATGGATCCGGGATTTTGCGCAAACATCCGCTCTTTTCCAATAACTGCTCCAACCTGCAGGGCTTTTGACGAGCAGATTAAGTCAGGCATTATCCCAAAATGTTCCACTGCCCATAACTTGCCTGTCCTCCCAAGCCCTGTCTGCACTTCATCTGCAATCAATGGGATATTATATTCTGAAACCACCCTCTTTAGCTCTGCAATAAAATCAGCAGAAGGCACTATGTATCCTCCTTCGCCCTGTACAGGCTCAAACAATATGCAGGCAATCTCACCAGGCGGATACACGCCTATGTCTTTGTTAAGCATTTTCTCCAGCTTACTTATTTTTGCCCCAAGCCGTTTATCCCTTACCCAGAAACCGCAGTCACAATCAGCCTTGCTTTCGCTGCAGAAAGGCACTGTTAATACCCCTGGCAATAAAGCATGCCCTTCCCTGTGCACCCTCTTGCTCTGGTTGTATGATAATGGTCCTGTTGTCCTGCCATGAAACGCCCCTTCAAAGCCGATGCCATAGCACCCCCTTCCGCGTAATGCATAGCATCTTTTTAATGCATTTTCAACTGTCTCAGTTCCAGTGCTTACGCAGAATACTTTGTCAAATCCGAACATGGAGGTTGCCTCTATCAGTTTTTCTTTCAAGTCAGTTGGAGACGGAAACCCGTTTATTGATGTCACATAAAAATCAGCCCCTGCGAATTTCATTGGCATAAAAGGCTTCAGCTTTGCCAGCAATTCAAGAACCTCTGGGTTGCCGTAGCCAAGAGGGTTGCACCCTATCTGGCCTGTAAAGTCAAGAACAACATTGCCGTCAGCATCTGTACAGAAGGCCCCCACCTCATCTCCATCATAAGCCCTTACAAAAGCATATTCCTGCGTGCTTGGCGCCTGCACCTTTGCGTCCCTTGCAACAACTGCCAGCGCATTTGGCCCTGGCATGCTTGTCTTAAGTGAAATATTAGCTGTATCCCTGTTCATAAAAACCCGCCTCCAAATTAGGTAATGTATTGCCGGTTTATAATCTTTTAGGGTAAAACAGATATTATTGGAAGATAAATTTTTAAACAAGCAGAATATTCTATTAGCCGTGGGTAATTGCGTGTTTACAAGGGATTTGAAAAAAGAGTTTCCTGTTGCTTCAAGAGGCATAGGCATATATATCCTTGATGAGCAAGGGAGAGAATATCTTGATGCTTGCGGTGGTGTTGTTGCTGTTTCATTGGGATATGACAATGAATTTATTCAGGAAAGAATAAAAGAACAGGCAGGAAAGCTTTGCTTTGCCCATACAGGCGCATTTCTTAACAAGCCTGTAATTGATTTGTCTGATAAGATTATGTCTAAGCTTTCCCATGAATTTGGAAAAGCTTATTTTGTGTCAGGCGGCTCAGAGGCAAACGAAACAGCCATTAAATTGGCAAGGCAATACTGGCACGATAAAGGGGAGAAAAGAAAAATAAAGATTGTTTCAAGGCTGATGAGCTATCATGGCAATTCATTAGGCGCGCTTTCATTGTCAGGAAATCCGGCAAGGCAGAAGCTTTATGCACCCATGATGAAAAGCCAGCCAAAAGCAGCTCCAAATTATTGCTATCGCTGCGCTTACGGAAAAATAAAAGGCTTTTGTGATTTTGAGTGCGCTCAAAGCCTTAAAAAGATAATACAAAAACAAGGAAAAGAGAATATAGCAGCGTTCATTGCAGAGCCGGTTGTGGGCGCTTCCTGCTGCGGCTTGGAAGGAAGCAGGGACTATTTCAAAAGAATAAGGCAGATATGCGATGAGAATGATATCCTGCTTATCTTTGATGAAGTAATGTCAGGCATAGGAAGGACTGGAAAATGGTTTGCGTTTGAGAATTATGGAGTTGAGCCTGATATATTCACTTTAGGAAAAGGATTAAGCTCAGGCTACATTCCCTTGGCAGCTGTTGTCTGCAAGGATAAGATAGCCCAAGGCATTTCAAAAGGTATTTTTGTCCACGGCTTTACATTTTCAGGGCATGCACTAGCTGCAGCTGCTGGAACTGCTGTGTTTGATTATATTGAAAAAGAGCATTTGCTTGAAAAAGTGCAGGCAGATGGAAGATACTTGTTTGCAAGGCTGCAGGACATGAAAGAGAAAATTCCTTATATCGGCGATGTTAGAGGACTTGGTTTCATGGCAGGCATTGAATTTGTGAAAGATAATATAACAGGAGAGCCTTTCCCTGAAAATATGAATCTAGCTGCCATGATTAAGCAGGAGTGCTGGAAAAATGGAATGCTGATATTCCAGGGAACCCGGATGAAAGTAAAAGTTGATGGAAATGAAGTAAAACAAGGTGACCACGTGATGCTTGCCCCGCACTTCACAACAACAAGGCAGGAGCTTGATACTATTTTAAATACTTTTGAAACAAGCATAAAAGCAGTAATGGAGAGAATAAATGGGTAAAATAATCATAACATGCGCGCTGACAGGCGGCGTGCCTACAAAAGAGATGACGCCTTATGTGCCTGTAACTCCTGAAGAAATTGCTGAATCAGCTTATTCCTGCTATAATGCAGGAGCTGCTGTTGTGCATGTGCACGCAAGGGATGAAAATGGCATGCCCACATCTGAGCCGAAAGTGTTTGAAGACATTGTGACAAGGATAAGGGGAAAATGTCCTGAATTAATAATAAATATCTCAACAGGAGGCAGGGGAAGAACTCAGGAAGAAAGAGGCAGCGCTTTGTATTTAAAGCCTGAGATGGCATCACTGACAACAGGCTCTGTGAATTTTCCAAACATAGCTTATGTAAATCCTCCTGATATTATTGAAATGCTGGCAAGGCAGATGAAGCAGTATAAGATAAAGCCTGAGCTTGAGATATTTGACTCAAGCATGATACCAAATGCTGTTTATTTGCATAAGCAGGGACTTATTGATGCGCCATTGTATTTTAATTTTGTTCTTGGGCTGAAGGGAGCAATGCCTGCGGACGGGAAGTATTTCTTCAGGTGCCTTACTGATATCCCAGAAGGCTCTATATGGACTGTTTCAGGAATAGGCAAAAGCCAGCTTGAGATGAACTTATATGCAATATTCAATGGTGGGCATGTGAGGACAGGGATTGAGGATAATATCTGGTTTGACAGGGAAAATAATGACAAGGCAACAAACGAAAGGCTTGTTGAAAGAGTTGTAAGGCTTGCAAGAAAGTATAAAAGAGAGCCTGCAACTCCAGATGAAGCAAGGCAGATTCTCGGGCTTATTCAATAAGATTTAAATACTTCCAGTTTATTACAGCCTTAGAATTAACGGAGGATGATACAAATGGCAACAAGATTCAAAAAGACGTTTAAGAACTGCGAATACAGGGACTATAAAAAAGAGGAAAACAAGACAAGGATGCTTAAGGCATTGGAAAAAGTAAGAGGCGAGTTTGGGAAAATATATCCAATGTTAATAGGTGGGCTGGCAAGAATGTCAGGGCCTTCAATATATTCCTACAACCCTTCAAAAAAAGAAGAATTAATAGGACTTGCAGGCAAGGGAGATGTAAACGATGCAGAGGATGCATTGGATGCTGCAACAGAAGCATTTGAAAGCTGGAAACGAACCCCTATAGAAAAAAGAGTAGATATTATGATGAAGGCAAAAGACCTTCTTATAGAAAGAAGGGATGAGTTCAATGCGTGGTGTGTTTTTGAGTCAGGCCAGACCTGGGCAGAAGCTGATGGAGAGGTTGCAGAAACAGTTGACTTCTTTGATTTTTATTCAAGGCATGCTGAAAGATTATGCAGGCCGCAGAAAGTAACTGCAAAAGCAGATGAAGAAGGGTACGTGCAAAACATTCCATTGGGTGTTGGCGCAATTATTCCGCCGTGGAACTATCCATTTACAATACCAGCAGGCTTAGTAATGGCATCATTACTTGCAGGCAATACAGTTGTTTTAAAACCGGCATCTGACACCCCTGTAATAGCTGCGAAGCTTGTTGAATTATTAATGGAAGCAGGACTGCCTGAAGGCGTAGTGAATTTTGTGCCTGGGAGCGGCCTTGAAGTCGGCAACCATTTAGTCAACAGCCCAAAGACAAGATATGTTGGCTTTACAGGCTCAAAAGAAGTGGGGTTGGAGATTTATGGAAATATTGCAAAGCCGCAGGAAGGGCAAATCTGGATGAAGAGATTAATAGCAGAGATGGGCGGAAAGAATGCGCACATTGTTGACAGCGAAACTAACTTAGAACTTGCAGTAACTCATACAATAATGGCTTTTGCCGGAAGACAGGGGCAAAAGTGCTCATCCTGTTCAAGGGCAATTGTTGATGAAAAAGTATATGATGAGTTCATTGACAGGCTGATAGCAGAAGCAGAAAAATTAAAAGTAGGTCCTGCAGAAAACTTTGCAAACCACATGGGTCCTGTAATAAACCAGGACGCTTTTAACAAGGTAATGAGATACATTGAGATTGGAAGAAAAGAAGGCACAATTGTTTTTGGAGGCAGCGGTGACTGCAGCAAAGGATATTTCATAAAACCGACAATTATACAGGATGTTGCATGGAATGCAAGAATAGCCAAGGAAGAAATCTTTGGCCCTGTATTGGCTGTAATCAAGGCAAGGGACTTTGATGATGCTTTAAGAATAGCAAACAGCACAGAGTATGGATTGACAGGGGCTGTTTTCACAGAGAATGAGGAAAAGCTGAGAAGAGCTGCTGAAGAATACCATACAGGCAACCTTTACCTTAACAGGAAATGCACAGGCGCATTGGTTGGAGTGCATCCGTTTGGAGGATTTAACCATTCAGGCACTGATTCAAAAACAGGCGGGCCTGATTATGTTGGGTTATTCATGCAGCCAAAGACAATAGCAAGGAAAGTTAGGTAAAAAGGCCGAGCTTCGCTGTAATTTATTGTTTTAAAATAATAGAAACAATCTAATCATGCCGGAGGCAGGCTTCCCATTAGCTGTTTAAGCCAAGGATTTAGCCTTTTAAGCCTATTCTGTAACCTTTATAAAGTAACTACAAATAGAAATATTTATATACCAGTACATACTCATAATCGTATGGCAAAAGCAGGCGAAGCATACGGATTTTTGCAATACAATGGCAGGATAGAGGATCTCTTAGAGCAGATTCCTGAAATCAGAACTACTGCCCGGACTCCGCCTGAATTAAGCCTTCAAGTAATAGAGGGCGCCGGAAACCTTGATACAGCAGGTGACCCGGGGCTTGCCAATGTTGTAAGGATTGCACAGGGCGCAGGCCTGAATTATGTGCTTAAGGCAAGCCTTCCTAATGCAGATAACAGGAAGGTCGCAGGCCTGTTAGGGAATATAAATGACGATTTATATGCATCCCGCTTATACAATAACGGCAGGCCATTCTGCGCAGAGATTGCATACCATAACGGCGTTGAGTATGATGATTATGTGGATTGAAGATGGAAAGCCAGAATCCCCCAACAATAACATATAATAAATCTATAGGCAATATAGGAGTTTCTTTTGAACCGGTATGCATAGCAAAAAGCCTTAATGAAGGCGTTGCAGACCTTGTTAGAACAGCACAAGAAGAAAAGCAGGAAGCCTGCTGGCTTTACGTGCATGATGATAGAAAGTGGTATAATTTATCCGGCGAAAGAATAAATGAATTGAGGGAAGATGGATTGCTTATGGAGGGCATTGTAATGCACGCCCCGCCTGAACATGTTAAAGGCAAGGCAAAATCTCATTTTCATACACATCCCAAGGCATTTATGGACAGGGAAGCGGATATTGCGTTAAAGAATATACTGACAATATCCCGGGATATACCAGGTAAAGCAGTTGAAGAATTAAAAAGGATATTAAAAAAAGCAGCTTATGTAATAGAAGGATTGCCCTCTTCTGGAGATATTGAGACTTATCTAGATTTGGCTCTTGAAGGGGAAGATAACCAGACAGATTTTTTTGTTGTTTCACCACTCTTTGTTTCACAGGTAAGGATAGATCCATACAGGGCAGAGGAATTGGTAAACATCCTCGCAAGCGAGAAGTATGAAGAATTACAAAAAAAAGAGGCCCTTTTAGATGAGCGGCACATGACAGCATACAGATTCTATCCTGTTATAAATCTTGCAGAAAACCTCTGCAGAAGAATTAATGAAGAAATCCCGGGAATAGAAATAAAACTAAAAGCGCATCCCGGCGGTCTGGCTTATCTCTTGTGAAGCAGCGCCTTCATAGCCAATACTGCTTTTGCAGGGTACGCATAAACAGGAACCTTGTTTGACTCCAAGAACAGCTTACCCATTCTTGTAAACTTCCCGCCCATGAAAACAGCGATTATCGGCTTGTCAGGAAACTTCTTCCTGGCGTTTAATATAACCCTTGCATTCTCAACAGGGTCTGTCATTGTCTGCAGCGTCTGTATCATAATCAAGCCATGAACATCCTTTTGTTGGAGTACAGCATTCAATGCAGCATCATACCTGTCAGGCAGCGCATCGCCAACAATGTCCAATGGATTGCTTCTTGAATAAGCAGGATGCATCTTCCCGCTCTTGTCCAAAGCAGAAAGTGTCTTTTCATCCAAAACAGCAAGATTCATGCCGTGCTCTGCGCAGCTGTCAGCTGTTATAACGCCGCAGCCTCCGCCATTAGTGACAATTGCAATTGAATTTCCTTTTAATCGAGGCTGGTAAGCCATTACCTGCGCAGCCTCAAACAATTCATCAACATTATCAGTTATGTGCACATTGGATTGCCTGAAAGCAGCCTTGTAAACATCATAAGAGCCTGCTAAATTCCCAGTATGGGATTTTGCAGCATTCATGCCTTTTTCCGCTCTTCCTGCTTTCAAGACAACAATAGGCTTTTTGGATTTTTTGGCAGCAGCCATGAACTTTCTTCCGTCAGGTATGCTCTCTGCATACAATGCAATTGCCTTTGTCTCTTTATCATTGCTCATATGCTCAACAAGCTGGGTAATGCCAATGCCAGCTGCATTACCATAGCTGACTAATTTGCTGAAGCCGTAATTCTTCCAAAGAGCCCAATCAATAATGCTGTCTGCCAATGCGCCTGACTGGCTGATAAATCCAATCTCTCCTTTTGGAGGCATTGCAGGCGCAAAAGAGGCATTCAGTGAAGCATAAGTATTCACCAAGCCCAAGCAATTCGGGCCTAATAAAATAATCCCTTCTTTTTTTGCAATATCCGTGATTTCTTTCTGCAATTGTTTTCCTTCATCTGAAAACTCTGCAAACCCTGACGAAATGACAATTACTGCCTTTACCTGCTTTCTTGCGCATTCCTTTAACACAGAAGGCACAAGCTGGGCTTTCACAGCAATAACAGCCATGTCAATCTTGTCTTTTATCTCTATTATTGACTTGTGGCATTTCAAGCCGAGTATCACATCTGCATTTGGATTGATTGGATAAACATTTCCCTTGAAAGGCTCATTATGCCTTGTTGCAAACATCCCGCCTTTCAAAAGATTTACTAATATGCCATGCCCCACTGACTTCTCATCGCGCGAAGCGCCGATTACTGCAATGCTCTTAGGATTGAAAAGCAGATTAAGGTCTTTCATCTTTCCCCCTTATTATTCTAACGTCAACAGCAACAGCCTCTTTTTCATTCACAACAATCGGATTCAAGTCAATCTCCTTTATATCTAAATTCTCCATTGAAAGCTTTGACACCGCAAGAATAGCTTTCACAAGAAGAGCAGCATTTGCCTTTATCCCCCCTCTTGCGCCTTCCAAAACAGGATACGCTTTTATCTCTTTCATCATCTCATTTGCATCCTTCTCAGTTACAGGAGCTATCCTGAAAGAAACATCCTTCATGATTTCAACAAATATGCCTCCTAACCCAAAAGCAATCACAGGCCCGAACTGGGAATCGCGTTTCATGCCAACAAGCACATAATGCCCTTCATACATCTTTTGCACAATAAAGCCGTCAATGTCTTTCTTTAATCTTTTTTCCATGCCTTCATACGCTTCTCTTAATTGGTATTCGTTTTTTATATCTAATTTCACACCTTTGACATCGCTCTTATGCAGGATTGTTTTAGAAACTATTTTTAGAACAACAGGATAGCCGATTGATTTGGCAGCATCCAATGCTTCCTGCTTTGTCTTTGCTTCTTTTGCAATCGGCAGCTGTATTCCATAATGCTTCAAAAATTCACTATCAGCCATCTTTTTCAGTATATTAATTGTATTTTGCCTTTTTAAGCTTTGCACATTATCAGTCGAAACACTTATAGCTTTATTCCTGCATTATATATGCTATGGATTGGGAGAGATTTGTAAGGATTTTTGCAATACTGCACACTGCGTGCTCTGCAAAGCCAGAATTTGGCCAATGCAAGGGAACAAGCATTGAAATAGTAAAAAAATTAGGAGAGTACAGGCTTGAGGCAGAGCTTCTCCATCTTCCAAAGCAAAGCCATTTTGTTGCAGGGTGCGAAGGCCTGATAATTGACGCAACTCTTGATATTAATTATGAAACAAAGACAGGAAGAAGGGTTTTTACAAGGCAGGAGCATATTTCACTTATGAAAGAAGTTGCTGCAAAAGAGCCTTTTAATGCGTACATGGCTGATGAAGTAATCTATAAACCTGTTGAATTCTAGTGCATCAAATGAAAGCTTACCCGGCCAATATTATATTGCTCAGCGTTTCTTATTAAATACGCGCGAAAAATACCCTCGGATTTATGATCAGCAAGCACAATGCCAAGCTTATTCCCTCCTTCTTTTTCAAATGTGTAAAAAGCAGCAATTATTTTCAGCTTTGTTTCTTTCTTGCGCATCTTTTTTTTCATCAAGCCAAGAAATCTCCTTGTTTCCCAGTGCTTTACAACTTCTCTTTCCTCTGCAATGTACAGGAACGGCTCGTCTAACGGAAGAAACCCCGGATAAAGCGGCTTGTATTCTCCCACATAAAGCTTTCCGCCATATGACGGCGCAAGATTCTCAGCAATATCCTCAAGAAGCTTTCTTATTTGCTCTGCCATGCAAATTGCAATAGCACCAGACTATTTAATAATTGCGCCCCTTGTCTTTTTCCAAAGCTCTTTCACAGCATATTCAGCCAACGGCTTTAAGTTAAGAACATCCTCTGCATTGTATTTTAGCAATAAGTCAAGGTATTCCTTTTTGCCGGTGTGCTGAAAGATTTCCCAGCAGTATACGCCCTGCTCGCCAGTCATTCCATCAACCTCTTTCATTCGCTTAATGCAAAGCTGTTTTTCAATGCTTTTCAAGCCGCCTTTTAATCCGATTCTTGCGCACACATGCCTTAAGTCAATATGCGCTATTCTTATCTTATGCCTTAGAAAGCGCTCAAGCATAGGAATGTCAAATGAAGAGCCGTTGAATGTAACCAGAACCTTGTATTTGTATAATTCCCGAAGCAATGCTTCCTTGTTTAAGTTAAACCCTTTTACAAAATGCTTTACTTCATATCCATTGTATATGCCGACAACTGTTATATAATAGCCAGAAGTCTCAATATCTAAATAAGCTGTTTTGTCTTTGAACTCCGGATAAATCCTCCACATCTCAGAAGACGGCAGTGTTTCCCTGAAATGCAATGTATTCTCATAATCAAGGTTAAGCTTTGCAAGCCGTATAATCCTGTCATATTCAGGCTTTCTTGTTTTTGAGATTCCTTTTACTTCAGTTGCGAGAAAATCATTCCATGTTTCAATGCCCTGCTTCCAGATTGAATTTTCTTTTTTCAATCCAACCTTGTCAAGCATTATAAATGAGCTTCTGATAATGCCAATCACCCCTTTGTCACTTCACGATGTTGCGTTCCTTCTTTTACCATAAAGAAGAAGGAGTAAGGGCAGGCCGCACCTCTTTTTTCGAGGGAGTTCCGCAGCCGCCCCCCTTAACCTTTAATAAGATAAATATCAGAATACTATAAAAGGCGTACGCGTGGGTTTGTCAAGTGGCAAGTGGTTAAAGCTTGGGAAAGCCTCTAAAATCATCCTCAAGAACACATTCAGGCTCAGGCTTTTCCTTAACCTTTGGCAGCTCATACTTTGGCAGTGGCCTTGTATAAGCAGATTCGCCGCCTCTTTCAACAGTCAGAACTAAGCTTTCAAAAGGCCTCAGCTCAACTTCCATTTCAGCCATTGTTTCAAGCACGTCTTCCATCCGGCTTGGAAACAAGAACCCCTTTATAAGCTTTGCTAAGAAACAGCCATCTCCCCCCCTCGTCGCTACCTCGGAAAAGTTTATATACCCCCTATCACACAATATCAGTATCCTTACAACAAAGATTGTGAGGGTATAAATGGAGGTAAATAAAATGGGACAAGTTTTATGTAAACATCCGGGAATGAAGAGAGAAAAAGGATTCCTTTACTTCGTCGATAAGAAGGGAAACCTTGCAAAAGCTAAAATGGCAAGAGGCGGCGGCAAGAAGAAAGCCAAGCCAAAGCAGGAAGTCTGCCACAAGTGCGGCCTTCAGAGAGAATCAGGCTGGTTGTACTATGTTGACAAGCAGATGAATGCTTCAAGAGCCAAGATGGCAAAGCCCGGAAGAAGGAAATAAACTTCTTTCTTTTTTTCTTTTTTTAAATTCTATTTCTAAAACTCAATTCCTTTCCTTGTCTTTATCTCTTTAGGCGCTTTCAAAAGAAGTATTTCATTCACGTAATCAGCATATTCCATTAACTTTGGAGATGCATACCTGCCTGTGATGAAAACAGAACACCTTGCAGGGATTTTCTTTAATACAGCAATCACTTCCTCTGCTTTTAACATTCCTGTTGATATTGCAAGATTTACCTCATCAAGAATTAAAACTTCTGGATATTTCTTAATCTTCCTTACAAACTCAAGCCCTTCCTGCGCTTTTTTCATATCCTCAAGCTCAGGATGCTTTAAATCAACAAACTGCTTTCTCCCAAACTGGTAAACCTTAAATGTCTTCAATTGCTTTTGTATTTTAAATTCTCCAATATCCTTACGACCTTTCATGAACTGCACCATGAGAACGCTTTGCTTGTGCCCGCATGCCCTTAAAGCAGCGCCTAATGCAGCCGTTGTTTTTCCAGCTCCGTTTCCTGTAATCAAAAAGATATTCCCTTTCATTTTTGTTCTCTCCTTTTTTCCGTCTGCTTTTAGGAGCTAAGCAAAGCGCATGCTCCCCTGATGCTCAAGCTGTCTGCAGCTTGCTCCTAAAAACTGCACTCCCCTTTCAGGCACCCGCCTGCAAACTCATGGTGCACCTTTATTTCATTGTTTCCTGCATACAATACCTGCTCTTTCCTGCTTCCGTACCTGTAAACAGTTATTCCCTTGCATTTCATTTTCCATGCTAATAAATAAACAGCCATTACATCTTCTATTGATGCATTGCTAGGAAGATTTACTGTTTTTGAGACTGCATTGCCAACATGGTTTTGAAAAGCCGCCTGTATCTTGACATGCCATTGAGGCTTTATCTCATGCGCTGTGACAAACAATCTTTTAACGTCAGCAGGAATATTAAGCTTCTGCACGCTTCCCCATTTATTGATTTCTTCCATTAATCCTCTGCTGTAAAACCCGCGCCCTTTTGCAATCTTTTCAAAAAGCGGGTTTGTCTCAGGCAGTTTTTTATTGTCAAGCACTTCCCTGACAAAAGATACTGCAAACAAAGGCTCTATGCCTGATGAAGTGCCTGCAATGATTGATATTGCGCCTGTCGGCGCGATTGAAGTGACTGTTGCATTCCTTAATTTCCTTTTTAATTTGCTTTTTTTGAAATTTGGGAAAGCGCCCCTTTTCTTTGCAAGCCCAAAAGACGCATCCTCTGCCTCTTTTCTTATGAACTTCATGAGCTTTCCTGCAAATGCGACAGCCTCGTCAGAGTCATAAGCACTGTTCAGCTGTATAAGCATCTCTGCAAAGCCCATCACTCCAAGCCCAATCTTCCTGTTTGCTTTTGTTATTATTTCTGTCTCTTTCAATGGAAACTTGTTTGCGTCAATCACATTGTCAAGGAAATGCACTGCAGTGTGTATTGTCTTTTTCAATTCCTCAAAATCAACCTTGTTATTTTTTACAAACTTTGAAAGGTTTATTGAGCCGAGATTGCAGGATTCGTAAGGTAATAACGCAACCTCTCCACAGGGATTCAAAGATTCCACTTTCTCCTTAAGCGGATGCTTCCTGTTAATCTCATCAATGAAAACCAATCCAGGGTCTCCAGAACCCCATGCATTTTCTGCTATTTGCCTGAAAAGCTTTGAATTATTTGATTTTTTCATGAAAGAATCTGTTACCGCTACTGATAAATTAAAATTATTCAAGATATCGCCTTTTTGCTTTGCTGTAATAAACTCTTCAATGTCAGGATGATTCGCATTAAGTATCCCCATCATAGCGCCCCTTCTTCTCGAGCCCTGCTTTATAACGTCAGTCGCCTCGTCATAAATGCGCATAAAGCTGACAGGCCCAGAGGCCACTCCATGGGTTGAGCCGACCATTGAGCCTTTGCTTCTTAATGCAGAAAAATTAAACCCAACTCCGCCGCCAACCTGCTCAATTAATGCCATGCTCTTTAATGTAGTAAAGATAGATTCCAGCGAATCTTCTATCGGCAGCACAAAGCAAGCTGAAAGCATCTGCTTTTCAGTGCCTGCATTCATCAGCGTTGGCGAGTTAGGAAGGAATTTCAGCTCTGACATTATATCATAGAACTCTTTTTCCGCTGTTTTTGGATTCTGCCTGTATTTTTTATCAGGCAATGAAACAGCTTTTGCAACTCTTTTAAACATCTGCTCAGGGCTTTCAATTACTTTCCCCTTGCTGTTCTTTTTAAGATACCTTGTTTCAAGCACAAGCCTTGCATTTTCACTCAAAAGCACCATCTTTTTCATAGAGATAATGTATTGGAACGTATAAAAAGTTTGCTGTTTACCATAAAAAATGGCTCTTGCCCTATTATTTCGTGCACTTGCTTTGGAATAAGGGGGGTAGTGTGCAGCACAACAATAAACTTTATATATCAGCTATTTCTGACAAAGGGATATACCATGGGATAAAAATGGAATTCGAAAAAGTCAAGCAGGCTGTAAACAACTGCCTTGAAGAGATAACCAAGGCAACAAAAGCGGAAACACTGCCTGTTTCAATGCCGGAATTTAAATATGAGGAAGGCGATATAGAAGTCATATTTTTGACTGCAGCAGGCAGGGGGTTTCTTACAGACATTGCAGACATAATGAGCAGCGTTTACAGGCGAGATTTGGCAATCGACTGCGGATTTGGCTATAGCGTTTCAGTAGGCAATAAGCACGCCTATGGAAAAGATGCAGAAGAGCAGAAAAACAAGTATTTTTCAGTCACATTAAGGCCTGAAAGCAGGTTTCGCGAGGAATTAAATGACACAGTTGTATTTTCAAGGATAAGGGATTTCAATGATATCGAACTGCAGGCAATGCTGAAAATAATAGCAAAGATGGCGCTGCCGGAAAAAATGCCTAAGAAGATGACTCCTGAAAAAGCTCTTGGCAAGCTTGGCGCAGTTCTTTACAAGCCGGATGAAAAATACACTTTTGATTCCATTGCAGGATATGAGGATGTAAAGCAGCTTGTCGAGGATGCAGTGATTCTTCCGTTCAAGCACCCTGATGTTTACAAAGGGCTTGAGGAAAGGACAGGGCTTAGGAATCTTTTGCCAAAAGCAGTGCTGTTCTCAGGGCCGCCGGGAACAGGCAAGACAACGATGGCAAAGGTAATTGCATACGAAACAGCAACAAACCTTGTATATATCCCTATAGAGTCAATGATGAGCTATTGGTACGGCGAATCTGAACAGATATTGAGCTCAATATTCAAATGGTCTTCTGAATTTGAAAGATGCATGATATTCCTTGACGAGATAGATTCGCTTGCAACAGCAAGGGACAAGAACATGCACGAGGCAACAAGGCGGCTCCTTTCAGTATTGCTGAGGCACATACAAGGGTTTTCATCAAAAGATAATACCATGATAATAGGCGCGACAAACAAGCGGGATGACCTGGACAATGCGCTGATAAGCAGGTTTGGCAATAACATAATAGATTTCCGGCTGCCCAGAGAAGCAGAGAGGGCGCAAATATTCAGGCATTATGCGGGGCACATTGGCGGTGAAGAATCAGATTGGCTTGCAAAGATGTCAAAGGAAATGTCAGGAAGGGACATTGAAGAGATATGCCTTGATGCTGCAAGGATACACGCCAGGCAAATAATCAACGGAGTTTCGAGCGAAGAGTTTCCTGATTCATCCGCATACAGGGCTGCGATAAGCAAGAGAATGCAGTTTCAGGAAGACGATTGCTCTTGCTTTCAAATTCTTCAAACCAAATAATGGGAACAAGGCATAAATGGGTACAATAATTTCAGCTTTGATAAATTTTTTTCTTTCAAAACAAAAAAATTTCAGGTTTTGCAAAATTTTTTCAGGGATTCCGAAAAAAAGAAACGTTTAAATATTACAAAATGCTAATAAAACACAGAAATAAAGTGAAATTATTTCATAAAATTTGACGACGGGGTTCAAAACCGCACAAAAGAAAAATTAAATTAAGAAAACAAAATATGATTTCAGAGGCAAAATGAAAGTATTAACGTTATGCTGCTCAAAGTCAGACACTGACGAACAGTTCTGGCCTGTTGACAAAGGCATTATCAGTGAGATGAAGAAAAGCGGGCACGAGATAACCGCAATGATTTATGATAAAGGCAAAGATATTAATGTTTCTGATTATGATTTGGTATTCAATCTCTGCGACGGCTTTGATGACATGAGAGATGAAGTGATTATACCAGAGATGGCAAAAAAAGCAAATGTTCCGTGCACAGGAAACACTGCAGAAACAATACTGACAAGCCTGAGCAAGCTAAACATAAAGAATCTTTTATTAAAAAATAATATTCCTACGCCTGAGTTTCAGGTTTTTGAGACAGGAGAAGAGGAATTAAAGATGAGCCTTGAAACCCCTGTAATTGTAAAGCCGGAATACGGGCACGCAAGCGAAGGCATTGAAGTTGACAATGTTGTCTTTAATGAGGAAGATATGAGAAAGATGATAAAGCAGGTAATGGAAGAAAATAAATGCAAGGCGCTTGTCGAAAGATTTATTCCTTCAAGGGAATTCTGCATTCCAATGCTTGGCAACAGTGAGCCTGAAGCGCTTCCAATGCTTGAGATTGACTTTCCTGAAAACCTTAAAGAAGGCAAGCCAAAGATGCTTTCATACAAGGCAAAGTGGAGCAAGAACAGCAATCTCTACAAGAACACTGATTCATTTGTCGCTGCCAAGGTTGATGAGGAGCTTAAGAAAAAAATTGAGAATGCCGCAACCGGAGCATTCAAGGCCCTTGGCTGCAGGGGATATGCAACAGCGGATGTAAGGGTTGATGAGAATAATAATGTTTATGTGATTGATGTCAATCCAAACTGCTATATTGCAGGAGAATCTGATTTTGTCAAGGCAGCTGCAGTAAGAGGGATGGACCACAGCCAGCTTCTCGTGAAAATGATGGAGCTTGCTCTTCACTAAAGCTTTTTAAAGGATGCTTTTTTCTCAGGTTATATGCTCTGGGAGCATAGTGAAACGACAATGCATAATACCATAATTGTAAGATACGGGGAAATAGCGCTGAAAGGCGCGAACAGGAATGATTTTGAAAAGCAGCTTGTGAAAAACATAAAAACCTGCCTTAAGATGAACAATATTGCTTTTGGCGAGATAAAAAGACTAAGAGGAAGGATTATTGTTTACAGCAATGATAATTGCGAATGCCTTGCATATGTGTTTGGCATTGTTTCAATAAGCCCTGCTGTTGAAATGGAAGCTGACATTGAAAAGATTAAGCAGGAGGCGTTAAAGCATTACTCAGAAGGCAGCTTTAAGGTTGCCGCGCACAGGCTTGAAAAGCTGCTTGGAACATCCATTGAAATGAACACAGAGATTGGGGCTTTTATAGCGGAAAAGACAAATGCAAAGGTTGACCTGAAGAATCCTGATGTGGAAATAGGCATTGAATTGTTTAATGGAAAAGCATATGTTTTTAATAAGACACTAAAAGGCCCAGGCGGGCTTCCCATAGGAGTCAGCGGGAAAGTTGCTGTTTTGGTTGAAGACAAGAATGCAGTAAGGGCTGCCTTGCTTATGATGAAAAGGGGATGCGAGGTTGTTTTTGTGAAAAAGGCAGATGTTGATTTAAAGGAGATTGAAAAATATGCTTATGGCTTCAGGATGCAGGTTCTTGATAAAATGCCAAAAGATGCAGAGGCGGTTGTTGTTTCTGACACCCTTGAAACACTGAAGAAAAGAGAATATTCAATACCAGTGCTGCGGCCTTTGATTGGTGAATAAGATGAGAATTAAGTTGATTGCATTCGGATGCAGCAATAACCTGGCTGAGTCAGAGATAATGGCAGGCTTGTTGAAAGAAGCAGGGCATGAGATTGTTGATTCTAATGAGGATATTGCAATAATTAGCGTGTGCAATGTGAAAGGCCCTAGCTTTAACAAGGGAATGAATGCTGCAAAAAAAGCAAAAGAACGAGTGATTCTTGCAGGCTGCATTCCTTCTTACATGATTGAAAAGATAAGAAAAGAGCTTCCGTCTGCATCAATTGTAAGCACGCACAACATTGCATTGGTTTGTTCTGCTGTTGAAAAGCTGCTGAATGGTGAAAGGATTGAGGTTATTGAGAAGAAAGCAGTTAAAAAGCCGCGCATGCCCAGGATAAGGAAGAATAAGGCAATTGGGATTGTGCCTATAAGCACTGGATGTTTAGGCGCATGCTCTTATTGCTCTGTAAAGGCGATTAAAGGTGATTTATTGTCTTATGCTGTTGATGATATTGTTTCTGAAGTTGAAGAATGTGTTAAGGAAGGTTGTAAAGAGATATGGCTTACTGCGCAGGACACTGGATGCTATGGCATGGATATTGGAAGTGATTTGCCTTCATTGTTAAAAGCAGTTTGTGGTATTGATGGCAATTTCAAAGTAAGGCTTGGAATGGCTAATCCGCAGTTTGTTAAGAAGTATTTGAAAGAGCTTGTTTCTTGTTTTAAAAATGAGAAGATGTTCAGATTTTTGCATATTCCAATACAAGCCGGAAGTAATAATGTTCTTAAGGACATGAACAGGAAGTATACTGCTAATGAGTTTGTTTCAATTGTTGAGGGCATACGAAAAGAATTGCCTGACATTACAATCTCAACAGACATTATTGTTGGGTTTCCTTATGAAACAGGGAAGGATTTCAGGCAGTCAATAGCAATTATTAAGCAGGTAAAGCCTTCTGTGCTGAATTTAAACAGGTACTGGGCAATGCCTGAGACAAAAGCAGGGCTGATGAAGCAGTTGCGGAGCGAGGTTTTAAGGGAAAGGTGCGATGCAATGCTGGAAGTGTTTCAAAAGCTTTCTTTGGAAGAAAAGAAAAAGGCAGTTGGAAGAGAGGTGCTTGTATTGATTGATGAAAAAGGAAAGGATAATTCTTATTTGGGGAGAACGGGTTCTTACGTGCCTGTTGCGGTTAAGGGAAAGTTTGAATTAGGGCAGAGAGTTCTTGTTAAGATTAAGAAAGCTAATCATAATTACCTTGTTGCCTAAGGCTCGTAATAGCCGTCGCCAGACATCCTGTACTTTGGCTTTTTAGGCTCTTCTTCTTTTTCATCAATTGGCCTTACATTGCCGTACTCATCATACACTTCTATCTTTGGCACTTCAGAAGATTCATTAGAAGATGTTTCTGGCTCGCTGTAAGAAGGCTCGCTCATAAAAGCAGGCGTTTCATAGGTTGCAGGCTCTTCGCTTGTTTCCGACTCATCAGCCTTTGTCCCGCATTCACTGCAGTATTTGGCATTTGGAGCCAAATCAGCATTGCAGCTGCTGCATGTTCCTGATGAGAACATTGCGCCGCACTTGTGGCAGTACCTGTCATCATTGCATACTTCTGCGCCGCACTCGCACTGGAAAGTCTCATCTGTTGGCAGCTCCTCACCGCATTTCCTGCAGAACAAATCCCCCTTATCAGGGTTATAATTACACCTCTTGCAAATCATGTTTGTATTAGAGTTAGCCTGAATATATAAATTTATGTGTGATATAAAATAGCATTTCGCTCGAAACATTTATTCACTGAGGTTCATAATGTCTCTTCGCTATGCTCGAAACATTTAAATACATGCCTAATTCCATTTGTAGAAGATGGGCCCTTAGCTCAGCCTGGAGAATTAAAAATTCGGGCAATTAGAGCACTGGTCTTATATGGCTAGCACTGGTACATAAGCTTAAGACAACCAGTGGTCGCGGGTTCAAATCCCGTGGGGCCCATCTTTTCCTTTTTAGAGTGTTCTTGCGAGCCGAAGGCGAGCGACATCTGGTGAGTTACAGGCGGCATATTCGTCGTTGGCGGGCGGCGTTCTCCGTAAGGCTTATAAGGATGCAGTAGATTATTGCTGTAGAAAATATATTTTGGAGGTAAATAATATGGGAAAAATGCCGATAGAAAAACTTACTTTTTGTGTGAATGAAGATGATCCTTTTAAAGATAGATTAGTGGATCTTATTAACCAGCTTGGGGTAAAGTGGAATGCTATTTCTATTTCAGGTCCTTCTACAGTATGTGTAAGATATACAACGGGTGCACTAGTATCATACTATGGTCCAACTCAAATCTCGAGGGTTCTTTGTAAACTTCTAGCGGATTATCCCTCAACTTTGTAAGCCGCCCGCCGTTTTGTTCTTTTCTTTGTTATAGTCTTACGAGCCGCCTGAACTTTGCCTAACGACTGTTAGGCGATAAACCCAAAATGAATGCATTTATACACGAATCCATAACAAACAGCCAATACAAGCCGCCTTTTTTCGATTTTTATCCATTTTTCGCCACAGCCTGCCCCCCACTTCCCACCAGCCAAATCAGCGATATATTTATTAATCCTAACCATATATCCATTGATAGAGGCATTAAAGAGAGGTATATATGTGGTATAAGAAGTACGGCTGGAAGAATAATCCCTTCTCAGTCAAATGGAGCACTGAATTAGTTGGTTTTGAGAAAGAGAGAGAGCTTTTGTTTAATTATGTTTCTGCAGGCGACATGTGCATTGTTGTTGGCGAGCCTGGCGCCGGGAAAACATCATTATTAAGATGGCTTAAACGACAGATGGGGCTGCTGCAAAAAGGCATTTACCTGAATGCTGAAAGCATGAGCGAGGAATTCAACCTGAAGAAGCACGTTGGAAAGCCCTTTATCAGAAAGAAAATTTTAATGCTTGACGAAGCCCACCATTGTGACGAGCCTTTTGTCAAGGACATGAAAGCATTGTGGGACGGAAATGTGCTAAGAAGCGTTGCAATTGCCCAGATTGGAAACAGGATGGACTATCCTGACAGCTTTACAAACAGGGTTGGCGGGAGGATTATAAGATTGGCAGGCATGGGCGAGGAAGAGGCAAGCCAATTAATAGAAATGAGGACTTTAGGCAAAAACCCTTTTCCTGAAAATGTGGTTTCATTAATAGTGAATGACGCAAGAAACAATCCAAGAAAGATTTTAGAGAACTGCGAGCAGTTGTGCATTAATTTGGAGCCTGGAAAAATAACAATTGATTCTGCAAAATCTGTTTTGGCAAGAAAAAAAGCAAACCAGTTATTAGACTTGCAAAGGCCTGATGATATCAAGCTGCCTGACAACCTTATGCCGATAGACGACAAGAAATTATCAGGTTTCAGCCCAATGCAGAAAAGAATGGTTCTTCTGTTATTAGAGGGCAACAGGACTGCAAAGCAATTGGCTGAGATTCTAAACACAACAGAAGGCAGCATTGGAAAGCAGTTAAGCAGCCTTGCAGAGAAACAAGTCACATATATTGTTAACAATAGAAGGCCTAAGCTGTATGGATTGACTTCTGAGTTTAAGGGCGGATTGAATTAAAAAGGGCGGTTGGGGATACCCCAAACCCCATGTTACTTTTTTCTTAGGGTCTTTTCTATGTTTGATACAAATATCTGTGCGTTCTTTAGGGAATCTTCTGCAAACCCCTTATTTGCCTGCGGAATGGTAGTATATGTAAAATCCCCTCTTTTCTTTTTTTCTGCTTTAAAAATCTCAAAAAGCGCATCCGCCCTTATTACTATTGATTTATATATTTCCAGAAGCTTGACATCCAATATGCCGGTTTCAACCAGGTATTTCTTGAAAGCTTCCAAGGTTTTCCTATGGATTTCAGGCGATACTGTTTTTATGCCTTTTGTCAGCAATATGGATTTTGCAGCATAAAATATTGCATAATAAGAATGCGATATGACTGAACTGAAAAAAGTTGTATCAAGAGGGATATTAAATATCTTTTTGGCATCAGGCTCCTCGCTCAGCTTTTTAAGCGAATACGCAGCCAGAAGCTCATTATTTGCCCTTTCGATATAAATCTCATCCATTGAATCCATTTTGCACCGCCTCATTTATGATTGAATAATATTCTCTTCCGCCTGCAAGCAGAAGGCAGTTGTTCGCAGTTTCCTTCCCGTAATTAGCCTTCCTGTCAGCAAGCATGAGCTTAAATTCAGATTTTTTGAACACATATAAATGTATCGGCGGTATGCTCATTTCGCAACTGTGCCTGAGCTCTGCGTAGATTTGCTTTGTATCCATGGATTCATCACAAATTATAACCATGTCTATGTCTGAATCTTTTCTTTGTTTTCCGCTTGCATAGCTTCCGGTTATAATTAATGAATAAAAAGCAGTCGGGATTTTTGTTGTAATGGCTGATATTGTTTCATAAGGCAGCTGCTTCTTGTTCCATGCCGCAAATTCTGCAGCAAACCCTGCAAAACACTGCGCTTTTAAGGATTTAAGATTAAGCGAGTAGAGCGACACATTGCCTGCCTTTTCAACATTCAGTAATTGCTGCTTAACCATTTTCTTAAGGCAGCCGAATACATAGCTTTCAGACTTCTTTTTTGAAAGGATTTTTATCTCCCTGAATGCAAGCTTTTTCCACGGCTTTTTAGCAAATACATAAAGTATTTCATGTTCTTTTTTAAGCATATTTCCTCCTGTTTTTAGGATTATTCATTCCTATTTATAGGATTGCATATATTTAAGCTTTTCGGAAGCTAAAAGTCTAGGGATTGGCTTCTGAGTTTAAGGGCGGATTGAATTAGAAAGCATTAAATAGAGGGCTCTATTTTCTCATAGCCATGGTTAACCATATAGATTCAATTACGGAATTTCACTCATTATTAGACTATTATATCTCTTGTTTAGAAAAAGAAGAGAAATTAATGCTTAATTTTGATTATAAGGAAAATAATAAAAGGTTTTACTCACATATATTCAAAAAAGAGCTATTTCTCCTACAAAAAAAAGAACAGGTTGAAATCAAGAAAACTCCTGAAACTGAAGGGATTTTCAAGGATTATAAGCTTAATTATAAGGATGTGCCTATTTCTTATGGTTATCCGCTTTTCATGGATTCTAATGGGAAAGTTAGCCCCGTCTTCTATGTTGAAATACGTGTTGACGAAAAAGAAGGTGCGCTTATTTTCACTAAAATGGAGCCCAACCCTGAGTTTAACCATTATATCTTAAGTAAACATGAGGGTTATGGCATAGAAGAGATAAACAACATACGCGCAAAAATCGCTGAGGAAGAAGATTTTTCCATTAAACTCAGCATAATAGCAAAAGAGCTTAATCTTGATGAGAAAACCATATCTCCGGAGCTTGAACAAAAGCCGATGATAGTAACAAATTCTCCCCAATTGATAAACAAGGCAATTTTATATTTTGGTGGAAAGATGGGATTTACCAAGGGCTTGATTGATGAATTGCGTGAACTCAAAAAAAAGTCTAAGCACGAAATAGAAACAACTTCGCTGGGGTTTTTGTTTGGCAAAGAAAAACTTAATGATAAAGAAAAACCAAAGGAACTGCTTGAGGCTTTTAACCTGAATGAATCACAAGAAGAAGGCGTAAAAGAAGCTTTTTCAAATGATATTAGCGTTATTACCGGGCCTCCGGGAACAGGAAAATCACAGGTAGTCCTTAATATCATTGCTAATGCTGTCTGGAATGACAAAACAGTGCTCTTTGCAAGCAAGAATAACCAGGCAGTAAACGTGGTAAATGATAAGCTTAAAGGAGTTTTATCTAAAGACCTAGTAATAAGGATGGGCTCAGGTAATTATAGAAAAAAGGCTAAATTACAGATTAGCAATCTCTTCCAACATAAAGAGAGCATAAAAGTATCATCTTCCTTTGAAAAAAATAAGCAGAGCATATTTCATTTAAATGAGGAAATCCACAAACTAAAATCCAAAATAGGTTGTTTATCTGAATTAAATGCTAAAATTGACAAACATTATGAAATGATAGAGACTTTAAGCGATTTGTTACCAAAAGAATTAAAACAGGATATTCAAAATAAACAATATCTCTCCCTGAATAAATTCAGTGTTAAAAAGGATATAAGCTCAATAGACATTCTCATTTTAAACATCAAGACACTCAATGAAAAGATAAAGGAGGAAAAAGCCAAGCTGAATAATTTTACTGCAAAAATAGGTATACCCTCACAACTATTCCCCTTATTTGAAGAACATGAATACGACAACACCAATGAGTTAGAGCTTATCAAGGATATTGAGTTATTATGTATCAAGGACAACTTTATAAAAAAAGTAATCAAAAAAGTTTTCCCGAAATATTTTTTAAATGAAGTATATAGCTTATTTAAGAAGCATTATGAGGCATTAGATCGAGATGTTCAGGCTTACTTTAATAAGCAGATAGAATTTAATTCTAAAAGCATCAAAGCAAATTTAGAATTAATCTTAAATTTTAAAAGATTATCCAAAATTAACAAAGAGATAGAAAAGCTTAATAAAGATGTATCAAAATTAATTGAAACAAAAAAAGGTATTTTTAACAAATACTACACTCAATTATCAACTCCAACTAAAAAGTTTATAGGCTCGAAGGATAAAAGTGATGATAATTTCCTTAAGCAATTCTTAAGTTGGCTATTAGTTATGGAGGATATAACCACCCATGATAAGGAGATACACACTATAAAAAACCTGCTATTTGATGAGCCCCACTTTTCCATGTTATATTCAAAAATCGCTAAATTTCAAGAAGAAAGACAAAAAATATCAAAAAACATATTTGAAGATTACTGGTTTGAAAAACTAAAGAACACATCCCCATCTGATGAAAATCATGTCTCAAGATATATCGATGCGACAGAGAAATTAGAACCATATATTCAGGATCCTACCCTATGGTATCAACTAGTAAAAGAACAACAACGTGAAATCGAGAAAGTATTACCTTTCCTCCCTGTTTGGATTGTAACTAATTTGTCGGCAAAAAATAGCCTGCCCCTTAAAGAGAATTTATTTGACTTATTAGTTATTGATGAAGCTTCGCAATGTGATATTGCATCTGCCTTTCCTTTATTCTATAGGGCAAAAAAAGTAGTGGTTATTGGGGACACCCAGCAACTAAAGCATATTTCATCGCTTAAAGATAGCGAAGATAACAAAATTGCTTCAGATAATAAGATATCTAAGTTATATTTGGATTATGCATACAGCAAAAACTCGCTTTATGACATCTCTAAACTAACAATCCAAAATAAAAATAAGCACCCAACATTGTTGAATCAGCATTATCGTTCCCACAAGGACATCATTAATTTTTCTAATGAATATTTTTATGACAAAAGATTAGATATTATGACTGACGAAAACAAATTAATTTCTAAGGGAGCCTACCCAATGGGAATTAAATGGGTAGATGTGAAGGGCAATACAAAAAGTCTCCATAATAATGAAGAAGCAGAAAAGATAATCAGTATAATCAAAAAAATTAGGAACCATCACAAATCAGATTTTAAAAAAGTCTCCCTCGGAGTTGTAACTTTATTTAAGAATCAAATGGAACTAATTACAAATAGAATCAATAAGACTAAAGAATTAGAAGAGATGGACATTAAAGTGGGGACAGCTCATAGGTTTCAGGGGGATGAAAAAGACATAATAATATTCTCGCCCGCAATATCACAAAATACAGAACAGAAAACGCTTAATTGGGTGCATGCGACAAAACAATTGCTAAATGTTGCTATCACAAGGGCAAGGAGTATTTTGATAATTGTAGGCGATAAAGAAAGATGCCAAGAGGCAGGGGGCATTCTCAAAAAATTGGCAGATTATTGCATTCCGCGAGAACAAAAAGAGGTTAATTTCGAATCTAAGATTGAACATAGATTATACAAAAGATTAGAAAAGGACAAAATTAAATTCCATTATCAGTATGAAACAAAGGTAAAAGGCAATAAGTTATACCGGCTTGACTTTGCATTATTTGTAAACAAAAACAAATATGATATTGAAATAGATGGCGATAAAGCCCATTCTCAAAAAATTGAGTCTGATAGCTTAAGAAACACCCATTTAAAGCTTGAAGGCTGGAAGATCAGAAGATTCCGGGCAGTAGATATTCAGAACAATCTCGGTAAAGTTATGGAAGAGATTAAACGGCTTTGTTAAGAAAAAAGCCTTATTCTTAATTTTACCCTAGAAAACTATAATGCCGATATATTTTAAAAACAAATAGAAATTGGGAACTGGACTCGGTAAAAAGGTTCCTTAAGCAATAACCAATCCAATCTTAACCCATTGGCTTACTTTAAAGGTGATCCTCTTCGCGTCATAAACAAGCTTGACAGATGCAGATTTCATACGATAAGTCAAGTCCAGCTACCGCATTAATGGCCGGACACCTGACAGAGGCTGCTTATAGCCGCACGCTTTCCAAGCGCAACCGAATTGTCCTACCCATACCAACCGTGCGTTGGCACAGTTATATTAAAGAATACAATATATATAAGCATTATTGGGATGCAATATATAGGTTAAAGAAGCTATTTCAAGCTGCTTTCTGCTCTGTCTCAACCTGGTCAAAGTCAGCTTCTTCATCATCAGGTATTGGAGGATTACATAAGCAACAAGAAGATAATGGGTTCCACCCTGACACCCCGCTATTAAGCCTATCGTTTTCATTTATTAAGGGTGCCAATTACAGATATATCGGGAACATTTATATAGTAGTTTGATTACCGATATAAGCATGCGGGGGGAAAAAAAGGAAAGAATAATCAAAGTATTGCTTACGGAAAAAAGCAAGCTAAGCAAATACAGGGTTTCCAAGGAATCAGGCGTATCTTTTTCATGGGTCCATGAATTTTTAAAGAAGCTGGAGGAGCTAAAGCTTGTAACAGGCACAGAAGTAAAGGATACCGAAGGGCTTATTGCATTCTGGTCATCGTTTCGCAAAATGCCCAAGTATAAGGAATACCTTGTCCAAGACCCAATAGGCACAGTTAAAAATGCAGGCATGGATTACGCGGTAACTACATATTATGCTGAAAATATCGTGCAGAAATTTGTATTCCCGTTCAGGCTCGATATATATATAAAAAAGGATGAGCATGAAAAGTGGCATAAATTGTTGTCAAAAAAAGGGCTGTATGGCAAGGGCAACCTGCGCATCCTGCTTGATGACAGCGGATTGTTTAAGGCACAAAAGATAAAAGGGATTAGTATAGTATGCCTTCCACAGCTTATAGCAGATCTAAAAAGGGAAGGAGGGCCTTCCGAGGAAGCAGCAGAAATGCTGCTAAAGAGGCTGTAAAAATGTATATGGAATTTGAAACAAAAACATCTTATAAATATCTTAAGGAAGTTATTTGTGCATTAGATGAGCCAATATGTATACTTGGCGGATGGGCAGTAATGCTTCATGTGAACAGGGCATTTCAAAAAGCTATTGGAAAGCCCTATCTTGGCAGCAGGGATATTGATTTGGGCTTCAATCTCAGTTCAAACAGCCGTACGCTTACAGAAGCGATTAAAGTTTTGGAGAAGTTAAGGTTTAAGAGACTAACTTTCAGGATGTTCAAGGAAGTGCATACAGAAACAGAAGAGGAAATCAGCATTGGGCAGAAAATTCCCGCCCATTTTATCTTCCCGATTTATGTTGATTTTATAGTTGACAAGATTCCGGCTGGATTCAAAAAAGAATTTGGTTTTCAGCCGATTGATGAACCGCTGCTTAAGCAGGCATTTGAAGGAAAATATACAAATGTAAAAGCGTTTGGCAAAAAAGTTATGCTGCCGCATAGTGAATTGTTAATTGCAATGAAAATAAACTGCCTTCCCTCACGTGATAAAGAGCATAAGAAAATAAAGGATATTTGCGACCTTTTTACGTTGCTATGGTATGGCAATGCTGAGAAGGATAGCATAAAGAGTGAAGTTTTGAAGTATGTTTCTGCCAAAAACATAAAAAAGTGCATTTCCTGCATAACTAAAAGTGAAATGGAAAAGGTAGGGATGCAGCTGGGGCATCCTGCTTTGGATATTGAAAGGGTTTTAGGGCTGTTAAGATGAGTTTATTTCAATCCAGCGTCTGTGTAATAGCTTCCAATCCCTGAGGAGCCGACAAACTATTCTCCAGAGCAAACTCAGAATGAAAGCAAGCTAGAATAAACGATAAAAACAAAAAAATAATAGAAAACATGCCGGAGGCCGGCTTTTTAGGCTGCTTTCTGCTCTGTCTCAACCCTGAACGGCAATGGCCTTTTAATTGTTATAGGAAGAACTTCCTTCTCAAGCTCAAGCTTGGCAATTGCAACAGGGCGGTAATGCATGCTTTCAAACTCTGCCTTTGACAGTTTTAAAAGAAGCGGGGCTCCCATTGCTATTTGCAATGCCCTGGCTCCAACGAGCCTTGCCTTTTCATACTTTGTGAGCTTCATCATGCTTATTGGAATACCCCAACCTATTTATAAACATTTCCTTAGTTCTGCCGCCTTTACAGCTGCAAGATCTATCATAGCCAGCACTTCATCATGGGTCAATTGCTTTTGCCCGCCTTTCTGCATGGCGCATATCTTGCCTTCTTCTGTGAAAGTCACACTAAGCCTTGCATCTGCAGCCAATTCCTCATCACGTATAGGATCAACAAGAAACTTGTCCCCAATCTTTAAAACAGTGCAGCTCACAGGCATAAATGTAAACGGCAAAGACTTGTCTGAAAGGTTCTTGTAATCAATTACGTCCTTTTCGCCAACTTTAGGAAACTTTGCGTTTTTCAAAGCAGCAACAGCAGCCAAAGCAGCCGCGTCAAACAAATTGCCTGATGCATTTATCGGGTAGATGTCAATCATTATAATCCACATCTTCTCGCCGACTCTCAGGCAAAGTTTTTTGAAATCAAGAGCCTTTGACTCCCTAATCCCGCGATCAACAACCCTTGACAATTCAATAGAGTCAATTGAAGGCGGCCCGCTCTCAAACTCAGGAGATGACATTGGCAGTAATTCAGCATTCACCATTATGCTTCCTTCATCAGGACTGTCTGGATAAGGTGTTGCAAGCTCTGTTTTCACTCCTGCAACAACAACAGTATCTCCAATTGTTACCCTTGCTGAGCCTTCTGCTGACTTTGCAGAAACACTGTACTCAACAGTAATCGGTTTCCTGAATTCGTCAAACTTTCTTCCGTCAGCCCTTGTATTTTTTTTCGCAAGTGTCTGAATGTAATTTTTTGGTACCATTTTTATGCCTCCCTGTTCCCTTTCGAAGGGGGGCTCGAAACGCCAGTTTCGCCTGCCTCCACTTCCATGCTGCTGAACTTGGCGCGAAGCGCCTCTTTCTGCACTTCATATATCTTTTGGCAGCCTTCCCTTGCAAGCTCCATTGCCCTTTGCAGCTGCTCCCTGCTTATAACTCCGTCAAGCTGCATCAGGGTAATCTCGCCTGTCCTTGGTATCATTGCCATCGGCACGTCAACAGCGCCGCCTTCATAAGCCTCTTCTGAATAATCCAGGTCAAGAACAGGCGTGTCTCCCACAAGCCCGCATGACACTGCGCATACCAAGTCCTTCATCTTAAACCCAGCGTCAGCAAGCGCCAATGAAGCTGCGCATATTCCAGCGCACCTTGTGCCTGCATCTGTCTGCAAAAGCTCGATATAAACATCAACAACTGTCTTTGGATATTCTGTAAGGTCAATCACAGGAGCCAAAGCATTCTGAGTTACAAGCCCGATTTCCTTGCTTCTCCGGCTTGGACCAGGCCTTACCCTGTTTCCTGAGCCTGAAAAAGCCATCATGTTGTAATTGCACCTTAATGTGCCTCTTTCAACATTCTGCATAAACTTTGGGTGCATCTCGCGAGGACCGTAAACAGCTGCATATGCAATTGTCTTTCCAATCTTGAACATTGCAGATCCCCTTGCGTTTTTTATGACTCCAACCTTTGCTTCCATTGGGCGCAAATCATTCACTTTCCTTCCATCAGTTCTTATGTATGTCATTTTGGCCCCTCCTTTTTCCTTTTCTCAAGGAATTCCTTCACTATGTCAGTGAGCCCGCTCATGTGGGCCTTTTCCTCAATAAGCTTTATTGCCTCTGATGCCAAAAACTCGTCTTCAGGTGTTTTTCCGCTTAGCCATATCCTGCCGTTCTGGCCGACAATGATTTGGCAGCCTGTATAATCCTTTATCATTGAAACCATGCTTCCCTGCTTGCCAATAACACGGGGCACCTTTATTGGGCAAATTGTTGTTATCTTGCCGCCGATTAATTTTCTCAATCCAGGCCCTTTCATTGAAAGGTCAATCATCTTTGATTTTGTCACGTTTGAAACTCTTGCAACAACAAAGTCGCCAATGCCGTAAAATTCGCTCAGCTCAGCCCCTCTTTCAACAAACTCAGTTGTGCCTTCCTTAAGTGACATGACAGCGTCGATTGCATACCCAATGTCAACAAACCAGTTGGAATAGCTTACATCGCTGACTCTTCCAATCACAATATCGTCTTTTCTCGGCACATAGGCGCCTGCCAATGGCATGACTTTCACAAGCCTTCCATTAATTTCAACAACGCCAACCTGCGCGCTTATTACCTTGTCATTTTCCCTGAATGCGCCGCCTGCAGGCAGGTAATCCATGCCTTCAGCAAGCACGTCTCCGGGAACCACTATTGTTTTTTCTTCCACATTTAATTTTCCCATTTTTGTCTCTCCTTATAGCTTCCCCCGGGAAGCTTTTTTATTAATATTACTGTAACTTCAGCTTTTTCTTGTCCACTTTTGTGAACTTTTTTTCTCCGCTCTTTATGAAAGCAGCGTCCAGCCTTCTTAAGTCAAAGTCCTTTCCAAGCACTTTCTTGAAAGCTGTTATCGCAAGCTTCAATCCCTCATCAATGCTCATTGTTTCCTTGTATTCCTTGTTCAAGACAGCTTTTATCTCTGAATCAGCCTCTCCAACTGCAGTTGCCTTGTATTCAAAGTAAATTCCTGTCGGGTCTGTCACATATAATCCGGGATTGTCATCAACGCCAACAAACAATATTGAAACTCCGAAAGGCCTTGCTCCGCCGTATTGTGTGTAGAACTGCTTTACATCGCATATCTCTTTCACTAAATCAATAGTGTCTATTGCAACGCCGTAAGTAACCATGTGCTGCTGCGCAACAACCCTTGCCCTTTCAATCAAAACTCTTCCATCCATTGTGAATCCGGTTGCTGTTGCCCCAATATGCTCGTCAACCTGAAATATTTTTTCAACTGATTCAGCCACAACAAGCCTGTCAGTTACTCTCTTGTCTGCAACTAATAAAACACCGTCCCTGCATACAATTCCAATTGCAGTTGCTCCCTGCTTTACAGACTCTTTTGCATATTCAACCTGCAGCAGTCTGCCGTCAGGGCTGAACATAGTGCTTGTCCTGTCATATCCCATTGCCTGGTGCGCCATGTCTTGCATAATATCAACCTCCCGAGTTAAGTTTTGTTTTTTTCGAAGGGAGACCCGGAACGCTAGTTCCGATGCCTCCGATTTTACTCCTTGATTTTTTCAGTATTCCTGAAACTCCAACACTCTTAATAATAACACTGTTATTGTTTATTTGCTTTACTAATGCCAAAGCAGCCTTTGCCTGATCAACATACTTGTTTCCAACCCTGAAAACACCCTTGTTTTTGTCCCAGTCAGGCAAGAATATTATGCCTGCTTTTGCCATGCCTAATTCGCCTATGAATCTTGCCATTGTTTCCTTTATCTCTTTCATTGCCTGTTCCCGGCTGACCAGCTTGTCAGACAGCACTTCAAACGCAATATAGCGCTTCTTTTCCCTCATTGAGGGCTTTATTGCCTTAACTCTCATTGTATAGAAGAAAGTTCCTTCTTCCTTTCTCTCTCCGTAGATTTTAAGGAAATAGGTGGTATATAAATGTTTCTTTTTAAAATCAATAGAAAAGAGAAGGCGGGCGGGAAGGTTAAGAACGCGGTGAGTAAATGTTTCGAGCGTGGGAAAGCCAGCCTTCGGCGTGATTAGAGCTGTTATCGCCCTGTATATTAATAGTATGTGGAAAGCTCCGTCGTCTAATAATTATGTTCCCTTGTCAAATTTTAGGGCATTTTAGGCTTCCGAAAAGCTTTTATACTTAATATGTATATTATACATATTAAATGAGAAAAATAAAACAAATATTCTCGAATGAAGTCACGATTAAGAATAT
>JAHJRD010000025.1 GCA_018830945.1 Nanobdellota archaeon | reverse complement strand
CCTGAACATGAGAATGCAGTAATCAATCTAATGCACGCTGAGATTGCTGAAGAAAGGCACCTGCTTATTGAAGGCGTGCTTGACAAGATAGCAGAGGTGCTGGGCGAGTGAGCTTTGCAAAGCTTTTCACAAGCATTGGAAGCGCGGGGTTTTCAGGCAGCTCATTAGGCTCTTCAGGCAATTTTGACGGCGGTGTTTACGGCTTGGGAAGAGGCTCGCCTTATCATCCTTCACCTGTTAATCTTTCGCTCTCTTGCAGAAGCGTGGACATCCCTGATGCAGGGCTCTGCTTTGAAAGGCCATACGCGCCTGTGCAGCCAAAAAGAGAAACATTAAAGCTGGAATTAAGGCAGGAGGAAACAAGCTTAAGAATAAAGTATGAGCGCTCATTGACGTTTAAGGATATTAAGTTTCAGGAAAAGCAGGAGTTTGATTATAACAAAAAGACAAGCTTGCTGGATATAATTAGGGAGAGGATAAGTTGAAAAAGCATAAGGAATTTGGCGAGTGTGTTCGGCAAAATACGCTTGTTGAAACAGGAAAAAAGGATGAAATGAAAGCAAGGCAGCTTTTGGCCCTTGCAGAGCACAGGGAACAATTCTGGAAAGAGGCAAACCTTGCTGGCAAATACCCCTCCCTGTATCTTGAAGGGCATTATGAAATCATAAAGGAGCTTTGCACCGCAATTCTTGCTGCTGAAGGGTGGATTTCATCAGACCATGAATGCATGTTTGCCTATATCCGCCAAAAAGAGGATCTTGCAATCGATATTGATTACCTTCTTGAATTGAAAGGCGTAAGAAATAACATTGACTATAAAGGCATGATGATAACCAGCAATATTTGGAATGGCAATGAGTTGATAATAAGGCTTACAATTAAGGCATTGAAAGACTATTTAACACAAATAATGCCTTGAATGTAGGATTTATTTCCTACAATAAAATTTGAATATTTCCAGCCATAATTCCCTCCCGAAAACCTTATAAATGTGGGAGATTCTTCCTACACTATGAATCCGCATGAACAAAAAATACTTAACCTGTTTTTTTATGATATTATGGGGAAGTTTCAGATAAGGGAGATTGGAAGAATCACCGGTTTAGATGTGAAAACAGTGATTAAATACCTTAAGAAATTTACAAAAGAGAGGCTCATCCTGCGCAGAAAGAAGAGGGGCGGCTTCCCTTATTACGAGGCGAACAGGTGTTTTTCGGCATATCATCATAAGAAATCAATAGCCGCGCTTGAGAAGGTATACGAAAGCGGGATTATAGAGCGCCTTGAGAAGGAGCTTAATCCCAAGGTTGTAGTGCTTTACGGCTCTATGAGAAAAGGCGTTTACCATCCAAAAAGCGACATTGATATTTTTGTCCAGGCAAAATACAAGCTGGTTGGCTTATACGATATTGAAACAAGATTAGGGCATAAAGTGCATTTGCTGTTTGAGGAAGATCTTAAAAATCTTTCTAAAGGGATTTTGCAGAACATATACAATGGGGTTGTTATTTCTGGCGTGCTGGAGCTCTAAGCCTTCTCTATATACTTCTTGATATCCTCAACAAACATCTCTGCCTTTTTCCTGTACCTGCTGTACTCCTCGCCTGTAATGTCCTTGATATCCCTGCTTGCAATGCCCTTGAAGAGCTTGTAGAACTTTCGCATTGTTGAGGCTGATTCCTTTGAAACAAGCTTCTTAGCAATGACTGTCTTTTCCATCAAATCAGCGACATGGTCAGGTGATGGCGGCACTTCGCCATACTTCATCAATGCAGCGTGCGCAGAATCTATCACAGCCCAATACAAATCAACAGTCGCGCCAAGCATCTGCTGCTTTGAACGTGAAAGAGCCGCAGGCGCCATGACAAAATAAGTGTAAACAGCCTCTTTTGACGGCCTTATTCTCCCCTCGTCCAATAATGCCTGCAAGGGGTCAAAAAAGCCAGTGTCAACCAATGCAATGCCGTACCTTAAAATGTTAATTGCAACAGGGTCTCCAACCCTGGTATACTCCCAAAAGCTTGTGAACTTCATTGACTGCACATGCAGCCTTTTCCTGTCTGTGTCAGCAATTATCTTCTCAATTATAATCCTGTATGTCTGGACAACCTCTTCTGAGAACTTAAGCCTTACATCATCTAAGATTATTAAAATATCAATATCCTTTTTTTCCTTGCCTTCCTGCGTTGTTGAGCCAAATAACACAATGGCTTTTATGAACTCGCCAAGCTCTTTCCACACCCTCTGGCTAAACTTCCGAGCTATTGCAAACTCTTGCTGCGGATAAGGCACTTTCCTCTTTTCCTTTCTTTGGACTTTGAATTTCATCTGTTTTCACCTCACATTTAAAAGGCGGCTTTTCTAACCTCCTTTTTTATAGTTTTAATAGTATTTATATGTTTACTCTATTGGAGTCCCTGACCACCAATTATCCTCCTCTGACTTGGGGTTTACCAAGTACCCGCCTGTCATGTACCTTGGAGTGTGCGTTGCGCCAAAATAGCTGCTGTCAATGTCTGTCCAGCTCCTTGAAATATTCCCGACTCTATATATAGGTGATGAGGCAACCTTTGCCCATGCGCTGAACATTGTGCCGTAAATAGACTCCCCTTCTCCCTGCGCTCCAGGCTCGACAATCATCTTGTCTTTCAATCCTGCTTTAGTCACCTGCTTGATAAAATCCTCAATAGGCGCATTTCCCTGTCCAGGCGCAAGATGCTCGTCATAATAGCCAAAGTTGTCAGCAATGTGCACATGCCCTATTATCTTCTTGTCCAGAAGCTCCTTTGTCTGCTTCTTAAACCATTTCTTGAAATCCTCATCACTGCCCTGGAAGTATTTTCTCCATGTGTTTGCATGGCCAATGTCAAATGTTGCCTTTATGTGGTCTTCAGCAACCTGTTTTGCCTTTTCCCTTGACATCTTTTTCTGCTCAACAAGCTTTTCTTCCATTGCTTTTCTTGACTTAAGAATCAAGTCCCTTAATTCCTCAGGATGGCTGCCGAACTGCTCTGGAAACACGTTTTCAGGGGCAATAAATAATGGGTTTTTCAGCCCTTTCTTTTTCTCCACTTCCAAAGCATACATGCCCAAGTCTGCTATATTGCCTGCTGACTTCTCTTCTGCATATTCCCTTAATGTTTTTATTGTTCCGGGGATTCCTTTTTCCCTGTTTCCTATTTCAAGCTCAATCTCTCTCTCCTGCCTTGCTGCCGCAACTGAGTTTTCATATGAATATGATATTTCTTTTTTCAAGTGGTCTCTGTGCTTTTCAATGAATTTCAGCGGATTTTTCTTGAAGTCATCATACTCTTCTTCTGACTCTATTGAGGGCGCAATCCCTTTTTCCCTTGCATACTGCTTTGCAGTATATATTGCCGCCTCGGGATTTTTTTTTGCAAGCGCCTGTATTGAATCCTCCATTTTTTTCAAAACATCATAATGCTTCTTGTATTCATTCCCCTGGTTTTCCCATCTTTTTCTTTCGGCAGAAGCCCTTAAACGCTCTTTTTCCATGAATTCCTTGAAAAATAATTTTTCAGCAGGAACCCCTTCTTTTTTTGCCTGCTGCTGAAACATCTCAAAGCTCAGCTCTTCAACAACATACTCGCCTTTTTTATCAACCTCAGGCACCATTACACCATTTTCTTCCTTCATCTTAACTCTCGGCACTGTGTAGTCCCTTGTGAGCATTGTCCTCATCTTGCCGTTCTTATCCACTAATCCCCACATTGCTTTCTTTTGCTCGTCCTTGTGCGCCAGGAATTCTTTTCCAGCTTCGCAGATTGGCCTTGGGAATTCTCCTGTGTGCACGACAACAGGGCCTCCGTCTGTTGTGTCTGCTGCAAAATCAATTGCCCTCTTTACCTCATAAACAGCCTGCTGCGCAACACTGTCATCAAACCTGTCTTCCCTTAAGCCTGCAAATCCAATCACATTTGCAGACGCGTGAGTGCTTAATGTTACCTTGTTTATTTTTGCAAACTGCCTTATGTCTTCCCTCTTGTTTTTTCCTATGATTTCAGGAGTGACTCCTGTGGGGCTTGATACAGTGCCTTTCTGCATGCCCATGAACCCTAATTCAACATGAGAAGCGCCTGCTGTGATTGCTGTTTTTATGGATGTCCAGGGGTCTCCAATGCCCATGGAAATGCCTATGTCTTTTGCGCTCAAATTGATTTGCTCAATCGGCTTTTCCTGCATTGCATGCCAGTAGTTAGTGTTAAAGTCTACCATTGTTTTTACCCTTAGAGACAGGTGTTTTTATGGCTTATAAATGTAATGGAAATGATGTGTGATGAATGTGTTGATTTTCTTTAGTTATTTATAAGCAGTATCCAAAAGTATATTCTCCAGCACCGAAATGTTTATAACTATATATACATATAGTTTATAGGGAGGAGGTGTTATTTATGGGATATAAAACAAAAATCCAATT
>JAHJRD010000024.1 GCA_018830945.1 Nanobdellota archaeon | reverse complement strand
GGGTTTATATCCAATGTTGAAGGGATTCTTGATAAGTTTGAGAAGATTGTGCAGTCTGAGAAGAATGCTGCTGAGGATGATGACAAGGTGAAGACAGCCTGCAAGAATCTTTTGAAGAAGATATGGAAAGCCAAGTGCGGTGATATTCCTGTGAAGATTGTTATTGAGGATCCATCCGGGAACTCTGCTATTATTTCTGAGAATGCTGTTGTTGAGCCGTTGAAAGCTGGTAAGGCATCAAAAGTAAAAAAGGCGCCTAAACAATGAAATTAAAAGGAGTGCTGTTTTATTGGCTTCCTGCTGTGTTATATGCTTTAGTTATATTTTATTTGTCTTCACTGTCACAGCCATTGCCTGCTGGAGGGTTAGAGTTTGAGAGGAATGATTTGTTATTGCATTTGTTAGAGTATTTTGTGTTATCTGCTTTGTTGTTAAGGGCTTTAATGTATTCTTCTTTCAAAAGGCCGTATGTGTATGCAATTGTTTTAAGTGCTTTGTATGGTGTTTTAGATGAAGTGCATCAATTGTTTGTTATTGAAAGAGTTTTCAGTGGTTATGACATGATTGCGGATGCAGTTGGCGCTTGTTTTATATTGTTGTTTTTATTGGTTGAGAAAAAGATTAAGAAAAAAAGATAAGTTTTTATTTCCTTCTTATGCATATGCTTCAATAGTCATTGGTGCCCCAATGAGGTATGGAACGAAAGGTGTATCGGCTGATATCATGTAACCTCTTTGTGCAACAATTGCGGGATTTTGTAATGCCAATATATCTGTATTATCCCGAAACAACTTCCTCTCGGCAAAAAGGATAACCTTGAATATAAGCGGCAACATATTGTTATCAATTGACAACAGAAAGTGAACATTTAAACAGTAGATGACCTTATCTCTCTTTAGTTATAAAGTCTGATTCTGGCACCTCTATGGTGTATTCTATATGCTTAATAGAATACTTTCTCATCAAATTAATGAGCTTCTTATAGTCATTAAGCCCCACAATTAAAGCGCCATTTGAAGGTTTGATGTGCTTTATCTTATCTAAAATTCCATGGATTTTATACTTATACCTGCCACCATGCGAAGAGTCATTGTGCCCTGCCAGTTCTTTCTTAAATTTAGTCTTTTCCGCAGGTTTAATCGCTTTTTGCGAATAGAATATTACTTTAGCTTTCATACTGACTTATATAATACACACCCATATATTTAAATACTTTACGATATTATATTATCGTAAAATGGACAAAAAACAAATAATAAACCAGTTTACAAAGGCATTGATAGTAGAAGAGAATAGAAAGAACAAAGTAACACAAATAGGCATAACATCTACACTAATAACGGCAGCAATTGATCTTGCTTTTGTTAATGAGTCCTGTAAATCATCAGGTAAGGTTAGCAAGAGCCAAGTGATTTACAGGAAAGTAAGCGGCAAATCTTGTGATGATGTGAAAGCGCCTTTTCAGGAAGTTAACATTAAATTTCTCAAAATGCTTAAAATTCTTTCTAGAAATCGCAAGTTCATTGTGTCTTTTGATACAACGAAAGAAGCTTTTTACGGCGGATTGATAAACGCCAAAGATGAAGACAGGATATATCTTCATCCCGGGAGCATAGCGAGAGAATCATATTATTATTATGAATATCTCACTTGTGCGATAACAGGCAATTTAAGCTCAAAGTATATTCTTGATGCAATAATTACCCCGAGGGGCTATTACGTAGAAGATTATGTTAAAAGGATGATAGAGTTCGTTAAAAAATATCTCTTGTTAGATGTCGTATTGTTTGATAGGGGGTTTGATTCATGGGGGCTGATCTATGAATTGAAAAAATTGAATGTAAAATTTATGATATTTTGGAAGAAACAAGGCGAGTGGTATAAATCATATTTTAAAGAAATGAAAGAAGGAGAATTCATTTTGATTTCCCGAACCGAAAAATATAATCGAGACAAATCAAATTATAAAGTAGATTGCCAGTTCGTTCTTATTAAGCAATTAGAATATGAGGATAAGAAGTTTGACTGGATTTTTGCAACAAATCTCAACTTGAAAAAAGCAGAAGGCTATGTCAAGCGATATAAAAAAAGATGGGGAATAGAAACAATTTATCGTGTAACAGATGACATAAGAATCTTTACAACATCTACAAATGCAACAATAAGATGTTTCTTGTTTGTTTTCACATGTTTGGTCTATAATGTTTGGAGATTTTTTCAAATATTTCTCGGAAAAGGGTTTACACTTGCAAATTTCAAAACATGTATGATTATTTACATGGCTGAGAAAGGAGTTATCGACCCGAAACATTATGTTGAATTTAAAAAACTTGCAAAGCAAGTCTTCTAATTTTATCTTTCCCTAGCCGGCAGGCTCTCAAAACTAAGAAAAAGTCGGATATTACTAAGCAGAAGGGACGATTCCAGAAATTTTAAAGATTTTCAAGAATAAACGAAAAAAGAAACAGCTCGTTCACTTTTAAAGGTGAGATACTCTACGAAGGGTATGGTCATCTACTGTCCTTATGCGAAAGCATTATAAAGGCAGTTTGAAACTCCTGTTTAAGAAAAAGATTTAGAATTACCAGAACATGAAACAGCTTATAATAAATGCAGATGACTTAGGGCTAAGCAAACTGACAAATGAGGGCATTATCTACTGTTTTACAAAAGGTATAGTAACAAGTGCCACAGTGATGGCTAACGGCTATGCATATGAGCATGCTGTCAGGCTGGCAAAAAGGCACAGGGGTCTAGGCATTGGCGTGCACCTCAACCTGACACAGGCAAAACCCCTAACCAATGCGCTTTATGGCAGCAATGGGGATTTCTCGCAATATAATATATATAAAGCCATGTTTGGATTGCTTGATGCAAGGCAGGTAGAGAAGGAATTCAGGGCGCAAATTGAAAAGGTCATAGACAGCAAAATCAAGCCTACGCACCTGGATGGGCACAAGCATATCCACATATTCCCAAAAATATCAGGCATAGTTGTAAAGCTTGCAAAGGAATACGGCATTAGGGCAATAAGGCTGCCGCAGAACAGGATTACCAACTACCGCCTTGTATTAACCAAGCAAATGCCTAAATTAATGCTTCTGCAGCTGTATACGCGAATGGCCAAAAAAGAGCTGAGGCAGAATGGGATAGCAACAACAAAAAGGTTCTACGGGGTGCTGGAAACAGGGCGGCTTACAACAGGCAACCTCGGGAATTTGCTCCTTAACATGGAGCAATGCACTGCAGAGCTCATGTGCCACCCGGGCTATTATGACCTAAATTTGCCCTGTGTTTTAAAGGAGCAACGCGAAACCGAGCTAAAGGCATTAACAGATAAAGGGATTAAGAGCATAATCACAAAACGGAAAATAAAGTTGATAAATTACGGCGCTTTATACTAAACAGAAATGTCAGAAGTTAGGCATTGCTGTAAAAAGGATTAGGAATAATTTTGCAAACCCGAAATTTGGAAAGTTTCTGCTTTATTTTGGATATGCTATATTAAAGGTATAGGCAAAAGGAATCTATCCTTTAGTCTGAATCCCCCCTACATAAAGAGAAATATTCCCAAAAGAAGTTATTAAAGAACCATTAATGGGTTTGTGGATACTTAATATATAATCATAGCCAGATGTGCCATCAATACAAATAATTTTATTCTTAAAATGCATACCGGAATACAAAATTGAAGCGCTTTTGCTTACTCCAAATTTACAAAAGCCATGCTCTTCGATAGGGATGCCTATTACTTTATCTTGGGCTATATTCAGATCAATCCATCTTCCCATAACCGCTTCATCCCTATAAAACCAATCATGCTGGGAAGAGTAGTATATCATTGCAAAATTAGCCAGATTGCCCAATAATAAAAAGCAAATAAGGAAATATGAAAAAGACCTGAAATTAAGCTTTCTGACTAATATAAAGGAGCATGCAAGCAAAATCAGGCATATAACTGCAATCCATTTGCCTGCATAAGAGAATGCCCCTATAAGGGCCATGGACATATTATTCAGGGGATAAAGCTTAAAATTCAGCAGGAAATAGGATAATAACGCAAACAGGACAGCCAAAATTATCCCTTTTCGAGTAAAGCCCATTTGTATTTTTCTGTCAACTAATATGAAAGCGCCAAGAATAATCAATGGGAATGACTGCTCAATATATCTCCCTATGGGTCTGCTGTCTTTCCAATTTGTAAACCAGCCGCTGTGGACAGCCGCCATTAAAATAAAAGTTAAGAATGCCAAAGATACTATTACTAAAAATAGCTTGAATTTCTTTTCTTTCGACGCTAACAAGCCTTTTAAAAATATTGGCAAGGAGAATACTCCCAGGGCAATAATTGAATAGCTTAAATATAATAATAGCCAGATAAAAATAGAATAAAAAGTATGATGCCCCCCAATAATGGGCACTTCTGCAACATACCTGCCCAACAAGCCATTTAACGAAAACCCAAAATGGAGCACATTGCGCAGAAACCAAGGCAATAGAATAACGATGGCCAAACCAAAAAAGATAAGCACATTCTTAAAAGAGATTTCTTTTTTATATAAGTATACAATAAATAGAATAAAGGAAGAAACAAACAAAGCAGCCGCATTAAATTTTACAAGCATTGTTATACCTAAAAGCAGGCCGGCAATAGAAAAATATTTAGTGCTGTTAAGGGAGCAGGCTTTGTATAACAAGTAAATAAAGACCAAGAAGCAGGGATAGAATAAGCTTTCACTTAGAGGATATACGCTGAAAGCCATGAATGGCGGAAGGCACACAGCTATCGAAGCTGCTATCAGCGCCCTTCTTTCATTTAAAAAATCTTTGGCTAAAAAGTATAATGGGAAAATGGAAGCTGAAAGAGTAAAAGCATTGATTATTTTAATAACAAAAAACACAGAATCCATCGCAGGCGCCAAAAGGGCCGGTGATATTAGGATAGAATAACCTGGTGGGTAAAGCGTATACAATACATTATCAAAGAATAGGCTATGTTCAAACAATATGGATCTTGCTATTCTTACATAAAGGTAGCTGTCTGCAAATCCCATTGGCGCTTGGATAAAAAGAGCAAATATTATCTTTAAGAATACAAATGCAAAATAAACAAGGATTAGGCGCTTTAAATCTCTCTGCATTAGAATAAGCTCATTTTTAAGGTTTAAATAAGTTATGAAAAGGGCTTAGTACGGCAGGATTAAAGGGCACGGAACATTGAAGCCTTTCTTATCGTAAAGAGCCGCCCTTCGGGCTCCCTGCTGCCTTGAACAAACAAGCAAGTTCACAAAATCATAATCCCGTGGATTTAATCACTTTGGATTTAATCAAATACTTAACGCCTGTGATATATTTTAAAAAATCGTCCTTAGTCCTTAACAACTTCATCCTGCGCTTAAGGTATCCTAACCGCAGGTAGAATCTCCTGTAAGCTTCCTTATGCAACTGTATCAGTTGTTCCCTATTATCATAGCCTTCTGGCAGGTATATTGGCGCAAAAGAAGTATATTTGCTAAAATCCACATCCTTAATACTGTCTTTACCAACAAATTCATCATACAATTTTGTCCCAGGATAGGGGGTTGTAAGGCAGAATATAGCAAAATCTAAGTCTAAGTCTATCGCAAAATCTATAGTTTTACGGGCAAGTTCAGGCGTCTCTCCGGGCAAACCAAGCATAAAAGAACCCTTTGCCTCAATGCCTGCATCCTGTGTCCATTTGATCGCATCTCTTATTTGTTTTAGGGTTTGGCCTTTCCGAATATTATTAAGCAAGGTCTGATCTCCGGATTCTATGCCATATAATATTACCCAGCATCCAACAGAAGCCATTTTCTTTAATATCTCCGGAGCAACATAATTTACCTTGGCACAGCAAGACCAGGTTATATCAATCTTCTCAACCTTAAGAGCATCACAGAAATCATTAATCCATTTTTTATCAAATACAAACTCATCATCCCAAAAGTATATGTCCCTTACCCCATAAGTATTGATTAAATATTTTATCTCTCGTATTGTCCTTTCAACACTGTATCTCCTATAATTTGTATGCAAAGGCCCTGATTCATTACAAAATTTGCACATTCTATAAGTACATCCACGGCTGGTTATCAAGTTAGTTACAGGTAATCTCTTGTATTGATTAGGGACTGGAATATACTTATTCATATCAAAAAATTCCCTTGAAGGAATAGGGAGCTCATCCAAATTTTGTATTAGGGGGGCATTTTCAGTAGCTAATACCTTATTTCCTTGCCTATAATAAATACCCTTGACTTTATTTACGGGCTTATTATTTTCAATAGCGTCAATTAAGTTTAATAGTTTATATTCTCCCTCGCCAAAAACCACATAATCTATGCCTTTGTTATCAAGTAATGTCTTCTCTGGAAAAAGACTGACATGCTGACCGCCGCAAATTATTGGCACGTCTTTTTCCTCTTTTCTTATTAAGTCTACTATAATAAAGCCCCCATATGCTGAAGCAGTAAGCAATGACAGGCATATAGCCCCTGGTTTAAAAGTTTTTATTTCTTGAAGGAGCATCTCAGGTGTACAGGGATTTACTTGTAAATCCAATACCTTACATTTATGGCCTGCATTTTTCAGAATAGTTGCCAGAAGCGCCACACCTAATGACGGAAATAAGCCAGCAATCCTTCTTTTTAATTTCTTGCCTGGCTCTTTTAGGCCATACCCTGGAGTTGGAACAATAAATAGTATATTCATTTTAAGATCAACTTGGTGCAAATTACTAATACCGAGAATTAACTTGGGTTTATAAATCTTTATATTTTCAGCAGCTCTTATTGTTGCAGCCATAGATACCAAAAATTTATAAACAAAAAGGCATAGTCATAAAAATCAGTTTGCAATTAATGTCCTTAAAAATGATAAAGCACAAAGTCACCCTATTGTCCCCATTAAATAGGGCTAAGAGTATCAAGCCGCCATTGGCATTGATGTCTATAGTATCCTATCTGGAAAAAAAAGGGGTAGAAGCCGACCTTTTTGATATAAAATCCCATAAGGGCAATGATTATGTTCTAGATAGGATTATTGAACGAATACAGGTTACAAGGCCGGACTCAGTAGGTATTACCTGCCTGACTCCCGATGTTTTAGAAGTCAAAAGGATGGTGCATAGGATAAGAAAGGAATTTGAAAATATTAAGATAATTGTCGGAGGAATTCATCCAAATCTTTTCCTGCAGGACTTTCTATATGAAAATAGCCCTATTGATATTGTTGTAATCGGCGAGGGAGAAATTACACTGACTGAAATTTGCAACGCGCTTTCAACCAATGAGGATATAAGCAAAATAAAAGGCATAGCATATTTCAAAGAAGGGAAGATAGTCCAGACTGAAAGGCGAGAATATATCCAAGATTTAGACTCAATGCCTTTTTTAGCTTACGATAAAGTGGATATGGGATATTACACCAGGCCTTCACTTTATGTTATAAGGGGCATCTTCTTATCCGCATTCTATATGATTACGTCAAGAGGCTGCCCCTACAGCTGTAAATTCTGCGTTGACAGGCATACATCTGACAAGAGAATAAGAGCTATGTCTCCTAAAAGGGTAGTTGATGAGATGGAGTATTTAATTAAAAAATATAAAATTGATGGAATATGCTTTTATGACGATACATTTACAGCAAGCAAACAAAGGGCTCTTGACATTTGCAATGAAATAAAAAGCCGAAACATTAATATTTTGTGGAGCTGCCAAACAAGAGTTAACTTATTGACGGAAGAGCTAGCTAAAGCAATGAGTGATGCTGGATGTATCCAGATAGCTTTCGGAGTGGAATCAGGATCACAGGAGATGTTAAACAAAATTAATAAGCTGATAAAGATAGAAGATGCACGGCAGGCATTCAAGATTTGCAAGAAGTACAATATAAAGCAGTTTGCTAATTTCATGATCAACCTGCCGAATGAGACTCTGGAGCAGCTTAACCAGACCATATCCTTAGCGAAAGAGTTAAACGCCAATCTTACTGTATTTAATGTAACAACACCTTATCCTGGCAGCGGAATTTATAGCCAATTCAGCGATAAGATTAAGCTTACGGAAGTGGATTATCCTAAGCTGGCGAATTATGAGTCCTATTATGACTTTTTAGAATTCATAGAAACAAGGGCAAAGATCTCCAGATATGATACTCCATTGATAAAAATACTTGAAAAAGTGTGGATTGAATTCCCCGGCACCAAAGACTTTAGCCCTAAATTAAGCATGAAATATGCAAGGGGCGCAAAAAGAGCTATAGATTTCATATGGCACCCTAAATACATAAAGCAGATAATGGTGAGCTCCAAAAAAATGAAGTACATATCCGGACTGTGCCACATTTTTAAGAAGCACCAATAGTATTATTTCTTATGCATAAATACAGCCATAGCTGCAAATAAATAACTAAATATCAGATATATAACCTGTATCGCCATTATTACAGCCGTATCTACACCCAATAATCCATAAAGATATATGGCTAAAGACTCCCGGATGCCAAGCCCGGATAATGATATAGGCACCAATGATACCAAGACTGACATTGAAGTTATTAAGAACACAGGATAGAAGCCCACTTCGCCGCCAAATAGGATTATAAGTAAATAATACAAGTAAGCCAGAATCGTCCACTTCAAAAATGATACAAGCAGGTTCAAGAGAATAAACATGTAATGCTTCCTAAAGAATAAGAATAAAGTAGTTGAAAACCCCTTGAAAAATATAGCATACTTATGCAACAAGTATTTGGTTATTAACCCCCTCCCAAACTTAGTGAATATAAAAACCATTATAAACAATAGAATAATCAGGGATATAGCCACCATCTGCAGGGATTGTAGGACAGAAAAGAAGCTAAAAAAACCCACTATCGATATCAACAGCAAGGTAAACAAAGTCAGTAAGTTATCCAATACAAAAAGGACAGCGCATACACCTGTAGGGATATTTTGCTTCTTCAAAAAATATACCAAAGAAAACTCGCCCACCCTGCCAGGTAATAACTGCCCTAAGCACCAGCTTACAGACCTGATCCTAAACAATTCCCAAAATTTTATCTTTATATCCAGTGGGCTTAATATAAACCAGGCATTAACCGCTGCAAAGAACCATGAAAGAGGATAGGTAATAATAAATAAGAGTAAAGCAGGCAACGAAATCTTTAATAAATTCTCATAAATATTGCTGGTCCCGACATAAGAAAAAAGCCAAGCAATGACAGACAAGCTGATTATGCTTTGGAGAATCCTTAATATATACTTGTTCATTTGATATCTAAATAATAAGGCCCTTTGTTTTAAAAGGTTATGTATCAACTGCATTAAATACAGATAGAAATGTATAAAAATGGATAGAGACTATAAATAAGGAAATGGCACATATAAATGTATTAGTACCAACAACAACTTTCCCACGTTTTGCAGGAGATTATTGGGCAAATTTTTTAGAGGAGATTTTTAAACATTTCAGCAAGGATGATATAAGAATCAAAGTATTATGCCCCCATTTTAAAGGCGCCCAAACAACGGAAATCCTTGATAGTTCAATTAAAATTAAAAGGTTTAGATACTTTTGGCCGGAAACGTTGGAGAGAGTAAGCTATGGGGATGGGGTTGCGATTAATATTCGCAAAAATCCATTTATATTGTTACTTTTCCCATTTTTTGGATTATTTTTTCTATTAAATATACTAAAAGAGTATAAAAAATGTGATTTAATTCATGCACAATTAGGGCCATCGGGTTTAATAAGTATAATTGCCATGGCTTTCGTAGCAACTAAAAAACCGATTATCACTTCCTTTTATGGCAGAGACGTCTCTAACAGTATCTTAATCAGATTGTTATACAAGCCCTTATTTAGATATGGTTCAATTTTTCTTGTCCTTAGTGAAGAGATGAAACAAACATTAAAATCATGGGGATGCGATGAGAATAAGATAAAAATATTTCCAATTTGGATAGACACTAAGAGATTTGAAAACAGAAATAAAAAAGAAAAAGATAAAACAAAACTAGTTTTCGTTGGCAGATTTATAGAGAAAAAAGGGCTAATATGGGGAATAAGGGCATTCAATGAATGCTACAAAAAGGATAACAAGCTAAGGCTTGTACTAGTAGGGGATGGCCCGGAAAAGGATAATATTAAGAAAGAATTAAAACTGTTAGGTATCAAACATGCTGTAACTATTATAAATAACACCTGCTGTAACAAACCGCGAGATATAACCGTAAAGATGCTGAAAAAATCCGATATTTTTGTTTTGCCTAGCATTACTTCATCCGATAGAGATAAAGAAGGCACCCCGATAGTGCTGATTGAAGCGCAAGCCGCCGGCTTGCCATGCATATCAACAAAGCATGCTGGAATTCCTGAAATTGTAATTGACAAGAGAACAGGATTACTTTCAAATGAAAAGGATTATAAAGCTATGGCTGAAAATATCCTATGTCTAATTCGGAATAAAAAGATGTATAAATCCATGAAAAAAGAAGCGCTTCGAAATGCAAAAAAGTATGATGTTCATGAGAGATATAAGGAATTAAGAAAATTATACTGGCAAATTTATAACCAGCATCATAAAATATCTTAAGGGGATATCATTTTTTTAAGCAAAAACCAAAAAAAAGCAGGATAATTCCAGATATTTAAGATTATATTGTCCTGCTGGAAGCAAGAATGCACACAGTAGCACTTTCTTGCTTTAATTGACTTAAAAATACTTTTTGCCTTATTTGAATCTAATATATTTTTTAAGTTCAAAGCTTTAATATTGCCTATTGCAGGCGTTAACTCACAAAAATATACATTACCCTTTTCATCCAAGACCAAATGGAGGTTAGGCGCATAACATGTAAAAGGTTGTTTTTTAGTCTTTAGAATTTTTATATAAGTTTCCAAAATATATATCTTCATATATCTAACAAAAAAAGAAAGGGTTTTGTTCTTATAGAATGAATGGGATTTATACGACTCAAATATAAACGGTTTAATCTTATTTAATTGGTCCAAACTAGGCGAAGCATAGTTCTGATTCCGTGGGTTTCCGCGCATTATCTCAAAGCTGTGAAAATCAATATCTGGAAATTCTTTTTTTACTAAATCTAATAATTTAGATATATGATTAATATTAAAGTTGGTCAAGGTAGTGGTTAAAAATAATCTAAAATGCTTATTTTTCTTAAGACTAACTAAAGCCTTATAGGTTTCCAAAACCAGGGCATAAGCTCCTTTTTTACCCCTTATTACATCATGAATTTCCGGAGGGCCGTCCAAAGAAAGATATATCGATAAGTTTACATCCTTGTAGGTCTTCAGAAAAGCATTGCAAAAAGAAAGTATTTTCCCTTTAAGCTGCCCATTTGTTGGTATGCCCACATTTCTTAAAGAGTTATTTTTGATGAAAAAACCGCATATTTGCAATAAATCTTCCCTTAAAAATGGTTCCCCGCCAGAGATACTAAGCAGATCCAGTTTCCCAAGCATATTTGAAAAAGATTCTAGTTTATTTGAAGATAGTTCTTCAATATTAAGATTTTTCCAATTAAAGCAGTGCTCACACCTTAAATTACACTGTGAGGTCACAAATAATATTAGCTTTCTTGGTTTTCCATATATATACTTCAATAAAAACTGGCTTAAAGCCGGCATTTTAACCCCTGATAGGCTCCTATAAACCAAGCCATCTTACTAAGAAAATAAAATAGGGAAAAATAAATGTACCTAATATTTTTGAGTCTACTGAAAGTCTTAAATGTAAGATATAATGATACAAAGGGAGCTATAAAAAGTAGCATCTTTGTATTAAATAAGAAAGTTAAATAAGCTCCACCCATATGCTTTAAACGAACAGACATACTGTTTAACCCCCAAGAATAAGAATGCTTTAAGATATCACTAAAAGAGTTTCTTATTGGAATATGATATACATAAGAGTCAGTATTAAAATAGAATTTGTATCCCCTTTTCTTCAAATTTAAAGAAAGATCAAGATCTTCTCCTGTAATTAAATTTTCATCAAATCCGCCCACTTCGAGTAAGACTTTTTTAGGAATCTTCATATTAATGGTACAAATAAGATTCGTTGCACCAGATTTTAGATGTCTTGATAAATTATTGAGATGTATAAAATTATCACAGGTCTTCCAGAAATTAGCAGAGTTTAGTTCTACGCCGCCTACAACTATCAGTTCCTGTTTCGAAACAAGAGAGTTCATCCAATTTTGTGGAGCAATGCAATCTGCATCTAAAAAGAGTATTATATCCCCTCTTGCAGCTTTTAATCCAATATTTCTCCCTTCCGCAGGGTTTGTCCTGTTCCTAGGATAAATTGCCCTAATCTTTTTATCCTTAAACCTAGGTATTATGTGGTATTTGTCCTTACCTACAATGATAATCTCAAAATGCCCTTCAAAATTTTGATTAAGCAAACTATTAATTGTCTCACCAATAACTGGCGAGTTATAATTAGGTATAATAATCGAAATCACAATTAATAATCAAGATAATCCGTATTTATAAAGCTTAGTAATAATGCATAGATAGTTAAGGGTAATACAATATTGACTGATTAAGTATTACTTGATATAAAGTAAATTTCTTAACTTTCTAGATTAGGAAAATATTTAAAGGGAAGTATTAAAAATAAGATAATACTAATATATAATAGAATAAGAATTATAAATACAAATAGGGAAAATGTTATGTTGGCTTCCCCCATTAGAGTCTATAGGAGAAAACTATGGAAAAACCAAAAGTCGTAATCCTCTGCGGAGGCATGGGCACAAGGCTAAAAGAAGAAACTGAATTCAAGCCAAAGCCGCTTGTAATGATAGGGGACAGGCCAATTCTATGGCATATAATGAAGATTTATTCCCATTACGGATTTAATGACTTTGTGCTGTGCCTTGGCTATAAAGGTGATATGATAAAGCAGTATTTCCGGGATTATGCATTTAATGCATATGATTTCGAGTTAAGCCTGAAAACACAAAAGCACAAAACATATGATGCCGGCGGCATACCTGACTGGAACATAACATTTGCAAATACAGGCCTTAAGGCTAATTCTGGCGCAAGGATAAAGAAGATTGAAAAATACATTGACGGCAGCAGTTTCTTTATGACTTACGGCGACGGCGTGGCTGATGTAAATATCCCTGAGCTTTTGAAATTCCATAAGTTACACGGGAAGATAGGCACTGTTACAACTGTAAGGCCTACTATACGCTTTGGTAATTTAAGCATTGATGCAAATAATCAGATAACTGATTTTACCAAAAAATCAACAATACATGAAGGATGGATAGACGGAGGGTTTTTTGTTTTCAATAAAGGCATATTCAATTATCTTACTGAAGATGACTCTTGCATGCTTGAAAGCGTTCCATTGCAAAGCCTTGCTAAAGAAGGGCAATTTTTGTGCTATAAGCATGATGGATACTGGCAGTGCATGGACACATTCAAGGATTATGAGCAGCTGAATGAGATATGGAATGCGGGCAAAGTGCCTTGGAAGATATGGGATAAATAGTTCTAAAAGTATGCAGAATCCACAAGCTTTAAAAACAGCTCTCGGGGTTATCCAATCTATGGTTGGATTTTGGAATGATAAGAATGTATTTGTTACAGGCGGAGCAGGGCTTTTGGGCCCATGGCTTATAAAAGAGCTGGCTTCTAACGGGGCAAATGTAACTGCTTTGGTAAGGGATGAGGTTGCAAAGTCGAATTTCTTTAAATGGAGGCATAATGAGCATGTTAACTGCGTTTATGGCTGCCTTACAAACTATCATCTTATTGAAAGGGCGCTAAATGAGTATGAAATTGACACTGTATTCCATCTTGGTGCGCAGGCAATTGTGACAACAGCCAACAGGTCTCCGCTCAGCACTTTTGATTCTAACATAAAAGGCACATGGAATGTCCTTGAAGCTGTAAGGAACAGCAAGCTTGTTAAGGGAGTTGTTGTTGCGTCAAGCGACAAGGCATACGGCACGCAGAAAGTCCTGCCTTACACAGAAGATGCGCCGTTGCAGGGCGAGCATCCATACGATGTTTCAAAGTCCTGTGCAGACTTATTGGCGCAGTCTTACCACAAGACTTATGGCCTGCCTGTAGGCATAACAAGGTGCGGGAACTTTTTTGGGGGCGGAGATTTAAACTTCAACAGGATAGTGCCGGGCACAATAAAATCAATATTACATAACGAAGTGCCAATCATAAGAAGCGATGGGACATACATAAGGGATTACATTTACATAAAAGATGCTGTAAATGCTTACAAGCTGCTTGCAGAGCATGTTGGCAAGCCCAATATTAAGGGTAATGCATTTAATTTCAGCTATAATAACAAGCTGAATGTGCTTGAGATTGTAAATACAATAATACGCCTGATGGGTTCTGACTTAAAGCCAAAAATACTTAATGATGCTTCAGGCGAGATAAAGCACCAGTATCTTTCAAGCGAGAAAGCAAGGGCTGTCCTTGGCTGGGAGCCTACTTATTCTGTTGAGGAAGGGCTGCAAGAGACAATAGCGTGGTACAGGGAGTTCTTTGCAGCGCACAAGTAAAATGGGCAAATTAAAAGGAAAAAGGGTTCTTGTAACAGGTGTTAGTGGGTTTATAGGCTCTCATCTGGCTGCCCGGCTTTTGAAAGAAGGAGCAAGCGTATATGCGATTGACAAAGAGAATCCACACAATTCGAATATTTCTTATTTTAATGCTGATTTATGCGATTTGAGAGCTTTAAAAGATATTGTTAATAAGGCCAATCCGGAAATAGTTGTGCATCTTGCAGCATGCCTTGACCGGAATGCCCTTGAAGAGTGTATATTTAATATAAATTATCAAGGGACAGTAAATCTGCTTACCGCTCTCGAAGATGTGTCATACCAACGGTTTGTTTATCTTAGCACATCTGAATCCTATTATGGGAATCCAGTGCCGTTTTCAGAGAAGATGCCCCTTCATCCAAGGACTGCTTATGCGCGCTCAAAAGCCATGGCTGAGGAGCACTGTATGCGGCAATTTAAAGAAAAGCATAAGCCTGTTGTGATACTAAGGCCTGCAATAGTATATGGCCCTGGGCAGATAGGGAATATGTTTATTCCGCAGTGCATTGCTTCTGCATTAAAAGGTGAGGATATGAAAATGACAGCAGGAAAGCAAACGCGGGATTTTATCTATATTGATGATGTTGTGGAAGCAATAATCAAGGCAAGTTATATTCCTGCAGCTGTCGGCGAGGCTGTAAATATAGGATCTGGGATTGAGGTAAAGCTGAAGGATGTTACGTTAAAGATAAACAGCATAATGGGAAATACAATACATATTAGTTTCGCTGCGCTGCCTTATCGCGAAAATGAGATATGGCGCTATGTGCTTGACATTGCAAAAGCAAGGAAAGTTTTAGGCTGGGCGCCAAGGGTTTCTCTCGAGGATGGCCTGAAAGAAGTAATAGCAAATTATAAGCAAAGAAGTGAAAAAAAGGAACATACTAGGATATCAACCCAAATCATAATTGGTAATTTATAATCTCTGCTTCAGATTTATGCTTAGTAAGATATTATGAGATTAGCATAACAATTCCAGAAACCTTATAAATCACCCGCTTCACTTAAATTCCTGATGAAAATACTTTTAATCAAGCCTCCTGAGAAAGAGGTTTATACAAAAGTCCCGACAATAGCAGGCATTGCCCAGCCCATGGGGCTTGCATGCATCGCGGCGTATGCGAGAGAAAATGGGTTTAAGGACATAAGCATACTTGACTGCGAAGCCCTGCAGATTGGGGTTAATGAAATTAAGGAGCATATCCCTAAAGATGTAAAGGTTGTAGGGCTTACAAGCGTGACTCCCACGCTGAAAAACGCAGCTGCAATCATGAAAGCGGCGAAAGAGCTTAACCCTTCCTGTATCACTGTCTTGGGCGGAGACCATGTTACTGCGCTCCCTGAAGAGACATTAGAAGCATTCCCTGAGATTGATTTTGGCGTATTCGGGGAAGGTGAAGTTACATTTCTTGAGCTTTTAAATGAGCTTAAGAAAAAAGAAGGCGATTTCTCAAAAATAAAAGGGCTTGCATACAGGGAAAACGGAAAAGTCAAGAAAAATGCGGCAAGGCCGCTTATGGAAGACATAAATATCCTGCCCATACCTGCATATGATTTGCTGCCAATGAAAAAATACTCGCCTCCTGCGCACCATGCGATATTTACCGAAAAAGGAGTAAGGCTAAACCCATTTACAATCTTTTTCTCCTTGAGGGGCTGCCCTTACAGGTGCAAGTACTGCGCATCAAAAGTAATGTGGAAAAGGAAAGTGAGGTACAGAAGCGTTGAAAAGACAATGGAAGAAGTTGATTACCTAATCAAGAATTACGGGATAAAATGCCTTGAATTTAATGACGAGAATTTCATAATAAACAAGCCAAGGATGAATGAAATAATCAGGGAGCTGAAAATCAGAAAAGAGAAGCACGGAGTTTACTGGAACTGCCTTACAAGGGTGGATTCTGTTGACGAGCAAACATTAAGGGTGATGAAAGAAGCAGGGTGCTATTTCATAAGGTTCGGCGTTGAATCAGGGGACCCTGAAATCCTCAAGGGAATGAGCAAGGACATAACAATAAAGCAGATAAAGCACGCATTTGCATTGACAAACAAGGCAGGGATTGCATGCTCTGCAAGCTTCATAATAGGCTATCCAGGGGAAACAAAAGAAACCTTCAGAAGAACATTAAACCTTGCAAAGGAAATTGACCCTACGCTTGCATTTTTCTTTATCGCAATACCTATTGTAGGCACTGAGCTTTACAAGGAAGCAAAGGAGAAAAATCTCATACTAAACCCTGACTGGAACGGGTGGGTGCAGATGGCTGAAACCCCAATCATGAAAACAGAAGAGCTTGAACCTGGGGAAATGATAAAAATGCGAAATCAGGCTTACAAGGAATTTTACCTCAGGCCGAAATACATCTGGAAAATGCTGCGGAATATCCACACAAAAGAGCAGTTCATGTTTTATGTAAGGGGATTTTTAGGAGTCCTGAATATAATAAAAAGGTGATACCATGTACAAAGGAAAAAAAATAGCGCTTGTAATTCCGGCTTATAATGAGGAAAAGCTGATTAAGCCGACGCTTGAGCATGTGCCCAAAACAGTTGATAAAGTTTATGTTGTGGATGATGCCAGCAAGGACAACATGGCTAATGTTATAAGGGGGATTGCCAAAAAAGACAGGCGGATAGAGCTTATACAGCACAAGGTAAACCATGGCGTTGGCGCAGGCATTATTGACGGATATAAGAAAGCAGTAGATGATAATTATGATATTGCAGTTGTCATAGGCGGGGACTACCAGATGGACCTTGCTGAATTGCCTCGTTTTCTTGAGCCACTAATCAATGGCGAGGCTGATTACACAAAAGGGAACCGTTTTATTTATGCAAGCGGCATCCCAGATGTAATGCCATTCAAGAGGGTGCTGGGCAACAGCCTGCTCTCATTGATAGTCAAGCTTTCTTCAGGCTATTACAGGATATTTGACACGCAGGACGGCTATACTGCGATTACAGCGGATGCAATAAAAAGGATTGACTGGCGCCGGGCATACAAGGGCTACGGCTATCCCGGGGATTTCCTCATCCTGTTCAATGCATACGGCATCAGGGTAAAGGATGTGCCAAGAAAGGCAATTTACCTGAAAGGCGAAAGGCAGTCCCAGATAAAGATTTTGAAGTATATAGTCAAGGTTGCGCCAAGGTATACAAGAAAATTCTTCTGGAGGCTATGGACAAAATATATTCTAAAGGACTTTAACCCGCTAGTGTTTTTTTATTTCTGGAGCTTTATCCTTATCCCGCTGGGAATAATATTTGGAATAAGGGTACTGTTTTTTGCAATAAGAGGGGCGGCGCCAACAAATGAAACAATACTTACTGCGCTGTTTCTCCTTCTTGGCATACAGTTCCTGATATTTGCCATGCTATTTGACATGCAGGCCAATGAAAAGCTGCAGCCGTGAATCCCGAAAGCTTATAAGCGAAAAAAGAGTGAGATTATTCATGAAACCATGGCTTAAATTTGCGCTTAAAGCAGTTATTGGTTTAGCAATAATTTTCTTTTTGGCAGAGCGGCTGGTAAAAAGCTACAGCCAGATTGCAGACTATGAATTTACTATAAATTATGGATTTATCGCCCTTTCCATTGCATTGGGAATAATTGGATTCTTAATGCTCTCATTTGGCTGGAAGCAGTGCCTGCGGATATGCGGCGGCGACATAAGCACAGGAAAAGCCATAGTCTTATGGTTTAGGTCGCAGATGGCAAAATACCTCCCTGGCACTGTCTGGTATTTTATCTGCAGAGCAAGGGACTGCAGCAAGCTTGGAATAAGCAAAAAAGAATCCATCTCAAGCCTGTTTTTTGAATCGCTGATGCTTGGCGTGTCGGCATTGATATTCTCAATGGCTGTTCTTGCAGTTTCCAATGCAGAGCTTCCTGTTTCAAGATATGCGCTAATCGCTGTAATAATCCTTGGGCTTGCATCAATGCACCCGGCAATTGTAAACAGGATTGCCGCTTTGTTTAAAAAAGACGTAAAGCTTATCCATGTAAATTACAGCAAAATCGTGCTTACCATAGCATATTATATGCTCTGCTGGGCAGTAATCGGCTTTGGCTTTTATATCCTTGCAAAAGCAATATACCCTGTTCAAATTTCCACCATGCCATATATAATCGCATTGTTCCTGCTGTCATGGGTAATAGGGTTTGTATCTGTTTTTGCGCCTGGAGGCATTGGGGTAAGGGAAGGGATTATTGTCCTGCTCCTTTCCAGTATAACTACCGCGCCTATCGCCATTGTAATAGCATTCGCAAGCAGGATTTGGTGGACAATAGCAGAAACCAGCATATTTGCCGCTTCAACAGTAATCGAAAGATTAAATAAGAGATATAAACAAAATTAAGAATATGGCTACAGAATATGAAAGTGAATTGGAGAAATACAATGTTGGAAATCCGTTAATGCGCCTTGTTTTACAAAAGTATGCAAAAGACATATGCAGCACATTAAAAAATTTGCCCCATGAAAGCATACTTGACGCAGGATGCGGCACCGGATTCCTTATGAAGGAGATTCACGACAGCGTGCAGTCAAAGATAACAGGGGTTGATATCCTGCCAAAGAGTATTGCGCATGCAAAAAAGCTGTGCCCGAAATGTAGCTTCCATCGCGCATCCCTTTATCATCTTCCATTCAAGGCTAATTCGTTTGACGCTGTCCTGTGCAGCGAGGTCTTGGAGCATCTGGATGACCCTAAGAAGGCTTTGGCTGGGCTTAAGAGAGTTGCAAAGGATTACTGCATTGTCTGCGTCCCTTACGAGCCTTTTTTCAGCATTGCAAACATACTTAGGCTTAAGTACCTGCGAAACTGGGGGAATTATCCGGGGCATATCCACAAGTGGGGCAGGAAAGGATTTAGAAAGCTTCTTGAGGGGCACTTCAGCAAAGTAAAAATAAGCGCATCATCATTCTGGCTGATAGGGGTGTGCAAAAAATGAACAGCCTCCTGCGCCACTGGAAGCCTGATTCAAAAGTGCTTGAGAAAGTGAAAATTAAAGAGGACAAAGGAACAACAAAGATTGCAGGATTCGGGCAACTTAAGTCGCAGAGCCTTCCGGAGTGGGCAGAGGAAAATATAAGGCTCTACGTAAGCTCTGTTGCGGAAAAAGAAAAAGGAATGTATGCCGGCATAGATATTAACGGCACAGCCTATTCTATTATTAAAACAGCGCCGGGAAAAGTGGAGCTTGGAAATGCCGACGGCATCATAAACGCGCTTCTTGATGAGGAATATTATCCAAAAAAACGGCCTTCATACAGCTATTTCCCGTTCCCATACACCAAAATCCCTGTCTTCGCCAGGCTTTTTCTCTTCAAAGTACTGCTTAAATTCAAGAAAGACCCTGGATTTCCCGCATGGCCTGTTGAAAAGAGCGTTGAAGCAATAAGGCACTTGTTCATGGGGGCATTGTCACATGCATACGGGAAGCCGGCAGACTACATAGGATTCTGGCCGAAAGGGCAAGAATTTGCGCTGCTGCTCACTCATGACTGCGATTCAGAAACAGCGTTTAAGTGGGTTGAGTATATAAGGGAAATGGAAAAGAATTATGGGTTCAGGTCTTCATGGAACATCGTGCCTAAGAAGTATTATATTGATTTCCAAAAGCTCAGGTACCTGAAAAAAGAAGGCTGTGAAATTGGAATTCATGACTATGACCATACCGGAAGCCTGCCATACCTGGGAAGAGAAGAGATAGCCAAACGGATCTCAGAAAGCAAGAAATTATTAAGCGAATTCAATCCGCAGGGGTTCCGCTCAGCGTTGCTTAACAGGAATGCAGAATTCCTGTCTGTGCTGGCGGAAAGCATGCTTTATGACTCCTCCATTCCTGATACGGACATTTATTCCCCTGTTTATTTCAGGAACGGAGCATGCACAATCTATCCTTTTTTCATTAAAAGCATGGTAGAGCTGCCGCTAAGCATGCAGCAGGATTTCAGGCTGAAAAGGATGGGCATGAAGCCGAAGCAAATAGCTGAAGCATGGAAGCTAAAGCTGGATTTCATAGCGCGTGTGGGGGGCCTTGCAACGCTCAATGTCCACCCTGACGATTTCATATCAGGAAGCGAAAAATACCTTAATGCATACGAGGATTTCATGAAATATGCCTCAAAATTAAATCCATGGAATGAAATACCCGCAAATGCTGCATTGTGGTGGAAAGAGCGCGACTCGGCAGCGCTTAAAGACGGAAAGATTATTGGAAGCAAAAGGGTGGAAATCAAATCCTTCGCTGAAAAGCTTTAAAAAGGCATTAAGCCTTTATGTTTAAACAATGGTAAGCGTATCTGTCGTCATACCGGCATATAATGAGGAAAAATCCCTGCCCCTGTTGGTTGAAAAAACAGGGCGTGCATTCAAGGCAGGCAAAATCTCAGGAGAGCTTCTTATAATGAATGATGGAAGCACAGATAATACTGAACAGGTTCTCAACATGCTGGGGAAGAAATATCCTTTCCTGAGGTGCCTGAGGCACAGGGCGAATATGGGGCTTACTGAATCACTTTCTGATCTTTTCAGGAATGCAAAGGGTGAGATTTTGGTGTTCCTTCCTGCTGACCTGGAATCCGACCCTGAGGAAGATATTCCTGTGCTCCTGAAGAAGATGGACGAAGGCTTTGACATGGTCTGCGGGTGGAGGAAAAGCAGGAAAGAAACAAAAGTAGTCATGTCAAAGATGTATAACTGGCTTGCGCGGAAGATGTTTAAAGTTAGCCTGCATGATGCGAACTGGATAAAGGCATTCAGGAAAGAGGCTGTTGAAAAAATAAAGATGCGCTCAGACTGGCACAGGTACCTGCACATACTGGTTGCAGCGCAGGGGTACAAGGTAGGGGAAGTTGAAGTAGGATATAAGCCCAGAAAGTTCGGTAAGTCAAAATATGGCATTGGAAGGCTGCTGAAAGGGCTGCTTGACATGCTTGTTATAAAGCTCCTGCTTTCATTTGGAAAAAAGCCAATGCTGATATTCGGCTCATTTGGCTTATTGTCATTTCTTGCTGGTTTTATAATCGGTGCGTATCTGCTTTATTACCAGCAATTTATTGGCTCAATATCAAGGCCGCTGCTGACTTTTGATATGCTTTTGCTCGTGTCAGGGCTGCAGCTTTTTGCAATGGGCTTTCTTGCAGAGCTGATTATATCACAGAAAGATTAGCTGACTATTAATCCAAAACGTTTTTAAACCCCTAATTTTGACTTATGAAGCATGCTTATTAAACAAAAAGACTACATCAATTTTGCCCTTATCGGTTGCGGCAGGATATCTGAAAAGCACGTAAATGCCATTAAGCAGACGCCAAAGACAAAGCTAATAGCTGTATGCGATGTCCAGGAAGAAAAGGCAAAAGCCCTTGCCTCAACACTGCAGTGTGAGGCTTATTCTGATTACAAGGAAATGCTGAAAAAGGATGACATTGATATCATTGATATCTGCACCCCTAACGGGATGCATGCCTCAATTGCAATAGACGTTGCAAACGCAGGCAAGCACGTTCTTCTTGAAAAGCCCATGGCACTGACAGTGGAAGACTGCGACAGGATGATGAAAGCATGCAAAGATAATGATGTCCATTTGTTTGTTGTAAAACAGAACAGGTTTAACCCTCCAATAACCAAGTTAAGAGAGGCTATTGAAAGAGGCAGGTTCGGCAAGCTTGTTCTTGGCAATGTAACAGTCAGGTGGGCAAGGCCGCAGGATTACTATGACCTGGATGAATGGCACGGCAGCAGGGACATGGACGGAGGCATGCTGTTTACGCAGGCATCGCACCACGTTGACATGCTGCAGTGGATGATGGGGCCTGTGCACAGCGTCAAGGCAAATGTTGCAACCCTTACCCATAATATTGAAACAGAGGATACTGCTGTTGTCGTGATAAAATTTAAGAATGGTGCGCTTGGCGTGGTTGAGGCAACAACATGCACTTTCCCGAAGAATATGGAGGGTTCGATAACCATTCTTGGGGAGAAAGGCACCGCTAAAATTGGCGGCATGGCCATGAACAAGATAGACCATTGGGAATTTTCTGACTTTAGGAATGAGGATGAAAACACAAAGGAGTGCACAACCAACCCCCCCAATGTTTATGGCTATGGGCACAATGAGGTTATAAGGCATGTTGTTGATTCCCTTCTTCATAATGGGCCCATGGTAGGCGGAGTTGGCGGTGAAGAAGGCAGGAAAAGCGTAAAGTTAATAGAAGCGATTTACGAAAGCGCAGACACTGGAAAAGAAGTATTTTTGGATTAAAATGGAATCTGAAGGGAAAAATAAAATGGACTATGAACTTGTCGGAACATCAAAGGTTTACAGAAATGTCCGCCTTGGTGTTAGGGTTGCCATAGGTGATAACAGCGTCATTGGACAACCCTGGAAAAAAGGAATGCCGGAGAATATAGTTACAATAATCGGAGATGATTCTTATATTGGAAATAACGTTACAATAGAAGCTGGAGTGAAAACAGGAGATAAATTCACTGCAGAAGACGGCTCAAGAATAGCAAGAAACTGCATCTTTGGCGACCTTGTAGCAATAGGGTTAAATGCAGTTGTTTTGGAAGAGGCAAAATTTGAAGGCATGAACAGGCTGCACGCGCTTGGATTTGTTTCAGAATATTCAGAGATTGGCTATGGGGCATGGATGGGGCCGCAGGTTGCGCTTTTCAATGCACCGCACCCAAAATGCCCGAAGGCAAAATTTTGCGAGAGAGATTATGCGCCAAGGATAGGCAGGTTTGTCAGAATCGGCGGCGGCGCGCGCACCATACCTGGAGTAATAATAGGGGATTATGCATTAATAGGCGCAGGGTCTGTTGTTCTGAAACCAGTCGCTGAAAAAAGTGTTGTTGCAGGCAACCCGGCCAAGGTTATAAAATCAATAGGAGAATTAAATTGTTGGGACAAGGCAAAGTATGGAATTGAACACCCTTATGATGTGCAGAATTTGCCAAAGGCTCCTGAAGATTTGGAAAAAAGGCTGGCAGAATTAGGATGGAGAATTAAGAAGGAATAAAAATGGTACAAATAAATTTTAACACGCCTGTAACACTGGAAAACATTAATTTTGATGTTGCTTTAGAGAGGCAGAAAGCCGCTTTGCCCCAAGATATTCAGCAAAGGGTAGATGCCAGCTTTAATGCATTTGCTGACAAAGCAGAGGCCAGATCCGGAAAAAGGCCGACAAAGGGGGAGATTTGCGTTCTTGGTGATTATAATCCCTTGCCAAACGGATTGGAAGGAGTCTGCACAATAGCAACATTTGACCAAGTCCTTTATTTTGCGCGCTCCCAAATCCCTGAGCAGGATTATGAAGTAGGAAGAATAAGAATTGGATTCCCTATAGCATCCTGGGGGGTCTTAGGGGTAGCCTAAAAATAACTTGCTAAATTTTTGATAAGGTATAATTCCATTTAGAATTAATTTCGTGATATTTAATATTAATTTTCTTAAATTCTTTCTCCAGAACCTTCTTACCTAATTCATATATATTCTTATCC
>JAHJRD010000023.1 GCA_018830945.1 Nanobdellota archaeon | reverse complement strand
GATGCAGTATTGCGATGTCCCATTGGGGTTCACGCCAACAAGCTTTCCGCCAGTTTCTTCCACTTTGTAAGAAAGCAGCTGGATGAATTTGCGCCAAGAGGCATCGCTTATGGATTTAGCAAGATAAGGATGGTGCAGCATGTTTTGAATATGCAATTTTTCAACCGCAATAGCGCTATAATTGTTTGCTAATTGCCTTGTAACTTTATGCAAAAAATCCAAGCGCTGCTGGCAAATTTTTTCATGAAGCTTTGCAACCTTTAGCCTGGATTTTTTCCTGTTGCTGCTCCTCGGCTTTTTCCGGGAGTGTTTTTTTTGGAAGAAAGCAAGCTTTTGCCCTGCTTTTCTCAGATAACAGGGATGCTCAATTGTATTTCCATCGCTGGTGGCATAGAAGTTAGCAAGCCCAAGGTCAATGCCGATAGATTTTTGCTCCCGCGGCAATTTCCTTGCTGGCTCTTTTTCTACGCTAAAACAAGCGTGCCACTTGTTTGTTGATGTTCTTTTTATTGTTAAAGTCTTAATCTTCCCGTCTAATTTGCGATGCCTTACTAATGCAACCTCGCCAACCTTGGAGATAAAAAGCTTTTTCTCCAGCTGAAAGCCGGATTGCGGATAAGTCAATGAATCAAAGCGGAGCTTCCCTTTAAAGCGCGGGAACCCGGGCTTTCCGCCTTTCTTAACCCGATTATAAAAATTCTGGAAAGCATATGAAATCCTCTGATTAATATTTTGCAAAACCTGTGAATGAACTTTTTTCAATGAAGGATATGCCTCTTTTAAACGATGAAGGCTGTTGTTCAGGTCAAATTGTGTAAGATTTTTATCCTCTTTCTGATAAGCATAAATCTTAAGCTCCAATTGCTTATTGTATGCAAAGCGGGCAAGCTCCAGCATTTTGTTAAGCGAGAATTCTTGTTTTTTACTGGGGTATAATCGAAATTTATATGATTTATGGGTTGCTGCCATCTATTTTTTAAAAATGGTTAGAATCCTTATAAGCTCTGCGCGTATGTTTGTCAAGTGGCAAGTGGTCGCTTAGCCTATTGGCATCGCAGCAAGCTGCGGGGTATTAAACCCAGACAGGAATAAAAGGCCGCTTTGCCTTTATTGCTTCAATTGCTTTCAAAGCAAGGTATTGCTTTAAGCGTGCCGGAGGCTGGCTTTTCCCGAGGAAGCCAAAGAAGCACTATATTAACATTTTGATACTCAAAGATATATGTTTTACTATAAGAGTATTTATATAGCCCATATACATAGATTATATTGCTCAAAAGAGCTGGCAAGGACAGTTCGGTTGCCCTGAAAAGGGTGTGACTGCACAAGCCTCTGTCAGGTGTTCAGCCATTAATGCGGTGCCTGGACTATAACTCACCGTACGAAACCTGCGCCTGTTAAGCTTCCTTGTAGCGCGATGGAGATAACCTTTAAAGCAGAACGATAGGTTAAGATTGATTTCGTTTGGTGTTTGAGGAACTCTGTCACCGAGTCCAGATGTCGGCTCAGGAGCAAAAAGTGGACAATTCGGTTGCCCTGAAAAGGGTGTGACTGTATAAGCCTCTGTCAGGTGTTCAGCCAGATACACGATGCCTGGACTATAACTCATCGTGGAAGCCTGCGCCTGTTAAGCTTTGCGTTACGGCACGATGGAGATAACCTTTAAAGCAGAACGATAGGTTAAGATTGACTTCGTTTGGTGTTTGAGGCACTCTTTCACCGAGTCCAGACTTATTGAGTAAGGTGGTTTAACATGGCTAAAAAAAAGAAAGTTGCAAAACAAGCAAAATTTAAGGGAAGGAAACCGAGCAAGAAAAGCAAGGCTTCAAAAGTCAAAAAGCTGATGAAGCTGTTCTCAAAGGGAAAGAAGAAGAAAAAGTAATTCTTTGCTCTTAAGGCATTATTGTGCTAATTATATGGAGAATTACACTAATTAGTAGAATCATTTCTCTATATTTTAAAGCATTCAAGGCTCCGCGCTACTCATAGCGCAGGGCATTCTCATTCCGCTTCGCTCCATTCGAAGTTCCACGTTATTCATTTCATTCATAACGCAGAGCATCCACAGGCTTTAACCTGGACGCCCTGTAAGCAGGTATTACTCCTGCCACCATTCCTATCAGTATTGCAGCAGAAAGGGAGTAGATTATCAGCTCAGGAGTGACTGTCGCGCCCCTTAAGAAGCCCATCGGGCCGCCGCCGCCTGTTCCAGCCATAGAGCTGATAAAACCAGAGCCAAACATCCCAAGAATAATCCCGCCCATTCCTCCGACAAGCCCTATTAATCCTGCATTCATGAGGAATATCAAAAGTATATCCCTGTTTTTTGTGCCTATTGCCTTCATTATTCCTATCTCTTTTGTCTTCTCAAGCACTGAAGTGAACATTGTGTTTGCAATGCCTATAGCCCCCACAATCAATGAAATATTTCAGGCAGTCGTTCCTGTTTTTTGCAATTGCCTATTTTTTCAGGACATTCATCATGATGCTGGTTTTCATGTTTGCAAGGCAGGGCGTGTTTGACATACTGCCGATGCTTTTGGGAAGAATAACTTTATTTGTATTCATGTATTTCAGCGCAATGGCCGCGTTTTATCTTGTTTACAGCATAATGTGGAAGGAATGGAGCAAAAAGAGATGGGTTTTGCATATGCTGCACGGGCTTGCATTGTTTATCGGGCTTATGAGCATGCAGTCAAGAAGCCCCTTGCTTCAGCTTTGCATAAACTTTTTCCTGCTTTTGTTTGTCGCATACGGGATGCTGAAGGCGTACAGGGACTCAAAAAAGAAAAAGCACACTGTTTACTTTGCATACAGCCTTTTGCTTGTTTTCTGGATACTTAACATGCTGAGCGTGCTTATACCCGGTTTCCTGCAGCTGTTCCATATCATATTATACCTTGCTTCGGTCTTCATCTTCCTGCTGATTCTTTACAGGGTTTTGAGAAGGGTGGGCCCTGAGTGAGATGAAAAGAGGAAGGCTTGAGATAATAAAAGGGATTCTGGAAATAATCAAGGAAAAGCGCAATTCAATACAGGCAACGCCGTTGTTAAGAATGACAGGGCTTTCATCAAAGAGCTTTAAGGAATATTATTCAGGGCTTCTTGCAAAAGGCTTTGTGCTTGAAAGCGTTGACAGGAAAGGAAGCAGGCATATCAGCCTTTCTGAAAAGGGATTTAAGTTTCTTGAGAAATACAGGATGATTGTTGATTTTATTGATGAGTTTGAGCTTTGATTCTTCTTTTCCACCACAACAATTCAGCATGCTGGCGCCTGCAATTTCCCAAAGCAGGTTTTGGAAAACTTTATTAATATGTAGTTTCTCTAAATTTTAGTTCTTGAAAAAGGGGCAATTAATTTGGCGCAGACAAAACTAACAGATGAGAAGGGAAGTGTGAAAACAGGCAGGACAATAGCTGATGAGCTTGCAACAAAGCAAAGGGACATTTCAGTATCTGAGTTTTTCCTGAAAAACAGGCATTTGCTTGGTTTTGACAACCCGAAAAAAGCGCTTCTGACTTCTGTGAAGGAAGCTGTTGACAATTCATTGGATGCCTGCGAAGAAATGAAGATTGCGCCTGAATTGAAAGTTATAATTGAAACAGTGAAGGATGACAGGTACAGGATTACTGTTGAGGACAACGGCCCGGGGATTATAAGAGAGCATGTTGGCAAGGTTTTTGGAAAGCTTTTGTACGGCAGCAAATTCCATAGATTGAAATGCTCAAGAGGGCAGCAGGGAATAGGAATTTGCATGAGTCCTGACACTTTAGTGCCTACTGCAAACGGGAATATAAAAGAAATAAAAGACATTGTAGATAAGGAAAAGAAAGAGGACATTTTTGTATTAAGGCCTGACCTGAAGCTTTCAAGGCAGAAGATAAGCACCTTTTTTAAGGTAAAGGCGCCGCCTTACATTGTAAAGCTTAATGTGCTTGGCGGCAAAGAAATAGAGCTTTCGCCTGAAAATCCTGTATTAGTAAAAACAGAGCAAGGGCTTGACTGGAAAAGGGCGGACTGCCTTTCAAAAGGGGACTATGTCGCTGTAGCAAAAACGCTTGATGTTCAACCTTCAGAAGAGCCTTACACACTTTCAGTTATTGACAAGCATGAACTGCGGGCAGGCAACCCAGAACTTATAAAAGATATAATGTGCAAACTAAAGAAAAAATATGGCTCTTTTATAAAAATTGCAGCAAGGTTTGGCATTAAAAAAGATCATGTAATGGGCTTTACAAAACGCCCATTAATGAGAAATCCTGAGCTAAGCCTCCTGGTCAGGTTTGCAGAGGATATTGGCTACAAAAAAGAGGAAATCTACGAAAAGGCAACAAGGGTTGGCAGGCTTGGCAATTATATTAATATACCTGTAAAGCTCTGCCCAAAACTCTTTAGGTTTGCGGGGCTTATAGCAGGCGATGGAAACATCCAGAAAAAAAGAAAAGACAGGCGGGGGCAGAATATCTCATTTTGGAACAAGGAAGAAGCGCTTATTCAGGATTTTAAAAATATCACTGATGAACTTTTCGGGATTAATGCAAGAATAATAAGGGATAAAAGGGAGAAAGGCTCCTGCGTGCAGTTTTCCTCTGCTGTTGCAGCAAACCTTCTTGAGAAATTAGGGCTGCCGGCCGGCAGGAAATGCGAATCCTTTACAATTCCACCATTGCTGCTTCAGGCAAGCAATATGCACATTGCCGAGTATATCAGGGGGCTTTTTGATGCCGAGGGTTCTGTTTCAGGCAAAAGAGGGGATATTAGTTTCATGATAACAAATGAAAAAGTTATAAGGCATATCAGCCTGCTGCTTCTGAGATTTGGCATTCATTCGACAATCAATAAGGCAGGAAAGCATAAGCGCCTGATTATCAGCGGCCGCAGCAATGTCAAGGCATTTAATGAAAAGATAGGCTTTATTTCCCCAAAACAGGCTAACAGGCTTAAAAATGCATTAAAAAAAGAGTGCAAAAGCCACCCCATCATGCTGGTTTATCCAAAGATGGGGCAGTGCATACTTAATGCTGAAAAATCCCTTGGAATGAGCCATTATGCGCTTAGATGCGGGCAGGCAAAAACCGAACTGCTTGGCAAGAAGTATATGGCTTATGATACGCTCAGCAAGATATTCTCAACCCTCAAATCAAAAGCGCAAAAAAAAGTGCCTGCTGAACTGCAAGAAATTTATGCCCTACTTAACTCAGACATAGGCTGGTCAAATGTGGCAAACGTAGAATTTGCAGAGCCAAAATATGATTATGTATATGATGTAACAATGGCAAGAGGCAATAATTTTGTGGCTAATGGCATTGTAGTTCATAACAGCGCGTCTGCGATGTACGGGCAATTAACAACAGGGAAGCCCATTAAGATATGGTCAAGGATTTCTCCCAAGAAGCCAGCCATGTATTTTGAATTATTCATAGACACAAGAAAGAACGAGCCGAACATCACAAAGCAGGAAGAGATTGAATGGCCTGAGAAGGAGCACGGCATAAAGATTGAGATTGAGCTTGAGGCAAAATACACAAAAGGCAAGCAGAGCGTTGATGATTATTTAAAGCAGGTTGCGATTGCAAATCCCCATACGCATATTATCTATATCACGCCTGAGAAAGAAGTTATGGAGTTTCCTTCAGTCACAAAGCAGATGCCGAAAGAGCCCAAGGAGATAAAGCCGCATCCTTACGGCGTTGAGCTTGGAATGCTGATGAAGATGCTCAAGGAGTCAAAGGCCAATACATTATCAGGATTTTTGCAGACAGACTTCTGCAGGGTAAGCCCGAATGTTGCAAAGGAAATCTGCGACAAAGCAGGAGTTGACATTAAAATAAAGCCCGGGAAAGTAATGCCTCAGGAAGTTGAATCAATATACAAGGCAATACAAAATACAAAGATAATGTCTCCGCCAACAGACTGTTTAGTTCCTATTGGGGAGGAAGCGCTTGAGAAAGGGCTAAAGAAAGAGGTTGCTGCAGAGTTTTATACAGCAGTAACACGGCCGCCATCTGTTTACCGCGGGAATCCTTTTGTTATAGAAACCGCATTAGCATACGGTGGCTCGCTGGAATCAGATGACTTGGTTAAGATTATGAGGTTTGCCAATCGCGTTCCGTTATTGTACCAGCAGAGCTCATGCTCAAGCTATTCAGCTGTTGTTGACACTGCATGGAGGAATTATGGATTAGGGCAAAGCAGGGGGGCGCTGCCGTCAGGGCCTGTGCTTGTTCTTGTGCACATGTCGTCTGTTTGGGTTCCGTTCACTTCAGAGGCAAAAGAGGCAATCGCATCTTATCCTGAGATTATCCATGAGATGAAATTAGCATTGCAGGAATGCGGCAGAAGAATGGGGCTGTATATTCGCAAAAACATCAGGGCAAGGGAGCAGAAGGCAAGGGTGAATTTGTTTGAAAGCTACATACCTGAGCTTGCTGACTCATTGTCAAGGCTTACAGGCGGGAAAAAGGAAAATATAGCAGCCTCATTGCAGAAAATGCTCAAGAAAGGCATGAAGAACATAATCAGCGATGCTATGAGCGGTATTGAAACTGACAAGAAAGGTGATGAAAAATGACGCTTACCGAGCACAACGAAGGTAAGTTTGGAATGTGCTGGAAACCCCATGGAGTTTCGGCATCCCGAAACACAGGGTGTTTCAAGGAGAGTGAAACGGAATGACTAAAGCAAAGCAGGAACTTCAAAATATGGGCAAGAAGATAGTTGCTGACATTGACAAAGGCAAGAATCCCGAGATAGAGCTTCCTGTAAGGGCATTATCAAATGTCATATATGATAAAAAAACATGCCTTTTGACAATGGGCAAGAATACTGCAAAAAGGTATTTCTTCAATGTTGCCCACACAAAAAAGTTCATGCAGACAGTCGAGGTTGCTGCAATAAGCAAGAATCTGCTGGAGGAAGGAAAGCACGCAAGCCTGAGGGATGTTTTTTACATGGCAAAAAGGACTATTCCTAATACCAAAATCAATGTTGTTGACGAGCAGAATGAGAGCGACAAGGCAATTGAGGATATGGAATTAATAACAGGATGCGCAAGGGAGTGGCTGAACATTAATGCAAACAAGATGGGCTCTGTCGCAGGCAAGGTTGTGGTTGAGGATTCAGGTGACACAATTGACTGGAGCAAGCTTGGCTCAGGCGGATGGTCAATACCTTCAAATGTTGAGCATATAAAGTTTGAGAAAACAAAAGCAAAGTATATTATCTACATGGAAAAGGCAGCTGTATGGGAAAGGCTGCATGAGGACAGGTTCTGGGACAAGAACAACTGCATTATAATGTCATCACAAGGGCAGACTACACGGGGGATTAGGCGGTTATTGCAGAGAATGCAGGAGGAATTGAAATTGCCTGTTTATGTATTGACTGACTTTGACCCATGGGGGATTTACATTTATTCTGTCTTGAAGTACGGCTCTATTAGCTTGGCGCACATTACTGAGAAATTAGCAGTCGGCGGATGCAAGTTTTTGGGGATTACTGCAGATGACATAATCAAGTATGACTTGAAAAGGCACTTTATCAAGTTTGAGGACAATGATTACAAAAGATTGGCGCAGATTACAAAGTATGACTGGTTCAAGGACAACAAGGCATGGCAGAGGCAGTTCAAGATGATGAAGGATTTCAAGGCAAAGGCGGAAATCCAGGCAATGTCAGCAAGAGGAATCTCATTTATTTCTGAGAAGTATTTGCCTGACAAGATTAAGAAAGAGGATTGGATTGAATAAGGTTTATAAACAGCAGATTCTGCCATCTTATGTTCCACAGGCGAACCCAAAGCTTTATATATTAGTTATTATCATTGAATAGTAGCAAAAAGAAGTATACTGCTCTTCTCAAAAGCAGGATGGGGGCAACATATGGCAACTAAGAAGCTTGAACAAAAAGAAATGAGAAAACATTTCATACAAACTCTTTATGACACACTTGACAGCGTTATCTCGCCGACTCCATACATGGAGATTATAGAGGGAAACAAAGTTGATGTCAGATTTCTTGACGGAAAAGGCAGGCTGCCAATGCCAAATACCACAGAAGTCAATGTATTGGACATTGATATAGCCTCATTGTTCTTTGACGATTTTGACATTCTTTACGAGGGGGTTACCGGCGTCGGGAAAACATATACAATTGACGCATTGTTTAATGCTGTTTTCGGGCCTGGCGGGCACTGCACCCTGCGATTGAGCGGCGGGATTCTGGGCAGCTCTGCCCTTGAGCCGTTTACAACAACAAGACTGGAAAACGGCATGCCTAAAACAAGGATTGACCCTGAAAAATGCGGAAAATACGGGGCATTATTCATTGACGAAATCAACAGGGGAGACAGCCAGGAAGTTCTTCAGGTTGTTGACAGAAAAATTAATGTGAACGGAGACAGGGGATATTTGCGCATTCCGATTCCAGGCACTGAACGCTGGAAAGAGCTTGCTATCATTGCAGCCATGAACCCGGCAGACGCGCAGCACAGCTCAGCCTTGGAGCTTGACATTGCCGGAGAAAACAGGTTCCTGAAATTCAGGTTTCCAAACGGCGTTGCAGAAGCAGGCTCAAGCCAGCTGGAAAAGAAAATGGCAGGAGATATTCATTGCAGGTTTTGGGATGAATTTGCGCGAAGGACAGGTATGAAAGGGGGATGGAGGGAAATCTATCCAATTGCAACTGACCCTGAGCAGCTCCCTGCGGAGCTTGACGGCGAAACAAGGGAGTTTATTGATGTCGCTCTCGGCTATGCAGGGCACGACCCAAAAGAAACTTTTGCAAGAAATGCTGAGCTTATGCAGCAGGCAGGGATTTCGCCGCTATTTTCAATAAGGGATGACAACAATTACAGGAAAATCCTTGAGACGCAGGGAAAGCTCAAGCACGGCTTTGTAAGGCGGGACCTGAGAAAAATAAGGGACTTAGGCAGGCTTTTGGGGTTTATCAAAGGCGTTAAAAACAGCTCATATGAATCTCCGGTCAGGATTAACGATGCCACCGCAGCAATGGGAATTGTCCTTGAAAGCAAGGCAATAACAGGCACTGACTACGGCAGCTTAATGGCTCTTGTGAATGACGCAAGGGCAGCGTATGCCGGCATGCACGAGAAAATAGGAATACCGGAAGGCTATGGATTAAGGCAGGCAGTATGGCAGGCGGCAATTCATGCAGGGCAGAAAGGCGGCTTTGAGGCTTACATCAGCACTTTAAAGGCAGGAATGTCCAAATTAAACACTCAGGCAGCAAGCGCTGCGCAGGCAACTATCAGCTCAAGGGTTTTGGCAGACCTGGCTGTTTTAGAGCATTTCAGCAAGGCGCATGAGGCAGATGTTGCTGCTGCACTTAAAGCAGGAGGGGAAGGCACATTCAAGGGCTTCAGCGAATTATATCTGGCTAAGAAAAGCCAAAGCAGCATATATGAGCACAGGCTTGGCTCAATTATGGAGTAAGCATAATGACAAAAATCATCCCTTATGAGCTTATAAAGCACCTTGAGTGGGTGCCAGGGCAGGAAGTGCCGCAGATGTATGCTCCAATGCCTGCAATGCAAAGTGTGTTAAGCATTGATGAACTTGTGAAGAATGGAAAAGAGTTTTACAGCGAGGAAAAGGATTCTGAGGGCAAACATTATATCGGCGTGGCTGTTGCTTTGCAGCAGGCGCAGGATGAAATGGGCACTGATGCTGTTATCGCTTCGATGCCTTATTTAATCGCAGGCAAAACAAATGCTGATAAAAAAAATTACCTCTGGCAGAACTGGTTCACTGCGCTTTCTGAGGAAAACGCAGGCATTGACAAGAATGGAAGGCTCGTTGGAGCAGGTGAAGAAATTGTAATTACTCTCCACGGCGGCGGGATTCTTACCCATGAAAGAATCAGGAAGGCGTACAGCGAGGAGCTTACTCCTGAATATGCGGCTAAATACACTAATGATGAATTTGGCGGTTTATTGAAAGGCACTCTTCCGTCAGGAGAAAGCATTAACCTGTATAATGTTGATGATGTGAAGAGGGGCATCCCTGAGCCGTTCGGAAGATATGCAGTATGGATGCCTGCGGAAGCAGCAAAAACAACTGCTTCAAACTGGCACAAGAAAAAGGAGTTCATGGAAAATCCTCTTGTTATTGCAAGGGCTGGAACGCTTGAGCATATTGAAGCATATTTTGAAAAGGCAAAAAGTTCTGACAAGGTAGGCAACTGGCACAGATTTGGAGAAATAGATTTCCAGCAGCCGCAGGGCCGCTTGCTCTTTGTCTCCAATACCTATAACGGCCTCTACGGCTACAACATTCTTTATAATCTTGGCCGTTTCGTCGGGGTAGCGCCGGAGGCGCTCGTCGGCGCGCGAAAAATTGGAGGGAAGAAAAGATGAAAAGCATGCATTTGCTGCTGGACGAGGCAGAACGCGCATGGCGTGAAGATGTAAGAAGGGATTTCCCTTTGCGCAGCGACACCCCTGTCATTAAAAAGGCTTCTGCAAAAGGAAGAGATTGGACATTCTCAACTGACTTAAGGAAGATATTCGCTGATATTTCAGGCGATGAGAGCCTGCAAAAGAAGTTTGAAACAATAGTCGCCAATTACTGGGATGGAAGCCCTGAAGAGCTTGCAAGGGAAACACTTCATTACCTATTGCACCATGAGCTTTACCATCCGCTTGAAGCGCCATTCAGCGTTGCAGGAAAAGATAATGACAAAAAGCGCATACACCAGGCTATAAGGCGCGGGATTTTGCAGGCAGAGCCCAAGCTTAGCCCGCTGGAAGTGCTTGCCAAGGTGCAGGCTTCCCAAAATATTGTCAAAGACTTTATTCTTGACAATCGTTTTGCGATTGACAACAAAACAGCAAATTATGTAAAGGAAGGTGTTATTCCAATATGGGATTTGTTGGAACTGCAGGAAACCCCCGAGGCAACTAATTGCTACACTGTTACAAGATTCCTTTACGGAGCACTGTACGGTCCAAAAAGCACGCATGAATTCTTTGAGGAAAAAGCAGGAAAAGATGGCTCTGCTGTTGCAGAGAAAGCTCTGGCTGCGCTTATTGGAAAGGATGTGCAATTGCCAAAGAAAAAAGGGCTGGCTGCAAAAGAGAAATTCAGTAGAACTTCTAAACAAGATGAGCTATTGCAGGAATATGTTACTGCTATTAGGAGCGTATTTTCAGGAGATGACAGGTATGAAGGAATTAAGCGGCTTATGGCGGTGCTTGGTCCTTATGTTGAAAAGAATATGCACAAGGGCAAGAGTGATATGCAAGGCGAAGGCAGCTCTCCGCAGGATATTTTGCAAGATTTGCTTGACGATATGGAACCTCAGGAGCAGGCTCAATTCATTCAGGGCTTGGCTCAAGAAAAGCCAAACGCATTGGAGCAGGCAGCATCCAATATGGCAGAAACGCCTGACAGCGCCAAGCCATGGCAGTCAAACGCTGATGAAATGAAAAACCTGGATATGCTGGCAGCTCATGAGTTTTACAAGCGGAACCATCCCTCAGTCAGAATAATTGGCGGAAATAAAGTCGGCGAAAATCTCGTTGTAGGCAGGAAGCAGTATTGGGATTTAAAGAGAACCAGTGTGCTAACAGAAGAGCAGCTTGCAAGAATAAACCTTCAGAGAATTGAAACATTGCAGAGAAAAACAAGGCTGCCGTGGCTGATTGATTTAGGTAATGGGACTTTCAGGCTTAATGAGTATGAATTGAAAGAAAAGGAGATAAAGGATATTGTCTATGTAGATGCCCATATTGATGTTCCTGATGTCGTTGAATTTTACTTGGACAGCTCAGGCTCTATGTTTGGAGGAAACACTCATGGATTAAATGATGGCAGCAGATGGGATATGCTAAGCCATGTTATGTATGGATTTGTTGACGCACTGCAGCAAGGCGGAAAGCTGGTGGGCAAGCAGGTTAAAATGAGAATTCATAATTTTGCAGACAGGCAGGTGGATTCAAAGCTTATCCCGGTGGAGCAATTCTGGAGCGGGGATACAGCCGCATTAAAGGTATTGTTTAAGCCTGAGAACGGTTATAGTGTCGAAGACATCAGCATTGCTCATTATAATGACGGCAGGAAAAGAGCTTACGTCGTTGTTACTGACGGGCAGCTTGTCCTGGCAGGAAGAACTGAAAGAGAAGCAGGAAAGATGAAAGATATTGCCCAAAACCGCAATAATCATGTTGTATTGTTTGAGATTGGGGGCACATATAGCTTAGGAAATGCTGTGCGAAACAATCCAAGCATAGTGTATCATCAGGTACATGATAAAGATAAAATGCTTCAGGCAGGCCTGGAGGTGCTGTTGTCAAAACGCGAGGAAATGCAAAGCATTTCCGGCGTGCCAAAAATCATGCGAGGTGATTTTTTAGCATGACAAAAATCATCCCTTATGAGCTTATAAAGCACCTTGAGTGGGTGCCTGGGCAGGAAGTGCCGCAGATGCCTAAACCTGGCACTGCCAAGCCTGCATTGCAGAGTGTATTAAGCATTGATGAGCTTGTAAAGAATGGAAAGGAGTTCTACAGCGAAGAAAAAAATAGTGATGACAGATATGTTGGAGTGGCTGT
>JAHJRD010000022.1 GCA_018830945.1 Nanobdellota archaeon | reverse complement strand
TAATTGGATTTTTGTTTTATATCCCATAAATAACACCTCCTCCCTATAAACTATATGTATATATAGTTATAAACATTTCGGTGCTGGAGAATATACTTTTGGATACTGCTTATAAATAACTAAAGAAAATCAACACATTCGGGAAGGAGTGGGTTCTTGAGCAGGAGGATAGGGATTTTCCGAGTAAGTTTATATTTAAGCTGATAAAGAGTGAGCCCAGGCTGTGGAAGTATGGGTTGAAGGTAATTTGGTAGGACGTTGGGAAGGAGGATGGCAACTATGTTGCCATACTATATTGGCAAAGCCTGCGGGCTTTGCAAGTGCCCGAAAACCCATGGTTTTCGTGCGGAAACGACATAGAATTAATCTTTAAATTCATTTATCTTTGCTATCAATTCAAAAACTAAACTCAAAGGATTGCTTTCACGGCTTATTAATTCTAGCCCCTTTCGTATGCACTCATCTTTTATCCTTTTTGCATTTGCAGAAGCTAATTGGATATTATCCTTTGTCTTATCATAAATAGCAGGGTCTTTTTTTGTATAACCCTGCATCTTCTCTTTTATCTTTTGCACTACTTCTTCAGGTTCATAGCTTGCCGGATAGTATCCCAAATGGCAAAGAATCCAATATTCAAAACAGGGGTTTGAAAAAATAAGCTCAATATCATTATCCTTTGCAAGCTTCTTTGCCTGTTCCAATTGCTCATTTGAGTTTCTATCTCTGTCAAAAACGCAATAAACCATGTCGCCATCTTCAAAATCCCTGCTTTTTTTCATAAAAGCAATGGCGTGCTCAACAACACCTTTTGCGTCTGTATTGTCAGAATTTACGACTTTTATTGTTATTCTCCTTATTCTTTCCTGCGCCCTTAGCTTTGAAAAATAATTCTTCTCTGTCTTTTCGCCTTCACAAAATATCCATAGTGCTTTTGTTGGATATTTGCCTTCTATTCTTGCCATCTTACTCCAGAATTGATTCGTCAATAAAGGGGATTCCGCCCACTCTCCCGTTAATATATGCCTTTTCAAAGTCAGAAGTTTCCCTCAAGTCATAGTCCAAGTAAGATTTTACAAGAGTATTGCTGTTCGGCTCTTTAGAGCAGATATATATCTGATCCCTTCTGAATATTTCATTAGATAACAGAGAGGTATCGTGAGTGGTAAATATTAATTGTGCGCCTTTATTCATTTTGCTATAAAATAGCTTTACAATCAATTTTGTAATTTCCCTGTGCAAATTAAGCTCTAATTCGTCTATAAATGCTGTTTTTCCTGATTCCAATATATCAAATATAGGGCCAAGCATAGAAAGCGTTTTTCCGGTGCCATTTGATTCTTCAGACATGCTAAAATATGCGGGTTTGCCATTTTTAGTTTTATGCTGAAACTGAATATCGTATATGTCCTCTTCTTTCTCTTTAATAGGCACAAAAGTAGTTTCCCCTTTATCAATTTTAAACTCAAATCCCTGCACTTTTCCCTTTTTCTTTATTACTTCTAAATCAGATATGCCCCCAAAATCAGCTTTTTTTAAGATATCAATAATTTTATCTTTTAATTTTGGGTCTTCATGCAATCTTTTGATTGTAAAATCAACCCAGCTGGGGCCATAATTTATAGCCACATTTTTTACAATAAATTCGTATGCCTCTTTTGTCTTGTCATATCCTAATTGTGTTGCCCTGGAAAGATAAAGCACATTATCATTCATTTGGGATTTGATTAAGTCCTGCTGTTTTTTGTCTATTGTAAAATCAAATTCTTTGGTTTTAGTCCTGTTAAATATCTGGGATTCCCTCCCATTAGGCCAATAAAATAAATATTCGTCTATAATCTTATCATCATTGCATGAAAATCCGTATTTATAGTTTATATCCTTGTAAATAAACAAGATTTCAAACCTGCTTGGCTTGTTTAATGAATCTTCATCAAGCTTAAATGGTGATCTTAAAGGAATCTTCATATCTATATTAAACATATGCGAATTTTTCACTAAGTTATACATAAAAAATACCCCTTTTATAAGATTAGACTTTCCAGAAGCGTTTGCGCCATAAATTACGGCTGTTTTCAGAAGCTTATTTGGCTCCAGCAGGTTTTGCAGCAGCTTCTTGCTTGCGCTGCTTTCCATGCTAATAGTTACTTTGTCCTTTATTGAAAGATAGTTTTCAATTGATATTTCAATTATCATACCCTTTGGAGATTCTTTGGAGTTTATAAATTTATCGGTAATTTATGCAGTTTTTTGGTAATTTTAACGTTTAAAAGTAGAATTTACAGGTTTTATGCAGTTTTTCCGCTTTTTCCGTAAATCTTACAGATATATGAAGTTGTACACAACTTGGGGACAGCTTATCCTTCAAGCCCTTCCAATGCCCTAAACAAGGATATTTCCCGTTATGAGGATAACTTCTGTTCTTAAGGAGCTTAAGCTGAATCTTATGGCAAATCCCTGTTTGCCAAACAGCAGAGTGCCTGCATAACGCCCTGACAGCTGTGCACTCCGCTATTCTTATGAGGGCTGCTATGGATAAGCTTTCGATTAAGGATTATAATGACATTATTAGCATTATAAGTGAGGGGAAGGCTAAGAGAGTGCTTGAAGAGGAGAATATTCTTAGTAAGTTTATATTCAAGCTGATAAAGAGTGAGCCGAGGTTGTGGGAGTACGGGCTGAAGGTAATTTGGTAAGGGAAGGCGGCAAGGGAGCGCCCTTGAAACCCCCACGACCACTTCAGGCTACTGAACAAATAGAGAAAGAATAATAAGCTCCAGATACTCACACAAAAGTATGGGAGAAAAGAATAAAACTGATTTTTCAATAGAAGAATGGGCTATAAATTGGAAACAGCAAGAAAAAGAGTTACATGAGTTTAGGGGTAAAGTTTTAACAAAAAGTGTGTATATAGAATGTTTGCTTGATTTTATCTTGTCGAAATATTTTTGTAATAATACAACCGACGTAGAGTTTAGGACAGGAGTTTTGGGTAAGGAATTCTTCACATTTATGCAAAAAATTAAAATCTTTTCTGAATTACAAATTCATAAACGACCTCATTTTAAAGGCGAATATGATGGCTATTCTGAAAAATTATTTAATCTTGCTGAGATTAGAAATGCTTTTGCACATGGGCATCTTGATACAGAAGAGAAAACTATCCTTTACCTGCGCGGGGACAAACAAAAAACTTTACAAATAGACGAACAGCTCCAAAAACAATTTTTTGAAAATATTAATTCATTGGACAAAATGCTTGTTGCCGTATATATCTATTTAGAGGATGAAAAAGAAAATAAGTCACAAGCTTAAAAAAGTGTGACTAAATACCTACAAATCCCACAAAGTTTATAACCCAATACCCTCTTAGAAGCTATATGAAAGCATATATTGCAATAATCCTGGGTATCTTACTTCTTGCAGTAAACGGCTGCACGCCAGAACAGGAAGCACGAGCAAGAGAGATCATAGGGCAGCACAGATGCGCGACTTTTAATGGTTATCTGTGTTCTGCGCCTGATGATTGTGCTTTGCCTTATTTGGATACTATAGAGTCTTATTGTTGCCCTATAAATTGCCAAACATGTAATCAAACATGTGAGGATAAAAATGATTGCACGGATAATTCATGTTCAAAACGAACTAATTATTCTTGTGTATTTACTAAAATGCATGGTGCTTGTCAAAATGATGAAATCTGCACTAGACAGGAAATAATGTGTAATGGCATAACAACTTCGCAGCCTCCACAGATAGATAGAGTTACTGCTCTAAATCCTAGTGGAACTTGTCGTTCTTATTCTGGTGAGGGAGCAGTGGAAGAGGAAGCAAGTGAAGCAGGTATAGATGGTTGTAATATACCTAACCAACTAAAAGGCGAATCGAATAAAGATTGTCCCACCTCTTGTGATGACGGGGACGATTCAACATCTGATTGGTATGATATGAAGACAAATCAATGCATGAATACCCCTATTTGTGATGATAGGGATTCTAATACTATTGATTGGATTGAAAAAGATAGTAATGAGTGCAGACATTGCCCTAAGACTCTACCTGAAGAGCCTCACGGAGATAGAATCACACCGCAGTATTTAAATAGAACTTTGTCGGATGTATGGACAGTAACTGCTCTTGATCCTGATGAAACAAATAATAGCATCGACATTTTACCCCCTACTATAACCACTCTTGTCATAAACCCAAAAACAATTAGCGGAAGTGGAACCGTTACTATTACTCTTGAAGTTACAGATGGTTCTTCAGGATTTAGGCAAGGTCAAGTTTGGTGGGTTAATACTAGGGGAGAAACAATGACGGGTACAACAATTGGCGAGTCTGGAATTACTTCTTACCCCTATCAATTAGAGTTTGAAATAACTTCTTCTATGGCAAGAGGCACTTATAGAGTAGACATTAATTTAGAAGATAAGGCGTTTAATAGAAAGTATTATTATGGCAATAGAGATTTTGATGGGACTTTTGAAGTTGAATAACTAAAGAAGAGTACAAGTATTATTATTACGACTTTTTCAATTCTCCAGCTCTAGATTTCATTAAATCTAAAACAATTGCACCAAAGTTTTGCACCCTAAGCCAACCAGGTATAGATGATGCATCTCCCATTCTACACATAATTTCTGTTTCAAAATTTAATCGTATTGCTTCGTGAGCTGGATCACTACGAAATTTCCTATAAACATTTTTTAAAACTTTTGATAATTCCTCATAAGCCTCATCCAGAGAGTTATAACTTGCATCTTCAACACTAGTAATGCCCCCTTTCATTTTAAGTTTATATCGCATAAATGAAGGTAATTCTCCTTTGCCTTGATAGTAATCAACAATAACTTTAACAAATCTATTAGTAATGCCAAACTTCTTCTGTAGAATATCAATATTAACAGCTATCGCTAAACACCTCAAAAATTTAAATAAAGGATTATCTTCTTTTCTAATCTGCTTTTTATATTTATTAACAGCTATTGCCTCAACAACACTACATAAGGCAATATAAGCTAATTCAAAATGTTTACCTTTAATGTTATATACTCCTCCTTCAAAAAAATGCAACCAATCTTGAATTTTATCCCAATTTTGTTTGGTATAATCTTCTTTATGTAAAGAATCGTTAAATTGATTAAATTGTAGTTCTAATTCATCTGTCTTCATAATTTTGAGATATTACTTACCGTTTATAAAGATTAGGCATTATTTTCTAGTCTCCCTCTCTGAAAACCCGAAGGGTTTTCAGGTCCTGCAAAGCCCTGCGGGGCTTTGCCAATACACCATGGCTGCACTGCAGCCATTGGCTTTCTCTCCTCTCTCTACCCCTTTATTCTTTATATCCTTCTTCTTCCCGCTCCTTGCCTGTTTCAGGGCTTGGGCAATTCTTTTTCTATTGTTATTCCTGAATCTAAAGCTGTCCGGCGTGCTGTTTTCAAGTGCAGTAAAGGGAGTAGTTTTCTGATTTTCTAGGCCTTTTTGTAGGTCTCTTTCTAGGTCTTTCTCCACAGTTGTCTGGGAACTTTTGTGGGTAGTTTTCTGGGTAGTTTTCTGATTTTCAGGGGATTTTACAGTGACCTTTACAGTGCCTTTTATGGTGTCCTTTACAGTGTCTTTATCCACAGTTTTATCCACAGTTTCTTCCACAGTTTCTTCCACAGTTTTCTCCACAGTTTTAAAGATAATCCCTTATTTAATCCCCCATTTACACCGAACTTTTCTCCGAACCTTTCTGGGTAGTCTTTTGGGTAGTTTTAAGAATAATCCCTCATTTACACCTACCTTTACACCTACCTTTACACCTACCTTTTCTCCGAACCCTTCTACCAGCTTTCTAGGTCTTTTTCAGGGACATTTTCAAGGACAGATACAAGGACATTCCTATCCAATAACCTCCCAATGCCCTGTCTTGTCAGAACCAACTCTTCGCAGCAAATCTTTGGATTTAAGCTTCCCAATGTTCTTGTATACACTTTTCCCGCTAATTCCAGTTATTAAAGATATGTCTTTATAAGTGATATATTTGTTTTGCTTTATAACAGCCAATATCCTCTTTTCATTTTCTCCGACCTTTACACCGACCTTTTCTCCGACCTTTTCTACCCCCTTCCTCTCCAGATAAAACATAATCTTATAATAATCAAAATCACCTTCAACAACAGGCTTCCTAGAATAATACGACGTCCATCCTGTAAACATCTTGTGAAAGCCCGAGCCAATGTTCTCAGACAGCCGTATAGTCCTGAATATGTGCGCTATTATATTATTGCGGGGCATTGAAAACTCCTCTTTAAGGATGTATTTCACAGCTTTCGGCAAAGAGCCGGGATTAAAAAACTCAATCCTGTCAGAAAGAACCCTAATGCGCGGCTTTGCATTTGAATAATAGTCAGTATGCATAAGAAGGTTAACCAAAGCCTCACGGATTGCCTTTATCTGCGGCTGGTTCTCATCCCTTTGCATTCCCTTAAGCCTGAAAGGTATGTTGACATGATTCTTTAGCTTTTCAGATATGGCAAAATAATACTCAAACAGGTTTTTCTGCACAGGCATCCTGTATTCATACCTGTTTGGCGCGTCAGCAAATGAAGTGCCGTTTACCTCAAGGTATTCCACGCGAAAATCAGATATCACGCTGGTTACAACCTCTTCTGTGCCAAATACAAGAGCGCCCCCTACAGTTACTTTCCCGTTTACAATAACTTTCATTAATTCAAGCATTTGCCTGGCGCTAATTGAATTATACCTGTGCTCAGGCTCGCGGGACTCAAGGTAAGTCCTGTACCTTTGGACAGTTTCCTTGTCCAGGTCTTCAAAAGTGAATTCAGTAAGCTCCTCATCCTTTTTGTCAAACGAGGAATTGCGGTACATTGCGTCTATTTCCTCCCTTGTAGCCCTCTGGTCCCCGCTGCCTGTGCGTATGAATGTATTGTGAAGGGAATTGAAATAAACAGGCTTGTCCCTGGAATGCATTGAAGGTATAAAGAATGCAAGGACTGATTTTCCTTCAATGTCATATTTCTTCGGCTCTGCCTTTATGCTCTTGTTGAACTTGTCCCCTCTCAGCGTTGTCAGGAAATCCTGCTCAATCTTTTCAGGGCAGCGCACGCCAACAATCCCGTAATCCTTTCCTTTTTTAGAAACCCCGAATACAAGCCATCCGCCTGCAGTGTTGCAAAACGCTGAAACAGTTGCCCAGCTGCTTTTCGGCACTTCTGACTTTGCCTCCTTTGCCTCAAAGTCCAGCCATTCAATGTCCTGCAGCTTTTTGACAAGCTCTCTTTTATTCATTTAGCTATCTCCCAATGCCCGCCCTTGTCAGGGCCTACGCGCTTTAGAAGCCCTTTTTTCTTGAGATTTTCTATATCTCGTTTAATTGTTTTATCCGTCACTTTTAATAATTCAGCCAAAGCAGGTATTGTAATATTACTATCTTTTTTCATATAGTTAAGGATTGCCTGTTTACGCTTTTCAGGGACATTTTCAGGGACATTTTCAGGGACATTTTCACCCAACCTCCCCTTAACCTTCTCCACAAGCTTCTCCTTATCCCGAAAGAAAATAGCCGTAAAGAAGAACCCAAACTCAAACCTGGGCGCAGGCAGCCCGGCAAGAGCCAAAGCCTCACGAATGCTCTTAATTCCGGAACCTACATGCTCAACATGGCTGGTTCTCTGCAGCAGCCCAAAAATAAGAGGATTCCTTGAAACGCTCTTCTTCCCAAAATCGCTTTCCTTGATTATAAGCCCGCCAGGGTTGGACATCTCGACCCTGTCATCAAACACGTCAATCTGGATTACAGCGCCTCTTTCGCCATAATCCCTGTGGCATATTGCATTAAGAATAGCCTCCTTTAAAGCGGCTTCAGGGATTTCAAGTATGTCCTTTCTGGGACCAGAGCCTCTTATCTGGTAGCCGAGCATCAGGTGCTGGTACAAAAAAGCCATTGCATCATTATAATTGCTGAGAATGTCAGAAGCAAAATCTTTTCTGTCGATTATATACACCTTATCCACGCCTTTGTACAAAACGCAGGTTATAATGCCCTGCGGAATAAACCGCGAAGGGTTTTTTCCAAAAAGAAGTATGCAGGCGTTCTTAAACTGCATCTTGTCATTCACAAGCCCAAGGTTGCGCAGCAGATCATCCTTCTTTAACTGGCTTTTAATTCCCGCTTTCCTGAGAAAGTCATTAAATTTAGCCGCGCTAAAGTCCCTTATGCCGAACCTTTCATCAATCCTTTCCTCATAGAACAGCTGCCCGAGCTTATTGAAAAATGCCCTTATTTCATCAACATTGAGCTTTTGCGAAATAGCGCCAACCCGAATATAGAACCCGTGCGAGCACTTGTGCGGCTTTCTAAGGCTTTCAGGCACAGTTGCTATGAGCACATTTTCATGCTCAGAGACGCTGACTTCAATTGAAGGGTCGCAGTTTCTTGCAATTGACTGAAGTTCAGCCTTAATTTTATTATTAATCTCAACACCTTTTATTTTCCTGTCATCACTTATGCCTATAAGAATTATTCCGCCTTCTGCATTTGAAAATGCAACAATGTCCTTTTCAATTCCGCTTAAGTTTTCCTTAAACTCAGTATTGTAATCTTCCCCTTTGTTCAGCAGGAATTCAAACTCTTTTTTGTCCATTTTTTTCTCTTTTTTCTGCCTAATTGTCATGCGTCCAGGTTAATAATCTTTGCCGTCAAAATCCGCAGATTTTCCGTCGTCAAAGGAAAAATGAGCGCTTCTTTGGAAATAAGTAAAAGTTTATGGAAAAGTGCGCAGATTTCCGGAAAAATGAAAACTAAAATAATGCCCAAACACAAAAAACAAAACAAGCATGCCGGAGGCTCGCCTTCTCTTTTCCACATCCTTTATAAACCACCTCTTCACTCTCTTTTTCCAGTATGGACACATTAAACACAATAAAGCAAGCGCTAATAACAGCAGTAAAAACAAGAATCCCAAACAACAAGTTTGGAATACTCTTCTCAGGAGGATTAGACTCAACAATAATAGCAAAAATCTGCAAAGACCTTAATGCAGACTTCACCTGCTACACAGCGGCATTCAATAAAGAAGCAATAGACATACAGAATGCAAAACACGCAGCAGAAGCATTAGGATTTGAATTAAAAACAACAATAGCAAGCCCTGAAGAAACCCTGAAGAAAGTAAAGCCAATAACAAATGGCAGGATACAAACAGGAGTTGCAATGCCATTGTACGCAGCATGCGAGATGGCTAAAAAAGACAATATAAAAGTAATACTGTCAGGAACAGGGGCTGATGAATTGTTTGCAGGCTACGCAAGATACAAAAAAAGCACTGACCTGAACAATGACTGTGAAAAAGACTTCATAGCTGTCCAGACAAAAGACCTCATAAGAGACGAAACAATAGCAAAACTAAATGAATTGCAGTTAATAGCGCCTTTCATGGACAAAGAAGTGGCAAGATTAGCCCTAGCACTGCCAAAAGAGCAAAAGATAGGTGAACACAATAAACTAATCTTAAGGCAGATAGCTATAAGCATAGGAATACCGGAAGATATTGCAATGAAGCCAAAGAAGGCAGCGCAGTACGGAAGCGGCTCTGATAAGATCCTGAAAAAGCTGATGAAGCCGATGAAACTGGGAGCTCTTTTCAGCTCAGGCAAGGACAGCTCTTATGCATTATACCTGATGAAAAAGCAAGGCTGTGAAATAAGCTGCCTAATCACAATCAAAAGCAAAAACAAGGACTCATTCATGTTCCACACCCCTGCAATTGAAATGGCTTCCTTGCAGTCAAAGGCAATGGGCATTCCAATACTTTTTCATGAGACAAAAGGCGAAAAGGAAATAGAATTAAAAGATTTAGAATTAGCAATAAAATCAGCAAAAGGCAAATACCAGATACAAGGAATCATCACAGGCGCATTGTACTCAGAATACCAGAGCGAAAGAATAAGCAAAATAGCAGACAAGTTAGGCTTGAAAGTATTCTCCCCATTGTGGCACAAGAGCCAGGAAGAGGAAATGAGGGAAATAATAAAACAAGGCTTTGAATTCATATTAACAAGCATAGCAGCAGACGGCTTGGACAAGTCATGGCTTGGAAGAAAGATTACAATGGAAGATGTTGACAAGCTTGTAAAAATAAATCAAAAGAACGGGCTGAATATCGCCTTTGAAGGCGGCGAGGCAGAGAGCTTAGTCTTAAACGCGCCTTTCTTCAAAAAGAGAATAGTAATAGAAGAATCAAAAATCCAGATGGAAAACACAAATACAGGGAGGTTGGTTATAGAAAAAGCAGAATTGAAAGAAAAATAAAAAGAGGCTTACTCTAGGCTAAAGAACTGCCCCCTTACTTCCTTAAACAGTGCATCAGCCTTGTCAAAGACAGTTGGATTTGCGTCATAATCCCTTACCCTGCAAAGCAGGCTCACGCCCTTGCCAGGTTGATGGACCGTTATCGCATCAACAAGGCCATCGCGGGGGCCAGCCATGCAATATTCATTGATAGTCTGTACACCCAAATCCCCATCAGTATAGTTGACATTGGTGCCGTCTGCTCTTTCAATATGAATTTCTTCAGAAACCTGAGTAATGTCTATATGGGGCTCTTCACCTAGTTCTCCGGGATATACCTTATTTGGCGATGCCCTTAATCTATATGTAATATTCTCTCCGCCTTTATTTTGCTTGGCAGAAAAAAATACAAAGTATTGGTGGCCCAAAGGCATCAGCTGAATTTTTACTTTGGGCGCCTGTTGCTGCTCTTCAGCAACACCTGCTTCGTGCCCTTCATAAATGCCTTCATTATATCCTTTGTCATGCCCAAGCCTGTAGCCTGTTGCGCCTGCAAAAAAACCCGTGACTGCAGCTGCAAGAACAGCAGCTCCAAGAGCATCATACCATTTCAATCCCCTTCTTGCCTTTTTTTCCAGTTCTCCTTCTGTGTCTCCGCCACCGCAGCCCATTTTAGTATCCTCCTTTAAAATATTATTTCTGTGATAGAGATAAGACAGAAGTATTTAAATCTTCTTATGAAAAGTATGTGGAAAGCTCCCTCGTCTAATAATTATGTTCCCTTGTCAAATTTTAGGGCATTTTAGGCTTCCGAAAAGCTTTTATACTTAATATGTATATTATACATATTAAATGAGAAAAATAAAACAAATATTCTCGAATGAAGTCACGATTAAGAATAT
>JAHJRD010000021.1 GCA_018830945.1 Nanobdellota archaeon | reverse complement strand
TCGTTCGTAGCGATTGTTTGTATTTTCCTCATATAATCACTCTCCTTTTCTTAATATGTATAATATACATATTAAGTATATAAACTTTATGCATCTAAATTACAATATCCTTAGAACGCTTCAGAAAACTGAATAATTACGCTTTCCTGCCATAAACATCTTCTGGTAATTCATAAAAACCATTTTTTCCATTTCTTCGGCAGAAACCCCTTTTATCCCTGCGATTTCAGCAACTGACTGCTTTACAAAGGCAGGCTCGTTCCTTTTGCCTTTTTCAGCAGCAAGGAAAGGCGCGTCTGTCTCAGTAAGAAGGTGCGTTGCATTTATTTCCTTCACCATTTCCTGGAACTGCGTTGAATTCTCAACAATGCACGGCACTGAAAGCATCCATCCTTTTTCCCTTATCTTTTTTGCAAGAGAAAGCTTTCCCATAAAGCAGTGCACAACCACTTTTTTCGCGTTCATTGCAGACAGCATATCAAAAACTTCTTCTTCAGCCTTTCTTGAATGCACAATCAAAGGCACATCAAGCTCTTTAGCCAATTCAATAAACTTCTTAAAAACAATTTTCTGCTTTTCCATTTCAGGATAAGTCCCATCCAATCCAACCTCGCCGATTGCAAACGGCTTTGATTTTTTTATGAATGCAATCTCCTTGTCAATCTCAGAATCCTTCATTTTTAATGCGTCAGAAGGGTATATGCCTAAAGCAGCCTTCACAAGCGGATATTTTTTAGCAATGGCAAGCGTCTTCCTGTTGCTTTCAGTATTGACTCCTGCTGAGATTATTGCCTTAACACCCGCTTTCCCAGCCCTTTCAATAACAGAATCCAAATCCTTTTCAAAATCCTTGAAATCAAGGTGGCAGTGAATATCTATTAGCATAATAATCGCAAGTGCATATTAGGTTATAAGCTTTTTCAGTTCAAATGAGAATCTTTTTGCCCTTGCCAATGATGTCAAGGCCCTGCTTTGTTTTGCTTCTTCGTCCATGCGGTACTGCAATATTGAGCGCTTTGTTCTTTCATTTTCAAATGATTCTATCAGCAAGTCTGCTTCAGCTGCTATTATCCCCATAGCCTGTTCCTTTTCCGCTTCATATTCTTCAAGCAATTCTTTTTTCAGCTTTTCCCGAACAAAAACAATCAATGCGTCGCCTGTAACCTTATGGCTGATTTTATCTCCTACCTTATATCCCATTTCCAGAATCACGGCATTTGCGATATAATACATGCTGTAATAAGCTATTACTATGACCCACAAGTAGGGCGGGTAAAGCCCTCCTTCAAGTGCAAGCACCTTTTCTGCTATCCAGAGAGACATATTGCTGTTCTTTACGTACATCTCTTTTGCAGTTTCATTTTTATCTTTTTTAAGCAGCCCTTCTTTAAAGTAAGTCCTTGCATTGGTTTCAGCTTCTTTTATTCTTTTTTCGCTAAGCATATGCTGTTTGTGAAAAGTTTCCTATTTAAACGCTGCGCAGGCGTTTGGCAAGTGGTGGTTTTTGGCAAGTGCTTAATAATTTTCAAGAACTCTGTCAACTCCTCATCATTCCATAGAATTGCTCTGCTCCGTGAAGAAGAACATATGACTTTACAGCTTCTTTTACAACATTTGGTTCACGGGAAAAATACATCCTCCTGAATTCTTCCTCATTAAGCGGGATAAAATGGATTTTTAAAGGCAGGGCAGATAGAATATCGTTTATTCTTTTGTTTAGTTTTTCATCATTTGAAATAACCATAATGTCTATGTCAGAATCTTTTGTTTGGCTGCCTTTTGCATAAGAGCCGAACACAAGCATTACAAAAAACCCGGAGCCTGCATTTCCTGTCACTTCTTTGTAAAGCACAGCCATATCCTTATTCTTCAGGAAAGCTGTTTTTCTTTCTTCTTCTGCCTGCAGTATTTCAATGCCATTATACATCCTATTTAATTCGCACAGGCTGCTTCCGCCTATTTCTTTAATGCTTAAGGCACCTTTCTTCGAGAGCAGCTTTACAGCAGTATGCGTTATCCTGTAATCTGCCTTTATCTTTCGGGATATTTCTCTTATTGTCATAGGCTCCTGCCTGATAAGCGCCTTTATTGCCTTTATTTCAGTTTTCATTTATGTATCTATATACATAATATTATGTATTTAAGTCTTACGCTGCGTTCCTTTTGTTTTTAATGCTTTTCCCAACCTTTATAAACAATATAAAATCACTTCTAATCCATGAAAAGCATTACAATAATAGCCCAGGAATTCAAATGGGAGAAGAACTGCGGCGCTTTGGCAAGGGTTTTGGCTAATTTTGGCTTTGAAAAGCTTGCATTTATCAGCCCTAAATGCGACTTTAAAGGCAAGGAAGCAGTAATGCACGCAAAGCATGCAAAGCAGTTATTATTAAAAGCAAAAACCTTTTCCTCTTTTAATGAAGCATTAAAATCATTTGACACAGTAATAGCAACAACTGCAATGACAGCTACTGACTATAATATTCCAAGATCTCCTGTCAATCCTGAGCAGCTTTCTGCGCTTATTGCAAAATCAAAAGCCAATACAGCAATTATCATCGGAAGGGAAGGGGAAGGCATGTCTAACAATGAAATCAAGCAGTGCGATTTTACAGTCACAATACCGACATCAAAGAAATACCCAACAATGAACGTTAGCCACGCAGCTGCAATAATCCTTTATGAGCTTTCAAAATCAATGAAAACAGAAAAAGTAGGCATTAATATAAGGCAGGCGACTGGCAGGGAAAAGCAGGTTATAATGCAGCTTTTGGATAATGCGCTTGACAAACTTGACTTCTCAACAGAAGAAAAGAAAGACACGCAAAGGCAGCTGTGGAAGCGGATGGTGGGGAAGAGCATGCTTACAAAGAGAGAGGCTTATGCTTTATGCGGCTTTTTAAAAAAAATAAAATAATGCTTGAAAAAGTGTATGTCCTGCCCAAATGGTTTCTAGCAGCTAAGTATTCGAGAATCATAGATTCTCGGATATCCGAAAATGTCCCGCATTTTCGAATACGAAGCGCATGCTGCTCTGATGATCAACCTGTCTGCAGGTTGCGAGAGAAGCTTACGCCCTGTGCGGCTTTTTAAAAAAAATAAAGTGAAAGTTTAAATACTTGAAAAGACTATTGTATTCCGATAAGAGGGTTGGTTATGGCAGGAAAAAGGAAGAAAAAGGGGCTTAGGGGTAGCCTAAAAATAACTTGCTAAATTTTTGATAAGGTATAATTCCATTTAGAATTAATTTCGTGATATTTAATATTAATTTTCTTAAATTCTTTCTCCAGAACCTTCTTACCTAATTCATATATATTCTTATCC
>JAHJRD010000020.1 GCA_018830945.1 Nanobdellota archaeon | reverse complement strand
TCCCTTCTTGAGTTCTAAAGCTTCACCTATTGCAACAGGTATGTTGAATAACCATTGTTGCGAGTCCTTCCTTTTTATTAATTGGATTTTTGTTTTATATCCCATAAATAACACCTCCCCCCTATAAACTATATGTATATATAGTTATAAACATTTCGGTGCTGGAGAATATACTTTTGGATACTGCTTATAAATAACTAAAGAAAATCAACACATTCGGTTATACAAAGTCAAGGTTGCTGGCAAGCCTGTTCCTTATGTTCTCTGAATCAAAGTAAAGGGTTTCCACTTTTGTTAAGTCAGAGCTGAGTACAAAGCCAAGCAAGACAGTTTCCTTTGAAAACTGGCAGTCATAGCCAAACTGCGTGTCCCCTTTTGAAAATGCCAGGACTTTGTCAACATAATCACCGCTGTTATCCTTGAGGAACCTTCTCAGCTTGTTGAAATAAGCTTCATCCATGCTTTCCTTTGTCCTGTCAGAAAAGTCAGCGCTAAACATTGAATAATCCCCTCTGTCCAGCCCGACAAGAATCTTTTCTGATATATTGTTTGCAATAGCTATGCTTTCTGCTGAAGCTGCTTCTTCAACAGCAGGCACTGGCTCTGTAAATTCTGCTTTTTTTGCGCATCCTGCTGCAAGCAGCACAAGCGCCAATAATGCTATTGTTATTATCTTTTTCATTTTTTGCCTCCTTTAAATCCATCCCAGCAGCATTGCTATCCCCAATGCCAATAATAATAATCCCATTGCAAGCTTCATTAGGTTCTTCCTTGATGTTCTCCATCTCTCTATGTGCTCTGCCTTCATGCCTAAAACAACAAGCCCTGTTATCGCGATTAACGGCAACACAAACATTAGATTGTAGACAAGCAAATACACAATGCCTTGCGCTGTTGTCACATTATTGCCCAGCATTGCAAGTATCGCAAGATAAACCCCTCCTGTGCAAGGCAGCTCAAACATTGAAACCAAAAAACCCAAAACAATGGCAGCGGGGATATTAGACTTTTTTGTCCATCTTTCAATAATGCCTTTCTTTGATTCAGGGATTGCAAGAGTAAACCCTTTGCCGTACCAGAAATAATCCTTTACATTTACAAGCCCTGCAAGTATTGCAAGAACAGCGGCTATTTTCACAATCCAGCTTGAAAAACCGCTTACCTGTATTATGCTTAATATGCCAAGCCCTGCAATGAAGTATGTCACGTATACGGCAACTGTGTAAACAAGCCCTATCTTAACCATTCTTTTCCTGCTGTTTGACACCTCAAGCAAAAACATCAATAAAAATATCAGCACTGCAAATGCGCACGGGTTTATTCCATCAACAAGCCCTGCCCCAATTACCAATGGCCATGACAATGTTGACTTAAAATTCTTTATTGCTGTGTTTGAGTCAGCGCTTTGCTTGACATTGCCGCACGTTCCTGCCTCAGGGATAGGGCAGATTCTCTCCCCTGATTCCAAAAGCTCTTCAATCTTCGGCTCAAGATTTGATTTTATCTGCGTGACTCCCATGTAATATGCATTGCCTATTGCAAGGAATGGAACGCCCCTTTCTTCAATAGCAATATCCTGCAGGCCGCAGTAGCTGCTGTACATCTGGTAATTCTTCACATTATGGTAAATTTCATATTCGTATATTGCAATCTTATCGCCGTATGCAGCTTTTACTTCCTCTATATATGGCTTTAGCTTTGCGCAGTTAGGGCACCCGTCGCCATAGAAATATATGATGCAGATTGCATCTTTTGCAACAGGGCTGAATACATTTTCTGTTTCAGCATACCCTCTCGGGGGTTCAACAGCGCAGGTTTCAGCCTCTGCAGAACACATATCCTCGGCAATTGAAATGCCTGACAATATTAAAACAGCAAGCATCAGCAGTATTATTAGCCTGTTTTGCATTTGTATTCTATCCTTTTGCGCTATTTATAAAACTTATGGCTTTGTAAGGCTTGCTTGACAGCAATGTTTAATAAGATATTCACTTATATCTTATATGGGTAAAAATGGGTAAAAAGCTGCTAACATGCTTAATAGTAATGTGCTTTATGCTGTCTATGGTTACAGTGGTGAGTGCAGCAAGGACTATAACTGAAGTTACTCTAAATGGAGCAAGTTCAGTGAATGTTGCGAGTGAGGAATCTATTACTGCTGCGGTTACTGTGCATGTAGATCACAACAGTGATTGGAATTGGCATTCGACAAAATACAAAATAGGGACAGCAGATGCTATATGTGTGGATACCTACAACCATAATAATGCCGGCACATTTACTGAATCCTTTGTTATAAATGTATCTCTTACCAATGGAAATTATGATTTTACAGTATGGATATATAGCAATAATCAATGTACTTCTAGAGAAAGCAATGAATATGTTTTATCAAATCCAAATGGCATACATGTAGTTTCCACATATTATCTTGATTCTGATAGTGATGGCTATGGCGATGCTGCAAGTTCAGTGCAGTCAGTCAGTGTTCCTGAAGGATATGTTGAAGATTCTACTGATTGTGACGATTCAAGCGCGGCAGTTAATCCTGATGCTGAAGAAGCCTGCAATGCAATTGACGATAACTGCAATGGCGAGACAGATGAGGGGCTTTTTAGGGATGATGAAAATTTACTTGGCTTATGCTTTGAAAACATCGAGTTCTGCGTAGAAGGTGTTTGGATTGACAGCGAAGACAACTATGTGCCGGATGAGGAATCATGCGATAATCAGGACAATGATTGCAATGGTGAGATAGACGACGGGTTATTCAGGGCAGATGGTAATTTGTTTGGGCTGTGCTCGGCAAATACCGAAGTTTGTAGCGCAGGCGAATGGGCTGACAGCGAAGGCAATTATATTCCACGGGAAGAAGCTTGCGATGGCCTTGATAATGACTGCAACGGGGATATAGACGAAGAATATAATGTGGGCTCATCTTGTTTTAGCAATCCTAACTCTTGCGAAGACACAAATTCAGGAGAATATGTATGCTCAGCTGACGGATTAAGCTCAGAGTGCAATGCTGAAATCCCTAATGAAAGAGAAAACTGGGACCAAGAATGCGCTTCAGAGGAAAATGAGTGCGGAGAAATAGGGCAGGGATTCTATGTATGCTCAGAAGAGGGCGTAACCTGCAATGCTGAAATCCCTATTGCCGTAGATTCCGACAGCGATGGCACGGCTGATTGCAATGACTTATGTGCTAGCGACCCATTAAAGATTGCTGAAGGAGTATGCGGATGCGGTGTTGCAGACACAGACACAGACGGCGACACTATAGCAGATTGCAATGACAACTGCGCTGATATTGCAAATATGGGACAAGAGGACTCTGACGAAGACGGCATAGGTGATGCTTGTGAGGATGAGGATAACGACGGCATCATTGATACAGGCGATAATATCTTTGGCAGGGTTTCAAATATTTCCACAAATGCGCCAAACCTGACATTTAAGGTTAATGATGAGGAAAGAAATGATTTTGATGCTGTTGGGAATGCCCTGTTCCTTTCAGGCAGCAAGCCCCTTGTTGAATTTGAGTATGACTTTGCCAATAATATCCTTGACTTAAGCAGGATAAACATTACCTCTAATAGCGGAGAAGGAGCCGGCTTTATTATAATCAAAGGCATAAACCTCAGCTCGCAGAACAAGACAAAGACAGCTTACATCGAAAGGATAGCGGGAACAAACACACTCTGCATCATAGACGATGAGGTTGATGCAATAATTGTTGAAGCAGACTGCGCAAACGGGGTAAAGCTTTCATGTGAAGGCTCAAATGGGCCTTATACGTGTTCCTTGGCGGAAAATAACACAATGTACAAGGTTTCAGGATTAAAGCATTCTGCTGTTGCCGAATACAGCTATGCGCCGCCTGCAGCCCCCCAAAAAGAGGAAATTATGGGCAGCACAAGCGGCATTCTAAAGGCGGTAAGGCACCCCCCGGCTCCTGAAACGCCAAAAGAAACAGCTCCTGAAAAGACAATAGAAGAACCGCCTGAAACAACATCTTATGCGACAAGCCCTTTTTCAGAGCCGGAAGAAGCGCCCACTCGTATTGAAGCAGCAAGGCTAAGGCTTGGGCAGATGACTGGAAGGGTTGTCAGCTCTATCAGGGAGTCCCCTGGGCAATGGGGAGGGGCTGTTGGGTTGCTTATTGCACTTGTGCTTATCATTGCCATATATATCCCTACAAGAAGGGTGTTTAAGCAGCCTTAATGCGATAAATTTTTAACGTATTGCAGCTTATTCTGTTTTATGGATAAGGCGCTTTTGGATGAAATAAGGGAAGAGCTGGGAAAGCTGAAGAAAGAAAACATGCTTGTTATTGTGGAGGGCATTAATGACAAGAAGGCATTAAATGAGTTTGGAATAACGAATGTGAGGGGTGTTAAAGGAACTCCAATATACAAGCTTGTTGAGTCAATCAAAGAAAAGGAAACAGCTATCCTTACTGACCTGGACAATGAAGGCAAAAAGCTTTACCATGAACTGAAGGATGCATTGCAGAGGCACGGCATAAGGATAAATGACACATTAAGGCTTTTATTGTTCAAGACAGAGCTCAGGCAGATTGAGGGATTGGCGAATTACATGGTGAGAGCCAAATTAACTATTTGATATTTTCTGCTTTTGATTTCAAGGTAGCATATATTTTTGCCATAAAGCGGGTTGCTTTTTCCGCCTGCTCCTTTTCAAAGCTTTTCCCATAATATGTGATTCCATTCCTGAAATACCTTATTTCATTTAAAAATCTCACGTCTTTTTCATCAAATCCTATATTGCGCATATATGCAACCTCTGCTTCATGGGCGCCTTCTCCTGAGGAACTAAATCCGTCCTTAAGAAGCCTTGCCCTTACTAATTCAATAAGCGTATCATAGCAATTTTCAATAAAACAATTTGCATTGTCATCTGAAATGCCTATCTTATTCCGGGCAGTCTCAATAAACCTTTTTCGTTTTTCAGATTCTTCAATAAGATGCCTTGCACGTGCATAGTCTGGGCTTACCTTTCTCATAATCCCTGCCCGGATAAATTCATCAAAATTCTTAAGCGGTTTCATAATTCAACAATGCCGTAGAGCACTATGCCATTTATTAGGTTTTCCCTTAGGTTCTTATGTATCGCTCCAAGGCTTTTATAGAACTGCAGCACAATCTTCCGCTCAAGCGCCGTTTCAAACAATGAAAGCTCAATGCCTTTTTCCTTTGCGCCAATAACTGCTATATCTATGTCAGAGCTTGTTACATCCTCCCCCCTTGAATAGCTGCCGAATAAAACTATTGCTGCGCCTGGGAATTGCTCTGGCAATTGCCATACAAGCCCACTTTCAGATATTTGCTTAAAATTCTCAGCCCTTTTTAATGCAATAGCTTCAATGCTGTCCCTGTTTAGGCTTATCAGCCTTATATTTCCCTGCCGGCTCTTTTCCGCCCTTGCCAGCCCTGCTTTTTCAAGCTGCCGTATTGCTGTTGCCGCAGCTGTCGGCGAAATATTGAGCATATTGGCTATTTGCCTCTGGCTGAGTGTTTCTCCCGCCTTTATGCAAAGCAGCCGGAAGGCGTCCCCTATTAATGATGTAAATTTAACTTTATATGTATCCATTTAAGTTTATATATGTAAAGTTATGTTTATATAGCTTTCTGTTGGGAAGCCGCTTACTTCCCTGCAATCTTCCAAAGTGTTTCAAAGAATGCCCTGAATGCCTGGGCTATTTCCTGGTTTTTTATGGAAAGGCAGGATGGCTCTTACAGTTGCCTTACACAATTTATTAAGCCTTCCAATAGGGAAATTGGGATTTTGGGGGAATATATTCAGAGATATTTAAGTGTGGTAGAACAAACAAGATAATTAGGCATATTGCCTAAAGAAATAAGAAACTATGCCGAAGGCTGGCTTTTTATCTTTGTCTTATTATTCCTTCTCCACAAAGCTTAATTACCAGCTTTAAAGTATACTATATAATTAATATTCAAAAATGGAAACTAAGCTGGTATGGGGAATACGCGCAGTGGGGCTTGCGCTGTATGTTAACAAGACCCTTATTATGGGAGATGTGCATATGGGCTATGAAGAGGCACTGAACAAGAGTGGAATCCTGGCTCCAAGGCACCAGTACTGGGATACACGCGTGATGCTAAAATGGATTTTTGAAAAGCTTAAGCAGGGAAAGCTGCCTGTTAATAGGATTATTATTAACGGAGACTTAAAGCATGAGTTCGGCACAATCTCAGAGACAGAATGGCGAAATACAATAGGGGTGCTTGACATGCTTTTGAAGGAATGCCGCAATGTAATTTTAATCAAAGGCAACCATGATACAATACTTGGTCCGATTGCAAAAAAGCGCAATGTAATCCTCAAGGATTATGAGGTTGTGGGCAATATGCTTGTATGCCATGGGGATAAAATCCCTAAGAAAAGCATTTTGGATAAGGCAAAAGTGGTTATAATCGGGCATGAGCATCCTGCTGTTGCTTTAAGGGACAGGAGCAGGCTTGAGAAATACAAGTGCTTTCTTGTCGGCAAATGGAAAACTCTGGATTTAATAGTAATGCCTTCGTTTAACACAGCTGTTGAAGGCGCTGACATACTGCGTGAAAAGCAGCTTAGCCCCTTTCTCAAGGATATATTGGATTTTCAGGTTTTTGTGCTTGGCGACCGCGGCAACCTTGTTAATTTCGGCACTGTAAGCAGGCTGAAAGAGTTTCAAAGGGAATTCTGAGCAATCTTTATATATGTATATTGCTAAGCTTATATTAATGGCAAGAAAAATTCATGTTGAGGATGCTGCAAAAGCAGATATTATTAAAGCAATAAAAAAAGGCGCTGTTTTTGTCATGCCTATAGATACTGCTTACTGCATTGCCTGCAACGCACTTTTGCCTTCTGCTGTTGAAACCTTACGAGCGGTGCGAAGTGAGGTTGAGAGTGTTAGCGAACAAAGGCTTCAAGCTGCGTGTTCTTCAGGTGTTTTTGTTATTGCTCCTTCCAAAAAATGGATTGAGAAGAACTTTAATGTGAAAAAAGCGTTTCTTGACAAGCTGCCGGGCCCATTTACTTATGTGTTAAATCCGAAAAGAGGTGTTAAAGGTTTTTCTTCAGCAATTGGTGTGAGGCTGTTTGAACATCCTGTGCTGAAAGCTGTTGAAAAAGCCAATGTGCCGCTGCTTTGCGCTGAAGTGCAAATGAAAAAGCTGCCTATTGGTATGGTTGATTTTGCAATTGATGCAGGCGTTATTGCAGGAGCTCCTTCCGCTGTCATAGACTTTACAGGAAAGTTTCCATTGATTGTGAAAAGATAAGGTTTTTAAATAAGTTTATAGTGTCTAAAACAGTAATTGGGACTGTAGCCGTAGCAAGCGGCATTCCGCTTGAGCAAATGGCGAGCATAAAGCTCACTTATGGCAAAGTTAAAATGGGACTGTAGCCGTAGCAAGCGGCATTCCGCTTGAGCAAATGGCGAGCATAAAGCTCACTTATGGCAAAGTTAAAATGGGACTGTAGTCTAGCTTGGTAGGACTCAAGGTTCGGGGCCTTGTAACCGGGGTTCAAATCCTCGCAGTCCCATAAAGTGTAAAGTAAGCAAAAAAAGATGAAAACGCAAAAAGTGTTTAACAGTTGTGAGGATATGAATGAAATCCCGTGGAGTTCATTCATCCTCGTAGACCTATCTTGATTTGGGAGGGGAAAAATGATAGTAGAATGCTATGACATTGGCGGCACAAAGATAAAAGGCGCTTTGATAACTGATGGAAATCCTTATGAGATTCTCCAGCAGCTGCAGATTAACAGCGAAAGAGGTAATCCTGCAAAGCTCTTAAACCAGATTAGGGCTATGTCAAAACAATTGCGCGGCGAACTAAAGCGCCAGAAAATAGATGCTGTTTCAATAGCCTTGCCTGGGCCTGTTAAGGATGGCATTCTTCAGGCATCCCCTCCTTTGCATCTGCATGCGCCTTTTGATATAAAAGCAGGGCTTGAAGGTATTACAGAACCGGTTTTCATTGATAATGATCTCAATATGGCTGTAATGGCTGAACTCTATTTTGGGAACAGGCCTGGTAATTTTTATCTGCTTACATTAAGCACAGGAATTGGCGCAGGCATTGTAATTAATGGAAAACCCCTGCAGGGCTCTTGCGGGGAATTCGGGCATGACGTTCTTGAACGCAATCCGAATTTGGCTAATAAATGCTCCTGCGGCAAAAAGGGTTGTTGGGTAGCGCAGGCGTCAGGCTATGGCATTGAGGAAACAGCAAAAAAGCACGGATTAAATATATCATGTCAGGATGTATTTGATATGGCTGGGGAAGGAAATAAGGATGCTGTAAAAATTGTTGAAGCTGCAAAAAGCTATACTGCCCATGGCATTGGGAATATGCTGAATGCGTTCTTTGTGGATACTCTTGTTGTAATGGGAACGCTTGGCATAAAGCAGTTTAAGAGCATAATCCCTGCAAAGGATGAAATAAAGCAATATAGCATAAACCGCGTGCCTGAGATTACAGCTACAAAATTCGGAGAAGACATAGGAATAATCGGCGCATACGCTTATGCAGTTTCGAGGCTGAAGTAAAATGGAAGTTGGCATTGCAGGCTTGGGAAGAATGGGCAGCCGGCTGGCATCGCGGCTTATTAATGCAGGATATTCTGTAATAGGATACGATATGGATGAGGCTGCTTGCAGCAGTCTTTTAGGAATACGAAAGGCAGCGTCTTTGCAGGATATGATAATACAAATAAGTCCGAGAAGGCTGATATTTCTGATGGTGCCTGCTGGGGTGGTTGATGATACACTTGATGGGATTGCTCCTTACTTAAACAAAGGAGATGTCATAATTGACGCAGGCAATTCTTTTTACAAGGATTCTGTGCGGCGCGCAGAAGAGCTTAAAACAAAAGGGATATATTATCTGGATTCAGGCACAAGCGGCGGACTGGAAGGGGCTTTGAACGGCGCAAGTTTTACTGTCGGAGGCGAGAAAGAGGCGTTTGATTTTGCACTTCCTGCATTTACAGCAATGGCTGCAAAAGAAGGCGTACATTATATTGGAAAAAGCGGCGCAGGGCATTTTGTGAAAATGGTGCATAATGCAATAGAGTATGGGTTGCTGCAAGCATATGCTGAAGGATTTGGGCTTTTACAAACAGAAGAGGGAATAGATTTAGCGCAGGTTTCAGCAGCATGGGAACATGGTAGTGTTATACGCTCATGGATTCTGGAGTTAATCACAAGATGCCTTGAAAGGGACGCCGAGCTTTCTGCTTATAACGGTAAGATTGGCGGCGGGGAAACTGGCGCTTGGGCCATAGGAGAAGCAAGGGCAAGAGATGTGGATTTCCTTTCCATAATTGCTGCCTTTGAAGCTAGAAAAAAGTCTTTAGATGAACCTTCTTTTTCATCAAAGCTAATTGCTGCACTCAGGGCAGAATTCGGGGGGCACAAGCAGCCAGAATGATTTACGATATTTCACTGGAACTTTCTAGAACAACTAAGGCATATCCAAATAATCCTACAATTAAAATAAAATCAATTCCAGGAACAAGCTCAAACATTTCAGAGATAACAATTGGCAGCCATTCAGGCACACACGTTGATTCCTTAAGGCACATTGATAATAAGGGCGATACTGTTGAAAAACTTTCATTGGATTCTTTTTATGGTAAGGCGAAGGTTTTGGATCTGACATTATGCAAAGAATGCATTACAGCTGATGATTTAATGAAATTTGAAATAGAAAGAGGAGATATCATCCTTTTAAAAACGCAGAATTCACTTCGCGATTTTAAGGAATTCTATCCTGATTTTATATATCTTACAGAGGATGCAGCAAGGCACCTTGTAGACAGGGGTGTTAAAACATTGGGCGTTGATTCACTTTCTGTCCAGAAATTTCATTCAGGGAATCAGGTTGTGCATACTATTATTATAAACAGTATGACTTTGTTTGAAGGAATTGATTTAAGTAAAGTTCCGGTTGGTGAATATACATTTGCGGGGCTTCCTCTGAAATTAAAAGGCTGTGACGGAGCGCCTGCAAGGGCTATCCTAGTTAGCAGATAGTTTTTTATATTCTGTTGCAATATTAAATATCAATGCGCGAAACAGAAGTAAAGGTAATAGAAATTGATAGGAATGCAATAATTGAAAAGCTCCTTGCCCTGGGCGCTAAGAAATCATTTGAAGGCGAGATATACGCTGTTTCATTTGACTTTCCTGACAATTCAATAAGGGGCTCTAAACAAACCTTAAGGTTGAGGACAAAAGGGAGTAAAGCCTATCTTACATTAAAGAGCCCTGTTGCCAATCCTGATGCAAAAATAAGGGAAGAGCTTGAAGTGGAAGTTTCTAATTTTGAAACAATGAAGAAAATCCTTGAGTCTTTGAATTTAAAGCAGTGGAGGGATGTGAGAAAAACAAGAGTGAGCTATTCCATGCCAGGCATATTGTTTGAGTTTGACAAGTACCATGATGAGTTTGAATACGTCCCTGATTTCATGGAAATTGAGGTATTGGCTGAAAATGATGAAGATGCAATGAAAAAGATTTTTGAATATGCTGAGAAGTTAGGAATTCTTAAAGAGAATTGCAAGCCGTGGACTTTAAATGAATTGGTTAAGCATTACACTAAAGCTTAAGAACTTCTCTCCAGTTATCCCACGTGAGCCGCCTTTTGTTTGTTATATGCCTGTTGTAAGGCCTGTCATAAAAAATATGCTCCCATGATGGAACTGCAATGCCTGTAATCTCCGGCTTGTCATCAATCAAGATGTTGCCTGAAACAACAGTCTTATCCGGTACTAACAGGGTCTTTTTTTCCCATTCCTTGCCTAAATAGTGCCTTACCCATTGATATTTTTCTGAAGCGCAAGTCTCATGTCCAGTCAAAGGAGAACTGCAAATAAACACTTCATGCCCTTTGCTTTTCATTTCTGTTATTGCCTCCAATCCGCCTTCTGTTGGCTTTAATGAAAGGAATATTCCTTTGCTCATCCTTATTTCTTCTATTAGCGGAGCATATTCTTTTGGATAGCAGTCAGTAAAATAATAAAAAGGCTGTTGCTCAGCAGGGATACAAATCAAGTCAGGATGCTTCTCTTTCCATATTTCCTCAAATTTTTTGCATGTTTCAGCTAGAACATCATCCATGTCTACAAGTATTCTCATAAGTTTGCTTAATATGCAATTATTTATAAAGCTTTACAGCATTTATACAATTATGAGAAAAAGGCAGTGGCTGATTTTAGCGTTGATTCTTATTTCATTTGCAATAGCTGTTTATTTCTATCCATGGATGCCTGCAAGAATGGCTTCTCACTGGAATATTCACGGAGATGTTGACGGGTATATGCCTAAAGCCCTTGGTTTGTTTTTGATGCCGTGCATTTCGCTTGTATTGTTTGGCTTGTTTTTAATAATACCAAGAATAGACCCTTTACGGGAGAATATAAAAAAATTCAGGGATTATTTTGACATGTTCATTGCGGTAATGATATTGTTCCTGTTTTATCTTTATCTGCTTACAATATTATGGAATCTTGGAACCAGATTTAACATGGGGCAGATGCTGATGCCTGCTTTCGGCTTATTGATATATTACTGCGGGATTTTAATGCAGAACGCCAAAAGAAACTGGTTTATTGGAATTAGGACGCCGTGGACAATAAGCAGTGAAGAAGTCTGGGAAAAGACGCATTTGCTTGGGGGAAGATTGTTTAAGATTGCAGGAGTATTGGCTTTTTTAGGCGTGTTTATTCCTGATTATGCATTGTATTTTGTATTGGTTCCTGTGCTTGGCTTTTCAGTTTTCCTTTTTGTATATTCTTATGTGAAGTACAGGGCGATTGTTTGAGAAAAGGCGGCAGGGGAATAACCGCTGATTAACGGATGCCTTAATTGCCCCTAAACCCTTGCTATTTTGACGACGGGAATCTTTTTTCACTTCTGGCGATGTTGAAAAAATGCATCAAAAAGTATTAGAATTCATATTATTTTCAGCTGAACCTTAAGTATTTCCGGATTCTATGAAAATTCTCATGTTTTTTTGCAGAAAGCTTTATGAATAGGCAGAAAAAATAACAAGAAAAACTAAAAAATCTGGCCAAAGCCAGATTAACACGTGACCGCAATAAGAGAAAAGCAAAGGAGGTATATAAAAATATCGGTGGGCAAAGCCGGGGTGGCATAGTCAGGTATTGCGTCTGGCTGATGACCAGATTAACGCGTGACCGCGTTACGCGGTATCCTCACTGCGGTTCGGGACTGCACTTCGCTATCGCTTGTGCAGGTTCAAAGCTGTTAATCACGGTGAAACTCCCGTCCCCGGCGCCTTAAACCTGAAATAGAACATTCACAACTTCTTCATCATCATTATGTCCATATCAAAAAATCCCCATTTCTTGTAAATTGAGTGCGCCTTTGTATTAATAATACTGAGATTTAGCTCTATATATCTTGCGCCTTTCTCTTTGAATATTTTGAATACAGCATCTTTAAGCATACTGCCTATCCCCATGCCCCTATACTCTTTTTTCACGAAGATGTCCCAAATTGAGGCTATTTTTTTGATTAGTGTTTTGGGCTGCCGTATAGAGCCTTCAATGTATCCTATTGCTTTATTGCCATCTTCAGCAAGAATAAGAATCCCTTCCTTAGATCTTATTGTTTTCATAAAAGACTTTTTTAGAAAGGTTTCACGATTAGTTTTCTTTTTTAGAATGGTTTTTTTTAATACCAGGTCTTTTGCCGCCATCTGATCATGCTCGTCCTGCAATATTATATTTAATTCTACAAGCGCAGGAACATCCTTGGGCGTGGCTTTCCTTATTTTTATCATATTTATCTAAAATGCCTATAGGTTTATAAACCCTTCAATCCCTCTCTTTTTCAATGGATTTTAAGATTAAAACATTCAAGGCAATAAAGCCAAAGAAAGCAATAATGTTAACAGGCTTTCCAGGCATTGGCAATGTTGGAAAGATTGCAATAGACTTTTTAATAGATTCTATTAAGCCATTGAAGATAATGGAAATCACGTCAAACAGGTTCCCGCATTCTGTGTTTGTTACAGAGCAGGGGCTTTTGGAGATGCCTTCTGTCAAGATATTCTACAAAAAAGTAAAGGACAATGAGTTTATCCTTGTTTCAGGCGATGCTCAGCCTGTAAATGAGGGGGCGTGCTATGCATTCTGCGAGAAATTACTGTCGATAGCAAAGGACCTGAAATGCCCTGAAGTTATCACAATGGGCGGGATAGGGCTTGGAAAAATCCCAAAAAAGCCAAAGGTGTTTGTCTCAGGGAATAATAAAAATTATATTAAATCATTCCCAAACTGTAATATTAAGATTTACGGCGTTGTGGGGCCTATAATCGGCGTTACAGGATTATTGGCAGGCATGGCAAAGGAAAAGAACATGCTGTCAGCTGTTTTATTAGCTCAGACATTCGCGCACCCTATTTATCTTGGAGTAAAAGGCGCAAAAGAGATTCTTGCTGTATTGAATGAGAAGTACGGCTTTAAGCTTGAGCTTAAGAAAATGGCTGATGAGATAGAGGCAATTGAGGCAGAGGCTTTGCTGCCAGGCATTGAGGAAGCTGTTGCAGAGAAGGTTAAAAAGCCGGTAATGAGCTATTTTGGATAGGAACCTATATAAATTCTGTTCTAATTGGACAATGTTATGGGCAACGAACCTCCAGATCCTGCTGCATTAATCAGGGCAAAGGAAATTTCTGATTTACTCTTTAATGCAATAACTGAAATGGGCGATGATAAGGAAAAGCTTGTGATTCTATGCAGATTTTACATGCATTTAAGCCCAGAAGAAACAAGCGGGCGAATGGGGGTTGAGTGTGAATATGCAAGGCAATTGGAAAAGCAGGCAATTGCAAGCCTTAATGAGCGCCTTGAAGGGATTCTTAGCATTGATGATGTGGATGCCAGCCATTATTGCATGCCTGACATGGATAAGGTGACTGCCCTTTATAGGAAATTGGTTTTCAGAGTTATTCCTGGCGGGAAGAGCTAGAACTCACCAAGCCCCTTCTGCTTTTCATTGTCTTTATTGCTTGATGAATTACTTTTATGATTCTTCTTGTCAGCGGCCTTTTTAGGATTTTCTTTTTTTGCCTTTGGCTCTTTCTTTGGATTCTCATCCGCATCAGGATTAGCAAAACCCTCTATATTTCCATAAACTCCGTCGTATCCTGGATTAATCTTTATTGTCCTTTTCCTTAAGTCAATTATTAATTTAGCAATTCTTTCATCACATACTGATTTTAATTCATCAAAAGAAACTCTTATCAAAACATTCAACTCATTCCCAAACTTCTCAATCAATGGGTTATAAGCTTCCCACACTGCTTTTGTCGCAATGCCTTTTTGAAGTACAGTTGCGATTATCTCTGACAATGGAATCAAATGATATGTTTTAGGCGCATTCTTTCTTTCAAACCCGTCTTTCCTGTCAGCCAATTCTTCCACTCTGTGCAATACCCCTATTGTCAAATGGCTTTTGCATACAGGGCAGATATTATTTAACTTAATAGATTCTTTCGGCTCCAGCTGCACATTGCAGTTCCTGTGCCCGTCAACGTGGTACTTGCCGTATGCAGGGTCTGCTTCGATAGTTGCCTTTATCCCTTCTCCTGTTCTTACTGCTTTAAGAAAGCTCTTGTAGTTCGGCTCAATCTCAAATACAGTTGCTTCCCTCCCCATTCTCCATGGCCAGAACGAGTGCAAGTCAGAAAAGCTAACCATGCTTATCTTGTCTAATTTTGACAGTCTCCAGTTCATTTCAGGATCGGAATTTCCGCACCAAACCGGTATCCCGTTCCTTCTTACATATATCACATGATTTGGAACACTAACACAATATACTGGACCGTCAAAATCAATCCATTTTTCAGTATAGCTCCATTTTTTAATAGTGGACGGCATGACTGTGTGCATATTTTCCCTAATAAAATAGATATTCCATGAATCTGCACTTTGCAGATATACTTTTTTTTGGCATGGGCTTTTAAATGGCGTTCCTTTTTTCTGATGGAGCTTATAATAGGCAGATATTCCCATTTTTAAGGCGATTTCCTGCAGGTCATCTCTTAGTTTAGTGGATATTGTAGTAGCAGATAATCCTTTGCCATTCCTTCCATATCTATGTCCATCACCTTTAATATAATATTCAAAGAATATTTCCAATAGCTCTTTTGAAAGGCATTTAACCTCTTTTGGAATGAATTTTTGCGCACATTTGCCAAACTGCTTAAGATAATTATATAATTGGAAATCTCTGACCCTCAAAATATGAATATCTTTATTGCTATGATAAGGATTATAACCGAAAGTCTTAAGGATATTTTCCATCTCGTCTATTATTTCCTTAGTTTTATTTGAGATATAAACACCATAAGACCCTTCTTTGCCTTTTGTTGCACACCCTTCTGCTATCCAAAATCCCAAAAACTTTAGCCAGTCTTTTACGGGCAGTTTCTTTTCTTTTTTATTTCTTAAGCCTGAATAATATTTGCTGCCATGGGGTATTTTAACAGCAGGCAATACAAAATAATCTGGATTTTGCCCCTCCCAACATCCATCCTTTTTAAATCGTTTAGACTTGCCAAAAGCATCTTCGGCTTGTTTTAATGAAAAATTGGCAGGCTTGCGAAAATCGCAATGGCTGACTAAAAGGTTGTGGTTAGGGGTTACTAATAAATTAATCCTCTTTGTCTTTAAATGATACATTTTGCCTTCATATTTAGAAGCAATAATCCTTGTTGGCTTTTGGTATTCGACTCTATTAACTTCGGCATTTAATGTGCAAATATTATCTTCCTGTTTTACATCACTAAACTGTTTCCATCCATCTTCAGTTAATATTTCTGTTTCTTTGTCATAGCACGAGATTCCTGTTTCAATCGCATGGATATATTTTACATTCTTACCAAACGCTTCCTCCAAAGAGTCAAAGCCGCCATTTGAGCCGAACACTGCGAACCAAGGCGTCCAGCAATTATGGACAGTGGCTGCCTGTGAAACATATGAATTGTCTTCTTCAACTTCAAGATTATATACTTCTCCGCTATAATTTTCTGATTTTATATCTCTTATTGGCAAATATGCATAGCTTCCGTCAATCCAGCCATGGCGTGTAGTCTTTTTAGACTTAAATTTTTTAAAAGCAGAATCATTTAGTAACTTGAATTTATCTTCAAAGAAGGTTAATCTTCCTAGGCTATAACTCTTGGAAATTGTCGATATTTGCCTGTCTCCTATCTTTTTGTTATATTTGCTTAAATCATCCGCCCTAAATGCCGGCAAGATACCCAGTCGCAGGCATATTGATTTCATTTGAGTTGCCAGTACTAATGAAGATGTATATCCTGCATCCCCATACCACCATCCCTTAAGCAATTCTATTTGTTTTTCTAAAGGGAGATAAAGCAGTTCGGCAGGGACTTTTTTCGTGCAAGCATTATGCTTTGAGCTTTCATAGCAGAAATTAGCAAAAAATTCATGTGCATTTTTCGAATAGAACACTAAATCAGTGGTATTACCTGCACTTTTCCCAATCTTATGCTTTAACCCAAAAATATTCTGCATAAGCCCAATTACATCTTCAATGTAATTTTTTTCATTTTTATGGAAAGTGAAAGTTATAGCATCCCTGTTATTTGTATATCCTTCTGCCAAATAATACCCTATTAACCTGCAAAAATCAGAGGCTACTTTAATTGTGGCATTGTTCTTAAGTTTCTGCCCTTTTTCATAAAACTCTTTTTTAAGATAATCTTTTAATCTTATTTCTGTAACATCTTTTATAGTTTGTATGATTGGATACAATAATATATCTCCTATTTTCAGCTCTTTTGCAGACACCCATTCGGGTTTATACTCCGGATAGCGCTTCTTTTTGCATGTTTTAATATGGCATGTTGGTTTGCAAACTGCCTTGGTCCATGGACATTTATATGATTTATAACAATAAAACGGATGTTCTTCCGTAGTTTTTGTTCCGAGCGATAATTTCCATGGAATAATATGATACAGCTTCCCGGAATAATTACGCTTGTATATTTTTTTGACAGTTTTAAGCCTTCCTTTATGGGTTAGAACAGTATCGCCAATAGTTAATTGGCTTATGGGCTTTACTGAATTGTTGCACATTATAAGCTCTTCCGGCGGCAAGCAATGCGCCGGTATCACTTCAATGTCTTCAGATATCTCCCGCATCATGTCAACAATCTCAATGCAGGGAATCTTGAATATCGGCCTTCCATCATAGTCTACTCTTCCTCTTTTTTTCAAGGCTTCTGTTATCTTGTCAGCTATTGCCAATGTTGGCGCATACAAGAGAATATGCACTCTCCTCCCCCTTCCCCCTTGTGAATAAATCAGTGAAATCTCTGTTTGCAGAATAAAAGGAAATCCTGTTTTTGTGCGAAGAAAGCCTGAGCCATCCTCTTTTAATTCTTCCTTTATGTGCTCAATCCACTTTGGATGCGTAAAGTCGCCTGTGCCAAGCAGGGTAATTCCCTTTACCTTTGCCCACTTCTCAAGCATAGGGATAGTCAATTCCTTTGAGCAGGCTCTGGAGTATTTGCCGTGGATGTGCAAATCAGCTATGAATTCCATCTGAAATAAAAAAAGAGGCAGTGCTTATAAGTGTTTGCAAGAATTGAAGTGCTTTTAGGAGCTAAGGGGTAGCCTAAAAATAACTTGCTAAATTTTTGATAAGGTATAATTCCATTTAGAATTAATTTCGTGATATTTAATATTAATTTTCTTAAATTCTTTCTCCAGAACCTTCTTACCTAATTCATATATATTCTTATCC
>JAHJRD010000019.1 GCA_018830945.1 Nanobdellota archaeon | reverse complement strand
GAGGGCATTTTGTATCACCTCCTTCGTGATGTGAGCGAAATGCCCCCAACATTTTCCTCAACGCTCTTTATAAATGAAAGACGTCAGAATTTATAGATTTATCGATGGGGGACTTCTCAAAGTGTCAAACATAAGTAATAAATTAAGAATTGTTAGAAATATAGCAAATTTATTGTAAAAATTAACATCCTTCATTATTTCATAAAAACTTTAAAATATGGCGCTGAGGGGAATCGAACCCCCGATATCGGGCTCATGAGACCCGCGTTCTACCACTAAACTACAGCGCCGTCTCTCAAAAGGGAGACAGGGATGGTTTAAAAATGTTATTATTGCGGAAAGTGCGGCGGAGCCTGGCTTTTTCCAGCAGGATTCTTAACAAAACCTTTTTAATGACAAACATCCTTCCAATATACCATGATTGTAAAAGAGCTGAAGGCAAGAATCATACTTAACTCAAGAAAGGAAAAGGCAATACAGGTAACTGTAAACAAAAACTTCACAGCATCCGCGCCATCAGGAGCTTCTACAGGCATACATGAAATAAAAGCTTTTGCAAAAGACATAAAGAATTCATGCGATTACCTTAACTTCAAGCCAAAGATAAAAGGAATGACTTTTGAGGAATTCAATGATTTAGAGCAGTTAGACACATTGATTCCAATAATAGGCGGCAACGCAGTTCTTGCAGCACAGTATGCAATACTAAGGGAAATGTCAAACAATGAAGTATGGGGCTTTCTCAACCCAAATTCAAGAAGCATGCCAATGCCTTTGGGCAATGTAATCGGCGGAGGAAAGCACACGAAAACCAATTCAACAAGCATTCAGGAATTTCTTTTAATGCCAAGGGCATTGACAATAAGGGAGAACATTGCTGTAATGAGAGATTTACATAAAAAGATAGGCAAAGAGACAAAAGCAACAGCAATGACTGACGAAGGAGCATGGATTCCTTCAATGCCTGATTTGAAAGCTTTGGAGTTTTTGCGCAAATACCTTGCTGACTTGAAAAACACTTCCGGCTTGAAAGTTAATTTCGGGCTTGACATGGCTGCGTCAAGCTTTTGGGACGGAAAGAAATACTATTCATACAGGAACCTTGACGGAAAAGCAGCAAAGGTTGACAGGAAATCGCAGATAGCTTTTGTAAACAAGATAATAAAAGACAATTTCCTGTGCTATGTTGAGGATCCTTTGCAAGAAGAGGATTTTGAAGGGTTTTCAAGAATCTTAAAGACAACCCTGGTTTGCGGCGATGACTTGGTTACAACAAACCTTGAAAGATTAAAAGAGGCAATCAAGCACCGCGCAATAAACTGCATGATAATCAAGCCAAACCAGATTGGCTCAATAACAAAAACCAAAAAGGTTGTTGACTTTGCAAATGCAAACGACATTGTAACAGTAATCTCACACCGCTCCGGAGAAACAATGGATACAATGATTTCTGACTTGGCTGTTGCATGGGAAATACCTTACATAAAGACAGGCATCCACGGAAAAGAGAGGGAGTGCAAGCTGCAAAGGCTTGCGGATATTGAGGCGCTTCTCTAATAGAAATCTTTAAAAGGCAATACAATTTACTTTCTTTGATACTAAGGGCCAGTAGCTGCAGCAAATTGCAGACAATTTGATCATCAAGGCGGGCATACTCGCTTTGCTCGTAGCCCACCGAAACACTTAAAGATAAACAAATTAAATCATAGGCAGATAAACACATTAAGGGGTCAGTAGCTCAGCCTGGGAGAGCACACGGCTGAAGACCGTGGTGTCCGGGGTTCAAATCCCCGCTGGCTCATCAGAGGTAGTGGGGTCCTGAACGCAGTGAGGCTACCCCGCTGGCTCATAAGGCTTACAGCCTTATCAACCTGCAGGCGACATTGGAACTTGCGTTCCAAGCTTACTTTCGCTTATGCTTGGTAAGCGTTCGGCTCTGCCGAAGTCACCTTAGTGCCGCCCGTAGAGCGGCGGCGCAGGGCTTTTCACAGAGGAAGAAAATGAATGCAATAACCGGAATGGCAATATCCATCGTGGACAGCGATCTCCAGCTGCCTGCAGCAATTGCTCTCTTCCTTATTACAGCGATGGGAGCGCAGCTTTTGCTGAAAAGAACAGCACTGTCAGTTATACTGGGGATTGTTTCCTCAGCAGCGCTGGTGGGTGTGCTTTACCTGTATTAGAAGCAGCTGAGTGATAATGTTTATATACTAGCAGTTGTTTACAACAGATACAAATATTTGGGGGGATAAATATGGATTTAACATTTAGGGTAAGAAAGGCAAGGCGAAAGGCAGCAGGAAAGAATCCTATTGAATTTGAAGTTGAATATGACCCTCCAATAAGCAGGCGCTGCAGAAGGCTTGGCAACAAGGATTTCTCTGATTTGCTGATAGAAGCTATTATGGCCCTGAAGGAAAAAAACCCCTCTAACGGTATTATCATAACTCTTGACCCAAAACTGCCTTCAAAGTATGTTACTGAAGTGCAGGATGCGTTTGAAAGATATGCAAAGGCAGAAGGCGTAAGGGTCACTTACCAGTAAGATTTTCAGCTCCGGCATATCCGCCATTATAAACTCCTTTGTATTCTTTTGTTTTACCATCTACTCTATGGAAAAGGATGTTTGCGATTCTTGCGCCAAGCTCTATTGTGAATGCCTGCCCGCTCTTGTTTATCATGCCAAATGTCATCTCGCCGTTCCAGCCAGGATCAACAAGCCCGCCTAATAATAAAATTCCGCTCCTGTATAATGTTGAGCGTGAAATAATTGTTGATGCCAGGTCATGCGGGCAGTTTACTTTCTCTAAAGTTTTTACAATATAATACTTGTCAGGCTCAAGCACGACTTTTGATGTTTTGCTTTCCTCATATTTTGCAATCAATTTAGTGTCAGGGGTTTTTCTTTCATTTATTCCAAGAAATCCTTCGCCTGCAAATTCGTATATTTCTCCAAGCCGCAGGTCAAAAGCAACCCCTCCTTCTTTTGTCAGCTCTGACTCTGGCATGTTTTCTATAAGGTTCTGCGCTTTTACAAGACCTACTAATTTTCCATGTGATAAAATCATTTGAATCAACCCCTCTTAGATTATCCCTATGCACTGCTTATTTATATGCTTTTTGCGCAAAATAGTAGGCGGTATTATGCCTGCTATTGAAGAAACAGCAGGATAATAAGGTAAAAATTGTGCTGTTTCTTCAAAAAGCCACCACTATGGCAAAGCGAATGATTTTTAAAGGATAAAGTCCTTAGATAATTAGCTATTTTGCTTAAAAAAGGAGGTAATAGAACTAGTGTTCTAGACCATCCTTTTTAAAAAAAGGAGGTGCTAAAATGGCTGTTTTGGAAGAGGCGGGGATAGCGATCCTTACTCCGCTGGCAAGCCTGTGGAAGGGCTTTTTGGAGATTTTCCCAGGTTTAGTGGCTGCGCTTATAATCTTGATTATTGGTTATTTTGTTTCGCTGCTGCTTGGGCATGTTGTGAAGGTTGTGCTTGGCAAGATCGGCGCTGACAAGATACTGGCAAAGGTAAAGGCGCCGCAAAACCTTCAGAAGATGAGCATTGCTTCTATCACAGGAAGGCTGACAAAGTGGTATGTCTTTATTATCTTCCTGGGAGAGGCTGCAAATGTTTTGAAGCTAGGAATGCTTAGCCAGCTTTTCAGCAGGTTTGTGCTTTGGCTGCCCCAGCTGATAGTAGGACTTTTGGCTGTGTTTACCGGCTTTGTTGTTGCCTATTACGTAGGGCACATAATAGAGGCTGATGTAAAGCTGAAAGGCGCAAAGATGATGGCGAAAGTTTTTGAGTATGTTATTTTGTTCATCGCCTTTGTGATTGCTTTGGAGCAGATTGGCATACAGGTTGATTTGCTGAAGAACTCGTTCCTCATACTGCTCGGCGCTCTGGGTTTAGGGCTTGCTTTGGCAGTTGGATTGAGTTTTGGGCTTGGCCTGCAGGGAAAGGCTGCAAAGTCTTTTGAAAGCCTAAAAAAGAAGCTTTAGTTTCTTTTTTTTCTTTTTTTCTTCTTCATTACATTTAAATATAGAACTTCTTTATAGAATCCTATGAAAAGCAAGGTATCTGTATTAAAAACAAGGCCTGAAACAGTCTTGGATGATTACAAAAAGCTTATGGATATTTCAGGCTTTAAGAAAGTAATCCCAAAAGACAAGGAGCTTTTGTTAAAGCTTAACCTCTCATGGAGCCTTTACTATCCTGCGTGCTCAACAGAGCCTTGGCAATTGGAAGGCGTCTTAAAATATCTTAAAAACAACAATTACAATAAAATCAATGCAGTTGAAAACAAGACAGTTGTGACAAATGTGATGAAAGGAGTGAAAGGCAACAAGTGGGGGCCTTTGATGGATAGATACAATTGCCCTTTCACCAGATTAGACACTGCAGAATGGGTTACCTATAAGCCAAAGCATGAAACAAGAGCCCTTAACCATATATTCCCTGACGGGCATAAAATACCAAAGATATTCATTGGAAAGAATGTGCTTCATTTTCCAACATTAAAGACACACGGGCATACAACAATGACAGGAGCCATGAAAAATGCTTTTGGAGGATTAATCACAGAAAGAAGGCACCATTCTCATAAAATGATTCATGAGGTTTTGGTTGACTTATTGCAGATACAGAAAGAAATCCATCCTAAATTATTCGCAGTGATGGACGGGGCTGTTGCAGGCAATGGAAAAGGCCCAAGGACAATGCTCCCTGTTGCTGCTAACCTGTTGTTAGCTTCAGAAGACCAGGTTGCGATTGACGCGGTTTCTGCAAAGCTAATGGGATTTGATCCGATGAAAATACCTTTCATAAGAATGGCGCATGACAGGGGATTGGGGACAGGAGATATAAAGCAGATTGACATTGATGGCATTGATATTTCAAAAATCAACCTTCATTTCCATACAGGAAAAAGCCCTGTGATATTCTTTGACCAGCTTTTCAGGAAGAAATTAAAATTCATTGAGCCCTGGCTGTTCCATACTGGCTTGTTTCAGTTGTGCGTTTTTGGCTCTGCATTCTACCATGACAAATTATGGTATCCAACCATCGGAAAGCAAAGAATAAGGAAGTTCTCAAAAACACCATGGGGCAAATTATTTGAGAAGTATTAGGCAGCTTCTTTCATCAGTCTGTATACATACCTGTTAAACGCAGAATACTTTGTTTTCATCTCATCTGTATTATGTCCTAAGCCAAATATCTCATTCAGTGCAATGGCAACTGCAGGGCTCCTGTTTGCACCTAGTGTGCAGTGCACAAGAAGTTCAAGCATCCCTTGCCTGCTGTTTTCAAAGTCTGTTAGGATTTGCTTTGCAATATCTTCTGAAAAATGGACGCGCCTCAAATAACTCTTATCATTCGGATATAATGCATGTATTATATCCATGTCCAGGTCATCAAATGTATAGCAATAAATCTTATAGAATGGGGAACACACAAGCGGCCTTTTTATTATAGGATCCGCATCTGAGTCAAATATGCGCATTGCCAGCGTTGGAACTAAAGGGGTATGTGCAAGCGCCTTTCTGAAACCCATGACTTTAATTTCCATGGGCCTTGAAAATACATCTGGCTTATTAATCTTTTCTGCAGAAGTATTAAGCAGCCATTGAAATGCTTAATGTCTTGCCTCTTTTAATCTCCAGGAATGTTATTATTTTTACAGGCGGGTCATTCTTTGGATTAAGCTCCTGCTGCAATGCAACTGCGTATTTGCCGCGGAACAGCTTGATTCTTGCAATACCTTCGTCATTTGTCTTATACACCTTTTCAGGCTTTCCTTCAAAGTCGTTCTTGTCCCAAATCCATACCTCAACATTGCCGACTGTGTCAAACCCCTTTGTTGAGGTTATCTCAAGAGTTCCTCTTGGGAAGTAGGATGCGAGAAGCGCGATTATAATCAATAATCCTGCAATCCAGATATATTTCCTGTTCTTCTTTTCCTGCGCAAATGCTTTAACAGCATTAACATTGAATGCTTTCTTGGCTGCCTCTTTTCTCTCTTCCACAGCCTTTATCTTCAAGCCTTTCACAGCCTCTTTCTTTTTTGCCATGCATATTATCCTATATTCTTTATTTAAATAGTTTATGCGGCATTTCGGGAAAAGGCATTTTTGCACAGGCATAAGATTTAAATACACCAGGCTTTTGTTTTTATCCATAAACAGGAGGTTTAAGAATGAAGACAAAGATATTAATTGCAATGGTCTTGGCACTGATGCTGCTTTCTTTTTCAGCTGCAGCCTCAATGCTTATACCGGCAAGCGACAAGGCAAAGGAAAACGCAAAAGCCCCTGAGCATTCGCCTGTAATCAGCGTTACAGATTCAGGTGAATGGGAGCTTGAAAGAGTGGACTTTATCCACTATGCAAAGCCGTCAAGCGCGGCAAAACCGCCAAAAACAGACACGTGCTACAAGCTGATGGGCGTAACATGGCCCTCACTGCCTGTAAGCTATGCAGTAAACCCGTCAAATCCAGATGGATTGACAGAAGAGTTTGTAACAAGCACATTTGCAGCTTCTGCTGAGACATGGGATGCTGCGACATCTGCAGAGCTTTTCAATGACGCATACACTGTTGACTACACAGCCCAATATGGCGTGCAGAATTATGAAAATGCAGTTGCTTTTGGAGCATACCCTGACAGCAATGTGATAGCAGTAACATCTGTCTGGTATACAAGGAGAGGAAAGCAGATTGTTGAGTTTGACATGCTGTTTAACACAGGATTCAGCTGGGGCGATGCTTCTGTTGACCCATCATTGATGGACTTCCAGAACATTGCAGTGCATGAATTAGGGCACTCAGTTGGATTAGCTGACTTGTACACAGCGTCATGCACAGCAGTCACAATGTACGGCTATTCAGGCGAAGGAGAGACTTCAAAGAGAAGCCTTGAGCAGCCTGATGTAACCGGACTGCAAAAGATGTACGGCGCTTAATTCCTTTTTTCTTTTTTAATTTTTTTCTAAAAACTTAATATCCGCAATGCTTAAAAGAGGATAAAAACAATTAACATATATGAAGATTGACTTTCACATACATACAAAATACTCTCCTGACAGCTTTACAACGCTTGAAGTGTTAAATAAAGTCTGTAAAAAGAAAGGGCTTTTTCCTGTAATCACAGACCATGACACAATAAAAGGCGCTTTGGAGTTTAAAAAACACTTTGGCCCCTGCATAATTGGGGAGGAGGTTGACACAAAGCAGGGCGATTTAATTGGGCTTTTCCTTAATGAGGAAATCCCAAGAAAGATTGATGTTTATGAGGCAGTTGACAGGATTAGAGAGCAGGGTGCTTTGGTATACATGCCGCATCCGTTTGACAAGGTAAGAAGCTCTGCATTAAAAGTGCATGATTTCAAGGCTGACATTGTTGAGGTGTTTAATGCAAGGGTCATGCTTCAGAATTACAACAAGAAAGCAGATGAGTATGCTGACAAGCATAAGCTATTGAAGGCAGTTGGCAGCGATGCGCATTTTTCAAGGGAAATAGGGACCTGCTATGCTGAGATGGACAGCTTTGACGACATTAAAGGGTTTAAGCAAAGCTTAAGAAAAGCAAGGCTTGTAAAGGCAACAAGCAGCCCATTTGTATTGCCTGCTGCAAAATTTGTGCACTGCTACAAAAACCCTATACATATGCTTAAGAAATTTCTCAGATAAGATTTTTCAAGATATCTGCTTTTGTCACAATGCCTGTTAATTCGCCCTTTTTTGTAACCAAAACAACTGAGAAGTATTTCAATAGGTTGGATACAGCAGACGCTTTTGTGTCTTCAGAAACAGTTGGAGGGGGCTCATCCATTGCCTCCTCTGCAGTCATGCTTGTAAACTCAGGGCTTGCAACCTTGTCAAGCAGTGTTGCCTCGTAGAGAATGCCTGCAATCTTGCTGTTTTTCATCACAGGCAGCTGCGAGATGCCGTGCTTGTTTAGCAGCTTTATTGCATCCCTTATCCTGTCTTTTGCGTCGACTGTTATGACTTTTCTTATCATTATCTCTTTTACCAAAGGCTCTTTCTCGTGCTTCAGCCTTTCAATTGCCTCTGAAATTCTTTTGACATTTGAATAAGAAGGGTCAATCTTCCCTGACTCAATCTTTGCAATCATTGACTGGGAAACTTTTGCAATCCTTGCGAAATTCGACTGCGTAATGTTCAATAATCTTCTTATCTGTTTTAGCTGGGATATTTCAAACATTTAATTATTCTTTTTGGAATAAGGGTTTATAAGCATTGCGGATTCTAAACCCTTAAATATTCAAAGCATTTAGGTATAGCTATGAAAGTGCTTGTATTCGGCAATACGCTTGTGAAAAAGGACTCGCTTCCAATAAAGCTGATTCCTTCCTTGAAAAAACTCTTTCCTTCAATCGAATTCATTGAAGCAGACGGCATTGAGAATATTCAGCAATATGGAAGGCGGCTTTTTATTCTGGACACAGTGGAAGGCATAAAAGAGCCTTGTTTAATACATCTTAAAGACATTCAAAAGCATAAAGTGATTTCAATGCATGACTGCGACCTGGGGTTTAATTTATTGTTGTTGAAGAAGATTAACAAGATAGAGGATGCAATTATCATAGGAATCCCGATGAAAATCTCAAAAAAGGCGGCTTTGAAAAAAGCAGGCTTTATTATTTCCAGTTTATCTTCAAAAAATGAGTAGCGCAGCTCATGCAGGGATCATAAGCTCTTATCAGCCTTTCAACATTCATTGAAATCTTCTCTTTTGAAATACCTTTGGAAAGCATTGCATTTACAAAATCAACCATTGATTTCTCAAGGTGTATCACATTCTGCGATGTTGGGATTATTACCTCTGACCTGTTAACAATGCCTTTTGCATCAACTCCAATCATGTGATAAAGGGTTCCTCTCGGCGCTTCTATTACTCCAACGCCCACATTTGCCTTTCCCAGCTTTGCTTCAGGAATCTTCTCTTTCTTAAAATCCATTGACTCAAGCATCTTAACTGACTTGTCTATTGCATTCACTACTGATATTGCCTGCGCAAGGTTATTGTGAAAAATATCATTGCTTGGAAACACTTTAAGATATCTGGAGCAGTCTTTTCTTGTGCTTTTTTCAAGCTCATCCTTGTTAAGGTTAAGCCTTGCCAGCGCGCCAACCATGAACTCCTTGAACTCAAACTCAAACGCAGAGGCATTGCTGTATGGAATTATGACTTTCTCAAGATGCTCCCTGTAATCCTCTTCCTCTATCACTTTGCCTGAGCTGGTTTTTATAACGCCGTCAATATAGCTGAATCCTTTTCCGCATAATGCAACAAAATTTGTGTCTCTCTTAAAGCTCATGTCTTTTACAAAAAACGTATCAATGAAATCAAGCGCATACTGCCTTGCTTCCTTAAGCTCTTTCAGTGCCTCCCTAACATTCTCTTTTGACGGAAGCTCATTAAACCCTCCGACATTCGCAAAAGGGGGATGCACAGCCCTTCCGCCAACTGCATTGCAAAGCATGTTGCCTGCTTCCTTCACATGCAGGGCATTGTGTATTAAATTGTCTTTTTTCTTGTCAAAATCCAAAACAGAATCAACTCCAAATATGTCAGGCAGGCAGAAGAAATACAAGTGCATGCCGTGGTCCCTTATGATGTTGCCCAGCAATAAAAGTTCTCTTAATGCCCTTGACTGCTCGCTTATTCTTATATTCATTGCGCGCTCAACAGCTTCGCACACGCAGGACATGTGCGCAGGGCTGCATGTGCCGCATATTCTGGCAAGGTGCATCGGCGCTGCCTTATAGCCCATTCCTTTCACAGCATCCCTGTAAAACCTCTTGTTCTCGCTTATCTTGAGCTTTACAGACACTGCCTCGTTGTTTTTCACTGCAATGTCCATATGCGTATGCCCTTCTATCTTTGAGATGTTCTTTAAGCTGATGTTAAAGTTTCCTTTGTGCATTATAATCCCTCCATTGCCTTTTCAAGCTGCGTTATGTTCACAGGGCAGCCATTCAATAAAATATCCACTTTTACATATTTCTTTAAAGGCTCTATTGTCTTTAACTGGCGCAATGCCTTTACCTGCTTTTCAATTTCTTTCTTTATTTCAGGCCTGAAATTGTTCCTTTGGTTTGACGGCGCGCCGGTGCATGCGCAGCTTCCTATTGCAATTATCTTTTTTGCTTTTTTCCTTATTTCCAAAAGCTTCTTTTTTTCGCTTGCAGTTGATATTGCGCCTTCAATTATTGCAAAATCCATCTTTCCGGTTTTATTGTTTGACTTCAGCTGCCTGAAGCTCACAAAGTCAAACCTGTTTTTATAATCAAAGAAGTGATTGTTCAGCAGCTCAATAAACACAACAGTGCAGCCTTCGCAGCACGTGAATGAGAATATCCCCAACTTCTTTTTTTGCATGACATTATTAAAATAATAAAAGTATAAAAGGCTTTGGTTAAAGAATTACTTTTCCATCTTTGGCTTTTCAGCCCTCTCTTTGGGCGGCGTCTTGTCAATATTCATGTTGTGCTCTTTCATTGACTTCATTGATTTCTTCTTGTCAGAATCTTTTGGGAAGAATTTAGGGGCTTTTGCAGTTTCCATCTGCTTTTCCTCTGCTTTCTCAAGCGCCTTCTGCTCTTCCTTAATCTCTTCCTGTTTTACTTCTTCCTTGCCGCTAACCCTGTCTTTCAGCTTGTCAAGAAGCTTCTTTTTCTTTACTTCTTTTTTTACTTCTTTTGGAGCGCCAACAAGATCAACAACGGCATGCTTTTTTTCCTTGCCTTCTTTTTTCTCAGTTATAATCTCAACATTAACCTGGACTTTGTGCGGCGGGTACCTGTTTCCCCTCTCCCACAATTTGTTGTTAAGGTATTTTCCAATCTTTACATCCTCAACCTTTGAATGCTTTTTAACATAATTCTTGATTGCTTTTACAGATTTTCTTGTTCTCAGGAATATAGGAACCTTCAGCCATTCATGCCTTAAGGGTATAACATATGTTTTTTCTACCATTTTTACGCGTGAGTCCTCTGCCTTCTCCAGCTTCTTTTTTTTGCAGTGTGCCTGCCCGGGTGAACCTTCCTTCCCTTGCCATATATCTTTGGCACTGTCCAGAACGGGGCCCATTTAGTCTGGGTTCCGCATTTTGAAAGCCTTTTCTTTTTTGCCGTAGGCTTGTATCTTGCCATTTTTATTTCCTTTGGATTTTTACCCTTGATTCTTTCTTTTGCCCATCCAGATAAACAAGCAGCTCCTTCAGCTGCTCATCTGTGATAAGCTTTTTTATCTTGCCTGACTGCACAAACTGCGCAATCAAAATTGCAACCTGAAGCGCTTTCTCAGGGTGGGCTGCCTTAATGTTGCCGTATCTTGACAATGCCTCTGCATCCATCCACATCTTTGCGCCGGCCTCAAGCTGCGCAATCTGCTGCTGCATTTGCAGCGCTTCATGCATCTTCTGCTGCCTTATTTCATCAATGTCCATTGTTCATTGCTTCTTCTTCACAGCCTTGTCAAGCATTGATTTTGCTTTTGGAGTTACAATCCTGCCCTTGTGGCCTGATTTCTCAACCTGCTTGACAAGCCCTTCCTTTTCCAGTTGCTGCAGTATGGATCTTATGACTTTTCCTGATGCTCTTGTGAATTTTTCAGGAGCAGAGCCCCTGTTTTTCCTGCAGCCGTATTTTGTCTGCAGTTTTGAAACCCCTATCGGGCCTAATAGATATATCCTTCTCAATAATGCCGCAGCCCTCTTGTACCACCATTCACTGTCAGAAGGGACTCTGTCTTTGCCATGCCCTGTCTTGACAAAATGCGCCCAATCAGGCATTTTTACATTGGCTGATTTCTTAAGTTCTTCGCTAACATGCTTGTTTAAATCGCCTGCTTTAACATCATATACAGTTGCCATGGGTTATTGATAAACGGGGGGTATTTATAAAGCTTTCTAGTGTTGATAGAGGCAAAAGCGCGGGAGAGATTCAGCATAAAAGCCAGCCTCTGGCATTTATTATTTGCTTTCTATGTATTTGCAACAAGAATTTGCTTTAATATCATCATTATTTAGAAGAAATATATTCTAAGCAAGAGCCTTCATCAATAACCCTGCTATCGAATTCATTTTTAAGCAATTCTCTAAATTTATGACACCAGTCGCAGCGATATTGCCCTGAAATAATCCTGATTATAAACATCTTGCCATCTACTCTCTTTATAGATAAGTTTGCCATATGCCTGAATTTACCTTCAGCCTCCCTGAATAGACCTCCTATCATTTCAAAATTTCCCAGTTTATCAGAAGCGTGGAGTTTTAATTCGCAATCTAATGGCCTAACACTGGAGATTTGATTTCTAATAATCTTAATAGAAGGCTCATTTTGAAATATCTTTTTATTCTCTTCTTTCTGCTTGGTTATTAATTCAGGCAGTTTTATGCTCCCGTCTTCATTGAATTCTACTTTCATTATCCGAAGTTAGATTCTCCTACTATATAAATCTCCCGTGCGCATGGCAAGCGGTTCCTGTCACTCACTGAAAAGCGGCAGCTTTGAGGCGAAGCCACTCTCTCATGAGCGCTCATCGGCTTTCCCATAACCGCTAAGCTAATAAATAACCAATCCCTCTATTTTTTCAATGAAAGCGGTGAATGCTGAGAAGATTGTCCCTGATTCTTCAATTATAACAGAGGGGATTCTTTCAAAAAAGCTTAAATCATTAAAAGCAGAAGAAGTAATAATCCATGAGGCAATGTTCCAGCTTTTGGAATCAGAAGCTGCAAAAGAAAAAGCAGCAGGCTATCTCGGGCTTGATGAGCTGAAAAATCTCAGAACTCTTCTTGGCGAAAAATTAAGAATTTCAGGCAAAAGGATTTCTTCTTTAGAACTAAAGCACATCAGCTTTGATGAGATAGACTCCTATGCAAGGCAGCTTGCGTATGATGAGAATGCATTATTCCTCACAACAAGCAAGTCAAAGAGCATATCTGCGGAAGCGTCAGGCGTAAAGGCAATGCTTATTGTTCCTGAAGGCTCTGCAAGGAAACTGAAAATAGAATCATTCTTTGATGAGATAACAATGTCAGTGCATTTAAAGGAAGAGGTGCCGCCGTATGCAAAAAAAGGCAGGCCAGGGCACTGGGACTTTGTAGAATTAAGGGAAAAGCCAATGGGGCAGGAAGAGATTAAGCAGATATCCAGGGAAATCATTGAAAGCCCGAAAGAAAAGCCAGACTCATTTATTGAGATTGAAAGGGCAGGAAGCACAATAGTGCAGATGGGCAGGCACAGGATTGTCATTACAAGGCCGCCTTTCTCAGACGGATGGGAAATTACTGCTGTCAAGCCTATAAAAAAGCTTGATTTAAAAGACTATAACATGGGCCCTGCGCTTGCAATGAGAATAGACAAGGAAGCAACAGGGATATTAATAGCAGGAGCGCCTGGCAATGGAAAGACAACATTTGCAAGCTCCCTGGCTGAATACTATGCTGGCCAGAAAAAAATAGTAAAAACAATTGAAGCTCCAAGAGACATGCTGCTGAGCCCTGCAATCACGCAGTATGCGATAAGCCACGGCGATGCACAGGAAATACATGACATCTTATTGCTTTCAAGGCCTGACTATTGTGTTTTTGATGAGATGAGGAATACGCGCGACTTTGAATTGTATATTGACTTGAGGCTGGCTGGAATTGGACTGGCTGGTGTTGTGCATGCAACAAACCCGATGGATGCTGTTCAGCGCTTCATCGGCAGGGCAGAGCTTGGTGTTATACCTCAGATAATCGACACTGTCATATTTATTGATGAAGGGCAGATTGGGAAAGTGCTTAGTATTAAGATGACTGTGAAAGTGCCTTCCGGCATGACAGAGGCTGACCTGGCAAGGCCTGTTGTCGAGGTTCGTGATTTTGAGACAAAGCAATTGGAGTTTGAGATGTACAGCTATGGCGAGGAAACAGTTGTTGTGCCAATCGGAACTGAGAAGAAATCAACAGCAGTGCATTCTTTGGCTACAAAACAGATTGAGCATGCTTTTATGGATTATACAAACGCGGCGCAGGCTGAAATGATATCCGAGAACAAGGTAAAAGTGTATGTGCCTGAAAGAGACATGGCAAAAATCATTGGAAAGGAAGGAAGGACAATTGAGCAGATTGAAAAAAGATTAGGAGTGCGGATTCAGCTTGAGCCAATGCAGTCAATGAGGAAAGAAGGAAGCCCTGTTAAGTTTAATTTGAAAGAGCGCGGGAATTATATTATATTGTCAACAAACAAGGCAGGGGAGTCTGTCGAGGCTTATGTTGATGGGAATTTTCTTTTTACGTCTACAACAAGCAAGAAAGGCGATATAAAGGTTAGCAAGAAAAGCCCTATTGGGAATGCTTTGGTGAAAGCTTTGGATTTGGGTAAGTCAGTTGAATTGAAGGTTTCTGAATAATCAACTTTTTAAACAAGCAGATATCAAAAGATATGATGAAAGACAGCTTTGAGCGGATTCCTGGTTCCTTGTCTCAGGAGCCGATAAAAATCCCAGGCAGCCCTTTCTGGAATGTTTTTAAAAGATTTGGAAGGGATGAGGCAATTGCAATGGTTGTGAATGTCGCAGGCACTGCTATTATGGGGTTCCTGACTGCAAATGCATTCATCCTTTCGCTTACAGGGCCTGTTGTTGAAAAGTTCGGGTTTTTCCCAGGGCATTTTAAGGAGGCATTGGGAATATACAAGACAACGCCTTCATCTGACAGAAAGCCAATCTCTTTTTATTTTAAAAAAGCTCTCAAGGGCGGCTCAAAAAGCTTATTGGAAGATGTATTGGTGCATGACCCGTTTTATATTGCCTTTATGTTTATTGGCTTGAAATTATATAGCAATACTCCTGTCTGGCTTCTGGCTTTTGCAAGCTTTTTGATTGCAGTATTGATAGTTGCATTTGGCGAGGTAATGGTGACTGAGCTTGGCTATTGGAACTTTAAACGGCGCTTAAAGAAGAAAAGGTTTGGGGTTGAGAAATATTATGAGTCGAGGTTTTTGATTAGCTCAAAACAAGATCCTGTAAACGCTTTGAAGATGGTTGCAGATGCATTCAATTTTGCAGAGGAAAGGGGCTGGACTTATACAGACACTTATTTTGAAAACAAGCTGCCTGAATACTCAGGAAGAATCCCCAAATTAAGGCTTAGGCAAAGGGGTTCAGGAGAGGATAAAGTGCAGACAGCGCAAATTACCTATACACGGGCATACGAACTTTCAAACAAAAAGCTTGAACAGTACAGGTATTTCCCTATTTCAAAAGAGAAGATATATTTCATGCTTCAGCAGGACATGCCAAAGTCAATAGAAGAAATAAAAGAAAGCAAGGTAAGAGGGTTATTGAAAAAAGCAGTTAAAAGCGCTGAGCCGCGCATTGTAAAGTTTGAAAGGATTCTTGCAAGAAGCCCTGATTTGCTTGTTTCAGTTGACAAGGTGCATGGGGCAGACCCTTTTTTCCTGCTTGAGCTGAAGACGCACAGGCATGTAAAGCTTTTGAAAGAGGCAATGAGGTTTGTTATGCAGGAGCTTCCTGTGATACACACAACGCAGGGCAAGAAGGAGATTGTGTTCAGGTAAGGTTTAAATATTGTACATACTTTTCTGTGAATATGTCTGATTTGGAAGAGAGAGTGGCGTTTGTAAAAGACTTAAAGCGTTTTGCTGTTGAAGAGCTGGGGGTTTCTCAAAACCCTTCTTTTGAAAAAATTAATTTAAAAACAAGTTGGCTTTATGCAATATATGTTTCATTGCCTGATATAATTGCTTCGCCTTGGGAGGGGCATTCTGGCTGTAAATGCTATAAAGCTGATAAGAAAGAATGGACAGCGCGCAAACGTCAGTTTGAAAGTTATGGGTGGCATATTTGGCCCCAAAGATGGGAGGCAGAAGGTATTGCAGAATGCCCTATTACAAAAGCAGCATTAAAGGCAACAAAAACTAGGGTTGCGTATCTTATTTTACATGAGAACACGCATATTCACTGCCTTATTAATAATATTGAACTGCCAAGGGATATTGAAGAGCCTCTTGCTGATTGTGTTGCATATCATGGGGCTTTGTTGTATTACCAAAGGAACAACGCAATGATTTATCATATAAAGCAAGAATTTGATCAATGGGCTAAGCAAATGAAAATCATCAACAAATATCACTCCTTGATTAATGAGGCTTATTCAAAAAATCCAAAAAAGGTAAAATCACTCTTGCAAGCTGTTCAAAAAGAATTAAACATGTCAAAGCCCGCCAATAATGCTTTTTTTATCGCTTTTGGGCGCTATTCTTTAAGGCAATTCGATGTTTTTGAGGCACTGCGGGATTTGCATCCAAAAGAGTATTTGCAGGACAAGGGCCTTTTGTACTCAAGGTTTGGGCATTTGCTTCCACAGAAGGCAGAATAAGCTTTAAATACTATTTCTATACTTCAAATAGCTTATGGGCCCGTAGCGCAGCCTGGATAGCGCGACTGCCTCCTAAGCAGTAGGTCGTGAGTTCAAATCTCATCGGGCCCGTATGGTTAAAAGCAAACGAACCGGAATCGGGCTTGCTGTCATAGCCGCGGCATTGTCGGTGGCTGCGCCTGTACATGGTGCGCCTGCAAGGGCTGGCATTGAAGAGCTTACGCCAAAGACATTTGGCAAAGAAGTATTAAACAATGAGAAGCCGGCTGTTGTCATGTTCTATACAGATGGGTGCCCTTACTGCAGGATGATGCAGCCTATATTTGAAGATGTTTGCAGTGATATGAGGAATGAAATATACTGTGCCGCATACAACACTGAACAGGAGAATGACACCCTTTCACAGACTTACCATATAGACGGGGTTCCTGCTTTCGGCTTTTTCTATGAAGGGGAAACAGACAGGGCAAGGTGGATAGGCGGAGCTGTTCCTGAATCTGTTTTAAGGCAGAGGATAAGGAGTTTTGCCCGGAGCCATACTGCGGACTGAGCATTTCCAGCAAGAATTATAAACCCGGCAGATATCCTTTTAGTATATGGCTTTCAAAACAATAGCTGCACTGGCTTTTGCGTCTGTGTTTTATACAGCGGATACCAGTAATGTTGAGGAAATCACTCCTGAAACTTTTAATGAGAATGTTATTGAGAATAATCTGCCTGCTGTTGTTGAGTTTTACAGCGAAACCTGCGCACCTTGCAGGCACATGCGCACATTGTTTGAGAAAGTGTGCAAAGAGCTGGAAGGGCAGGTATACTGCGCAGCCTATAAGGTTGAACAGGATGATAATGCAAGGAGAGGTCCTTCATTCACATACAATGCAAGGGATGTCCCACAGTTCGGCTTTTTCTGCAGAGGGGTTCCAGACAGGGAGCTGTGGCTTGACAGAGGGACTGCAGAAAGCATTCTAAGGATGAAGATGGAAGACCTGATTTATGAATGCAGGTGAATCTTTATAAACATACAAAATATCCACTTCTTATGGCGAGATTTGGATTCTATGCAGGGCTTTGTTCTGTTCTCGCTGCTTCATGCGCGCCTGCTGTTATTGACCAAACACCAGGAACACCATCAGCTGAATCCGCATATGTGCAGGAAATCGGGCCTGAGGATTTTAGCAGGGCTGTTATTCAGAGCGAAATGCCTGTTGCTGTCAAGTTTTACGCAAGGTGGTGCAGGCCGTGCAGGGAGCTTGCGCCTGTATTTGAAGAGGCATGCATGGAGATGGAAGGCAGGGTTAAGTGCTTTTCTTACAACACTGACCAGGAGACAGACAACGGCACTTCACAGTTCGGTGCTGACGGCGTGCCAAGCATTACATATTACTGCAATGGCAGGTTTGACCAGATTGACGCGGTTTTCAGGGTTTTGGATAAGGATGCATTGAAAATAATGCTGGAGAGTTTTTTAGAGCGCTGCCAATAATCATAAGCATTATAAGCGCTGAAGTTATTATATCTTACATGAATAAATTTTTGATTGCGGGATTTTCCATGCTTTTACCATCTGTTCATCCAATCCATGATACACAGCCTGCTTACGAACACGAGCCTCGCTGTTACTATGCAGAACCCTCCCCTCATCTTGAAGAGATTACATCTGATAATTTTGATGAAAAAGTGCTGCAAAACAATCTGCCTGCTATTGTTGAATTTTATGCGCCCTGGTGCACATCCTGCCTTGAAATGAAGGGGGTATTTGAAGATGCCTGCGGCAGCCTTGAAGGCAGGGCATATTGCGGGGCTTATGATGCAGACAGGATTGACATTAGTACAGACCCTATTATGCAGGAATATGATATTGATGGCGTTCCGGAATTCCTTTTCTTTTGCCGCGGATGGGAAATAAGCAAGCTGAGGATTAGCAGCGACACAGACGCTTTTCTTCTTAAGTGGAGAATACAGCAGCTGATTTATCTCTGCGCATAACAAGAAGTTTTATAAATCGCGCAAACATACCTTCCTGCATGGCATCAAAATTTCTAAAAACAGCAAGCATTGCGACACTTTTAACTGCTATTTCCTGCGGAACCGCAGACACTCCTCCTGAGCATCCTGCTGTTCCTTATAATGGTGTTGAAGTTTTGACAAACCAGGACTTTGATGAAAGAGTGCTTGAAGTTAATTATCCTGTTGTTGTTGACTTCTGGAGGGAGAGGTGCAGCGCATGCACAATGGTAAAGCCTGTTTTTGAGAAGGTTTGCGAGGAATTTGCAGGCAAGGTTGCATGCGGCTCTTATGACATCTGGCAGGACGACAGGGACGACCCTGAACGAATGTCAATCAGGTATGGAGTGAGGGCAGTGCCTGCATTCAGGTTTTTCTGCAGAGGCGAGTATGACGAGCCAAGGGGTTTTACAGGCTCTGTGAATGAAGAAATAATGAGGCAGCAACTTCAGGAGCTTGTTGACAGCTGCAGATAAGTAGCATGGAGCTTTTTAAAAACGCAGGACTGGCATTGGCTGCAGCTTCACTTTCATGCGCGCCTGCTGTTGTGCAGCAGGTCCAGGAAACACCAGAGCCTGAGCCGGTGTATGTGCAGGAGCTTGCGCCTGAAAACTTTAATGCTGTTGTTCTTGAGAATGAATTGCCTGTTATTGTTGACTTTTACACTGCGGGGTGCAGGCCGTGCAGGGAGCTTGCGCCTGTATTTGATGAGGCATGCAGGGAATTTTACGGAAAGGTCAAGTGCGCCTCATTCAATGCATACCTTGATGACTATGCAACTGCTGAAAGCTACGGCATTGACGGCTACCCTACATTAATTCCATTTTGCCGCGGGAGCGGAGGGGAAGAGATACATGTGTTAAAGGACCTAAAGTTCTCATTGGATGAAATGAGGGCAAGGCTTGAAGAATTAATAGAAAACTGCGTCACACAATCCATTTCATAATCCCGTTAAGAAGCTCGCAGACAAATGAGATTCCTATTACGTCAGCAACTATTGCTATGACCAATACTATCGCAAGAATAATAAGAATTTTAATAACAATTTTCCCCTGCTTAAACAATACCATAAGCATCAGCAATGCAAGCGCGTAAAACCAGAAGTCCCATGCTAATTTGAAAGAGGAAAAAAAGGTTCTTACCAAAGCTTCAGCGCATATCGGCAGTGCCATGCGTAAACGAAAGGCTTAATAATTAATAAATCTATCCTTTCTAACAGAAGAGGATAGATTATTCGAATGAAGCGATAGCGGGATGAGAATTAACCTATCTTGTTATGATTAAATGAGGAGATATAATGGCAAACAGTCACGCAGCTACAGCCGATGAAATGGATATTCCGAATTCTTCAGCTGGAGCAAGAACCGGCTATTACGCAGGAAAAGGAAGGGGCTTTAGGCCGTGGGATATGCTTGACATTAGATGGTGGAAGCCGTCTGAGGAAAAGAGAGAGGCGACAAAATCACATGTTCTTGGCACTGTTTTCGTGCTCGCGCTTGTACTTGTCGGAGTTTACGCTGTGTATTGGGGATTGTCGCCTGAAGGAAAAAGAAGCCTGACAGAGGTAAAGATTACTGCGCAGGAGTATAATCCTTATACCTGGTACAAGGGCAAGGTTCTTGAGGCGCAAGGCATTGGAGATGTATGGGAGTCAAAGTCAGTGACTAAAGAACAAAAAGGAGTGCTGTTTGACGGATTCAGCTCAGGCAGCGGAGTGCGCGTTACGCAGGGAATGCCAATGACATTTGCATACGACATAAAGCTTGCAAATACAAAGGTTTCAAACCTAAAGCTTACAATGGGATGCAAGATAAAGGGCAAGGACATAGAGGGGGACATAATCCCTTCAAACCCCTTAATTATTTCAGGGAGCAGGATAACAGACTATGTAAGATGCACATTCCCGGGAGAAATCACAAGAGGGCTTTCAGACACTGTTGAAGTTGAAGGCACTGTCAATTTCCCGTTCAAGACAGAGGATGTAAGGCTTAAGGTTTATTTCACAAGCGAGGCAATGGAGCGCGGCCTTCCTGAAGGCGTTGACTTTTTTGAATACAGGGGAATTTCTGAGAGCCAGCCAATCAGGGCGGAGTATAAAGGAGAGCCTGTAATAATAGGAATAGGAGCGAGCGTTAATGAAATACAGCCAGTTGTTTTGAGGGAAGGGTTTAACCCTCTTCTTGGAATCAGCCTTACAAATGAATGGAAAGGCGTGATGACAAAGCTTACAAGCCTTAAGCTGGAAATTCCAAGGGAAATGGCACTTCTTAAAGAGCTTGCAGGACAGCAGGTAAGCCCGACAAGCATGTGCCCTTTTGTGCTTTCAAGGCAGGGCAATGAAAGGAATGAGTACAAGGCAGATGAAAGCTTTATACAGGATATAGTACTTAAGGACGGCGATGAAAAATCAACCTCATTTGAATGTTACCTCGATGCAGACCCTGAGCTTCTTGGAAATGCGGAATATATTATAAAGGAGTATAAGGTGGATGCAGAATATGAGTATGAGCTGCCTTCAAAGACAGTTGCAATTACAGTCAAGGCATTGCCTGGGCAGGAGGGAAGCGCTGTTTCCGCTTCATTGATATGAAATATTATCCTGCTTTAATTGCAGTAATCATAATGGCTTTTGTTGTAAGCGGGTGCTCTTTAGTTGATACTGTTTCAGACAAGGTTTCTGAATTTAATATTCCCGGAACTGAACAGGAAGGGGCAGCGCAGGGAACAATCACCGCAAGCATTGTAAGCCCGAGGCAGGGCGCAGAAATTCCGAAAACATCAAGGCTGGCTCCTGCGATAAATATAACCAATCAAGGAGGTTATGAGGCAGAAGGCCAGGCATGCATTACAGGCGGGCTTGATAAAAATGTATTTACAGGGTTTACAGGATGCGAATGCCAGAGCTTTAAGCAGGAAAAGGATGATGCTGGAAAATTTGAAGCAGAAGATCTTAGATTCGGGCCTTATTCAATAAAATACAAGGAAGGGGAAACAAAAGAGCACGGGTTTTCAACTGTCACAAGGTTTGAGTATGGCGTTGATGTGGACGCAAATATCTGCATTCCAGAGGATGTGTATGCTGTTGATGAGTGCGGTGTTAAGATGAAAGCAACAGGCGGACCTTTGCAGGTTACCAGTATTGAAGAAATAATAAATCCAGGAGAGGACGAAGGCTCTGCAGACATGCTTTTCAAGATTCATGTAAGCAATGAAGGCGGAGGCAGATTAATTACAGAAAATGATTTCAATGAGCCGTGCAAGGCATTGTCTTTTGAAGATCTGCCGACAATAGAGGCAAGGGTGAAGAACTTTCCCACCAATGACATGATAACCTGCGAGGACATTGAATTTGAAGGGAATTCTGCAGTGATTGTCTGCCAGGGCATTGTAAATCTTGTAAGAGGCGGGCAGGCTGTTTTTCCGGAAGGATACAGGCCTGATATCCTGTTCCAGCTCAGGTATTTCTATGAATTAAGGCAGTCAAGCCAGTTCAGGCTTATTTAGGTCATTATCTGCAATACAAAAACATTTATATATAGATAAAGCCATTCTTATTGTAATAATTAAGCGCATATTAACAGGAGGATATTAACATGAAAGCACCAATAGCATTGATTGTTCTTGCGGCAATCGCATTAATTGCGGCAGGCTGCACGCAGGAGGCATCCAGCAGCGGATATTATAAGTTTACAGGTAACAAAATGGTTGACGCCAGGTTTGTCAGGGATGCGCCTGTAAGCATGCAAACTGCGCCTTATGAAAAAGGCGATGAAATTGATGTTGCAGTTGAGCTTGTGAATAAACTGCCTGAAGACCTTCCTGCAGGAAAGGTCAAGGTAAGGCTGACAGGCGATGCGGCAATGCCAAACTTCTTTTCAGGAGCAAAGGAAGTGCTTAATCCATTATTAAAAAAGATAGATGAAAAAGGCGTTGAAAACCCTGATGAGGTTGCGCTTGGCCCTGTAAGTTATGTGGGAGAAGTGACTGGCAAGATTTCAAAGATGATAACAGGGCAGTACTGCTACACTCATCCTGTCAAGGTCAAGGCAAAGCTTTACTATACTACAAAGTTCGAGGAGATTGGAAGCAACCTTGACAAGCCAGGCTCAAACCCGCCTTCATCTGTGCAGGTTACAAACATAGAGCAGAGACCAGTTGATGTAAGGGATAATGTTGGAGAGCTTAAGTTCAAGGTTACTGTCAAGAATGCCGGCTCAGGCAATATAATACCTTCCCTTGCTGACTGCTTCAAATACCGCGGAAGGAGAGAGAAGGAAGTGCTTAATATCAAGGCAGAAGGCGCTTATAACATTGAGTGCGAGAAAAGCGGGGAAGTGCAATTGCAGTCAGACACAGGCGAGAAGATAGTTGACTGCACTATAAAGAACATAGACCCTGCAAACCTTGGAAACAAGCCAAGCGAGCTGACATTGACCTTAAGCGGATTTGCATATGAGGATGAGATTGCGCCAGTGACAATCTGGCTTGAAAGCTCTGCTTAATTCTTTTTATTTTTTCTTTCTTTTTTATCACTCTGTTCTTTAGTGAATGTGTTGATAAACTAAACGCTACAACTTAAAAAATTAGCGCCAAGGACGCTAATATGCCGTTCAAGACCATTTATCTTTTGACTTTCCCCTTGACACTTTTCTTTTTCTCTTAATTTTTTAAGTTTTCTTACTGTTT
>JAHJRD010000018.1 GCA_018830945.1 Nanobdellota archaeon | reverse complement strand
TTTTACCAGTCAAGGGGCCTTTTGAAGATTGTCGACGGAGAGCAGCCGATAGACAATATCAAGGAAGACATATTAAAAATATTAGGCAAAAAAGCTTAAATACAATATTGCTTTGTAATTAAACCATGCCAGACACTCAACCACAGCCCATACAGCCTTTTGACCCTGTATTAGAGCAGCAAACAGAGCAGTTTCTAAAGGACATGGATGCATTAAAAGTAAAAATGCTTGACAGGACTGCAAGAAAAGAATGGGCAAGGGACAAGCTGAAAAAAGGATTTCCATTGCTGATAATTGAGCAGTCATTGAAGGCAAATAATTATGATTTTGATGCTGTTGGAAAATACTTGGACAATATCTGGCAGAGCAAGCAGCAGGCTGAGCAGGCATTAAAGGAAGTAAAAAATATAAAAGAAAAAGACGAAACTGAAAAAAAAGAAAAAAAGTTTTCAACGCATATAGGATGGGTGGCTGGCGCATTCATGCTATCGCTGATAGGAATGTTTTTGGCAATATTCCTGCAAAGGCAGACTAAGGAAATAGGGCTTGAAGAGCCTGGAATGGAAATGGCTTCCTCAATGCTTTCAAACTTCATAAAAGGCTCATGGATAATAGCAATAGCTTCAGGGATTGTAACTCTTGTGCTTCTTGTAATGGTTCTTGCCGAGCATTTCAAGGAAAAGGAAAAGAAAAAAAAGGAGCAGCAGGCAGAGGTTGCAAAGGTGCAGGCAACAGTACAGCAGCAAATGCCCGGCAATACCACTTCACAAGCTCCACAACCAAAATAATAAGGTATATAAATAAAACTGCATTAAGTTCTAGCATGGTTTCCGAATAAAATGAAGGAAACCCTTGAACGGAGTGAAAATGGATAAGAGGGGACAGGTGTATGTATTGGCTGCGATTATCATGTCAATCATAATATTCGGCATGGTTTCTGTTTCAAACAAGGCGCTGCAGGAAAACATTGCGAGTGATTTTGAAAGGATTGCAAATAATTACGCGACAGAGACAGCAAAACTTGTGAATTCAGTTGCAGGAGAAGAAGAGGATATTCTCCCTGCATTCAGGAACTTCACATTGCTTTTTGCAAGCTATGCAAAGGCGCAAAGCCCGAGGTTTGAATTAATATCAATATTTGATTATAATAATAATTTGTACATAGGAAATTTCCTGAAGGAAAGGATTATAGTAAGGTGCAATGATGGAATATGCGATGATAAGCCGCCAATTGAAGGCTGCTATGGCAATGTGCCTGCAACATTAAGCTTTGACGGGCTGCAGATTGATGTGCCTGTTTATTATAATGCAGTGGGGAACTGCGAAAGCCAGATTCCTTACGATCCTGGCTTGCCTATAGAAGAGATTATAATTTCAATCGGAGACCTTGCATACAAGTTTGACCTGAGAAAAGACCAGCCAGAGGTTGTCATTGTCGGCTGGGAAACAAACGCAAGGCAGAGAAAAGTTTTTACAAAAGGAAGCTTTATTACATCTACTGGAGATGCCACAACGCTTGCAGATTACTGCGCAGAGCCAGGCTCATGCACTGAAGCTCCGAAATACAGCTACTGCAAAATTGGCCCGGCTGCAGAATGCATTCCCAAGTGCCCCCTAATTAACAATGAGGATGAATGCGAGGCAAACAGCCCCATATGCCTGTGGGATACTTACGGCATGGTATGCACGGAGCCGACAGCATGATTTCAAAGAAGGCAATTGCGCCAATCATTGCTTTTGTCCTTCTTATGGGGATGGCGGTTGCTTTAGGCGCATTTGTCACAATATGGTACACAAGGGCTTCTGAAAAGCAAACTACTGAATTAATCGGGAAATTTGGAACAGAAGAGGAGTGCTCAGGAGTCGGGTTTGATGTTGCTTTTGATTATGACCCTGCAGGATGCTCGGCAGAAATTTATAATCTTGGAAGCTTTACAATAGATAAAGTAAAGGCTGATGCTTATTATCTTGACGGCAGTGAAACGCATGACATGGCTGATGTTGACATAATACCACGAACAGGTGTGGCAATTGAATTGCCTCTTTCCCTTATTGCAAGACTGCAGTTTTCTCCAATTTTAGAAGAAAAAGGTAGCCTGACTCAATGTCTTAATGAAAGGGTATTTGTGCCTGAAGTGCCGGTAGGGATAACATGCGCATGAACAAAAAAGGCGCCCAATGGATTGCATGGATTTTGGCAACTGCATTATTTGTTTCGCTTTCAGTAATGGGAATCATATGGGCAAGAAACCAGACAACAACGCTTACTGAAAGCACTGCAGAATATATTGAGGCAAGGGAAGAGTGCAAAATGGTTTTGGTCAATGCAAATAACGATTGTTCTGAACTTAAAGCTGAAAATAAAGGAACAATAACAATAAAGAAATTCATTGTGAGAATAAACAGGGCAACAGGGTATGAAGACGGAGGAGAAACTGCGGAATTCAAACCGCAGCAAGGACTTTTACCGCTTTTACCGATAGGTTTAAGTATTCCTGCCGATACTAAAAGTGTGGAGCTTTTGCCGATAATTGAAATATCAAAAGGCAAGCTTGCAAGCTGCACTACTAAAAGACTGGTGATACAATGCGCGTAAAAAAAATTAAGAAAAAAGGCGTTTCTCCCATGATTGCTACTGTAATGCTTGTAGGGTTTACTGTTGCTGTTATTGGGATGGTTATTGTATGGAGCAGAGGATATATTGAAGAAAGGGCGCAGAAAGAGGAAGCGCTTGCAACCACAAAAATAAAATGCGAAAGTGTAAAGTTTGAAGTGGAGGAAGCTTACCAGGTAGGCGAAGGGCTGCATCTTAAGATTAAGAATCTTGCTTCGCAGCGCATAGACGCAGTTGTCCTGCGCATTAAGGGTAATAATGTGGAAGCAACAGAGCAGGGTGTTATAATAAAAGGACTTGAAACAAAATCACTGGATATTGGCTCTGAAAGCTTTGACGCAACTGCAGTAGGGAAAATAAACACTGTTGAAATCATTCCTGAGATAAAGGCAGGGAAAAATACCTATGTGCCATGTTCAGGCAAGATGCTGGAAGCAAGGGTTGCTGCTCCTGCATAGTTTTAGTTCTAAAAACTTCAACCTATTTGAATTAAGAAGATAAAGAAATGCGGGGGAAGGGATTTGAACCCTCGTACCTACTAAAGGACAGGATTTCCCCGAAGGGAGCTTGCACACGCAAGCTTGTCCTCTGCTTAAGTCCTGCGCATTTGACCAGGCTCTGCAACCCCCGCATATAGAGGCAGATGTTATGGGTTTTTGATGTTTTATAAACTTTTAGGGTATAATAATATATTGATTTAAAAAGCAAGGATTTATATATTAATATCACCATATACAAATGATGAAAAGAGGGGCCCTCTTCGGAAGTATTCTTGCTTTGGGTCTTGGCTGTCAAATGGCTTTGCCTGAAAATACTTATCTTCATCCTCATGAAACAGCACAAGTTCAGCAGGAAAGGCAGACATATCCAAGACGTACAGGGCGGATCCAGCAGCAGGAATTACATCCAGAGCCGATTGAAGAGACATTCTTTGCGCAGTGCCATGACGGCAAATATGATTTTGACTCAAGATGCATTGATTTTACCCAGGGATATGTGGCCACGGCGCAGAGCAGCATCTATTTATTTAACCAAACGCTGGATATTGAATCAAACGGGATGAGGGAAACAAAAGACCTAGACGGCATTTGCTCGTCAACACTTATTGAAGAAGGCTATGTGATTACCGCACAGCATTGTGTTGACGTAAGCCCTCCCCCATTCATCAGGGTGAACAAGGCTGAATTCAGCATATCATATAACGGAAAGAAATATCCGCTGGAGCTGATAGCAACAGGGGGAATTGATGACGTTGCATTGCTCAGGCTGAAAAAACCAGCTGAGCTCCCTTATTTCCCTTTCAGGTTCGGGGACAGTGATGTAATCACGCCTGGAAATTATGTTTACCTGCTTGGATTTTCAGGGAACATTGACTCAAATGCGAGAGACGGAACAATAGGTGTTAGAGAAGATACAACACCCCCCGACCCCGGAGACGGGCAGTTTATAATATCAAACCAGGGCAATCCAGGTGACTCAGGCGGATTGGTTATCGGCTTTAGGGACGGGGTCCCTGAAATGCTCGGGGTGCTTATTTATGGTTATACAAGGCAGGACGGAAATGACGGCATCCTGAAAATAAATAATATTCTTAAGGCTATTGGGAAACATTTAGGGTATTAGCATAGGAATCCATAATCTTTTTATAGGCTGTTTTTATAGCTGTTTCCTATGCAGGCAGTAATATTAGCAGCTGGAAAATCAACAAGGACTTATCCATTGACTTTGACAAAGCCAAAGCCGTTATTGAAGATTCTGAACAAGCCGATACTTGCGCATTTGCTGGACGCATTGCTTGAATGCGGTGTTAAGGAAACAATTGTTGTTGTTGGATATAAGAAAGAGATGATAGTTGAGGCGTTTGGCGATTCTTACAGGGGAATGAATCTTGTTTATGCTGAACAGAAAGAGCAATTAGGGACATTGCATGCACTGCATTCTGTTAAAGATTTGCTGAAAGGCAGGTTTATATTATTATATGGAGATGACATTCCGCATCCTGACGACATAAAAGAAGCTGCAAAGCACAGGTACTGCGCAGCATTGATGGAAACAAAATTTCCAGAAAGGTTTGGCATTGCAAAAATAGGAAAAGATGGCTTTATTGAAGATATGGTTGAAAAGCCGCAAGAATATATAGGCAATCTTGCCGGAGCTTGGGGATATGCTCTTGACAAAAAGATTTTTGAATATCCACTTGAAAAAAAAGAAGGGCAGAAAGAGTTCTACATTCCTGATGCAGTAAGAAAACTGTGTAAAGACGAAAAAGTGTTTCCTTTGATATTGAAAGGCTACTGGCTTCCGACAGGATACCCCTGGGCGCTTTTAGATGCGACTGAAATAATGATTGAAGACATCAAAGAAAGCAATGAGGGTGAAATAGAAAAAGGCGCTGTTGTAAAAGGGAAAATAGTTATTGGAAAAGGAACTGTTGTCAGGTCAGGCGCTTACATTGAAGGCCCTGTTGTGATTGGAAAGAACTGCACAATAGG
>JAHJRD010000017.1 GCA_018830945.1 Nanobdellota archaeon | reverse complement strand
GAGGGCATTTTGTATCACCTCCTTCGTGATGTGAGCGAAATGCCCCCAACATTTTCCTCAACGCTCTTTATAAATGAAAGACGTCAGAATTTATAGATTTATCGATGGGGGACTTCTCAAAGTGTCAAACATAAGTAATAACTTTAAATCTACTTTTATTTTTATAAAATTCCTCTCTAATCTTAAATTCACAATAACCACCAATTTCATTATTCCTAAATGCTTTTGTTTTTTTATTTAAATCGCGGTTATACTTTTTACGTGTTATTACCTTATTTCTAAAAGAAGAAACAAGAATTCTCCCTAATGCGATTATTTCTAATAAAATCTTTTTATGTTTAATTTTATTAAAAGGAATGACTTTATATCCTGCTGAGGCTTCTACCAAGTCCTGCATTGAAGTCTCTTTTAAGGCTTTTTTTGATTTTTTTATGAGTTTTATAGCGGCTTTAATTAGTTTAGTTTTAGGTTGCATGATAATCAAACTGTTTGCATATTTATAAAAGCTATGAATTATTATATTGTCTTAAATACCCCCATTCACGCCGGAGGCCGGCTTTCTCTGACGTAAGCTTTATATAACAATTTACACTCTTATCCCTCAATGGACTTCAAGGCAATACAGGATAAATGGCAGAAGCGCTGGGAAGAAAAAAAGATATTCAAAGTAAAAGAGAATCCAAAGAAGAAAAAATACTATGTTCTTGAGATGTTCCCATTTCCATCAGCTTCATACCTGCACATGGGGCACGTGAGAAACTACACAATGGGTGATGTGGTTGCAAGATTAAAAAGAATGCAGGGATTTAATGTTCTTTACCCAATGGGCTATGACTCATTTGGATTGCCGGCTGAAAACGCTGCAAAAAAAGCAGGAATCCATCCAAAAGAATATACAGAAGGCGCAATAAAAAGCATAATGGCTTATCAAAAAGCATTAGGGAACAGCTATGACTGGAGCAGGGTATTAGCAACACATAGGCCTGAATACTACAAATGGAACCAGTATTTCTTTATAAAATTATTTGAAAAAGGATTAGCATACAGGAAAAAGGCGCCTGTGAATTACTGCGACTCATGCGACACAGTATTGGCAAATGAAGAGGTTGAGGCTGGGAAATGCTGGCGCTGCGGCTCAGAAGTCACAATCAAGGAATTAGACCAGTGGTTTTTGAAAACAACTGCTTACACAGAGGAATATTTGAAAACCATGGAAAATCTCAACTGGTCAGAGCAGCTCAAGGAAATACAAAAAAACTGGATTGGAAAAAGCCATGGCACAATCCTAAACTTCACAATTGACAACCAAGTATGGCCTGTGTTCACAACACGGCCTGACACTATCTATGGCGTTACATTCATGGTAATATCAGCCCAGCACCCAAAATTAAAAGAGCTTGTGAGCGGGACAGAGCAGGAAGCTGCAATAATGCTATTTGCTGAGAAATGCAAAAAGGCAAAATCAAGGGAAGAGATTGATGAATTAGGCAAGGAAGGAGTCTTCACAGGCAAATACGCAGTTAATCCATTGACAAAAGAAACAATACCTGTGTGGGCAGGCAACTTTGTATTGGCTGAATACGGCTCAGGCATGGTAATGGCTGTTCCCACGCATGACCAGAGGGATTTTGAGTTTGCAATGAAATACACATTGCCGTTAAAGGTTGTAATCCAGCCGAAAAACAAAACACTGAAAGAAGCTGACATGGAAAAAGCCTACACAGAGGCAGGAATATTAGTAAACTCAGGGGAATTCAATGGCATTGAAAGCCAAAAAGCAATTGAAAAAATCTCAGAATTCATTGAAAAAAACAATCTTGGAAAAAGAACAGTCAATTACAAGATAAGGGACTGGCTCATCTCAAGGCAGAGGTACTGGGGGACTCCAATCCCGATGATTTACTGCGAAAAATGCGGAATAGTTCCAGAAGAAAAACTTCCTTTACTGCTTCCTGAAGATGTTTCATTCACAGGCAAGGGCAATCCAATGCTTACAAGCAAAAAATTCCAGAGAGTCAAATGCCCGAAATGCAAAAGCAAGGCAAGAAGGGAAACAGACACAATGGGTGGGTTCATGGACAGCAGCTGGTACTTCATCAGGTACTGCTCACCAAAAGAGAAAAAGTCAGCGTTCAATGAAAAATCAGTGGAATACTGGATGCCTGTTGACCAGTATATCGGCGGCATAGAGCACGCAGTGGGTCATTTAATCTATTCAAGGTTCTTCACAAAGGCATTAAGGGATTTGGGGATGATAAAGTGCAGCGAACCCTTCAATGCATTGTTCAACCAGGGCATGGTATACAAGGACGGAAAAAAGATGTCAAAAAGCGCTGGAAACACAGTCACGCAGGATGACATCACTGAAAAATATGGCATTGACACAGCAAGATTATTCCTCATGTTTGTCGCTTCGCCTGAAAAAGAAATGGAGTGGAGCGCTGCAGGCATTGAAGGCAGTTCAAGGATTATGCACAGGATGCTTTCATTGTTTGAGGAAAAAATAACAGCAAAGAAAGGTCTGCGAGCAGAGCGAAGTCTTCCGAGCAAGGCGAAGGGAGGCTTGGAGCCAGAGCGACAAAGCGGACCTGAGAACGAAGCGAAGCGGAGTAAACAAGGCTCTAAAGACAAGGCAGTCACAAGCAGAACGCAGGGTGTAATAAAAGCAGTCACAGAGGGTATTGAAGGGTTTAAGTTTAACAGCTCAGTCATTGCACTGATGGAATATGTGAATTATCTGCAAAAAGCAAAAGAAAATACAAGTGAAAAAGCATGGAAAAAAGCAATGGAAACATTATGCATAATCGCATCGCCATTCATGCCCCACATCTGCGAGGAATGCTGGGAAAAGATAGGCAAAAAACCATTCGTGTCAACAATGAAATGGCCGCTGTACAATGAAAAGAAGAGAAACCTGAAAGAGGAAGCAACAGAGGATTTCAGCCAAAGCCTGACATCAGACATAAGAAAAGTCATGGAGCTTGCAAGGATAGAAAAACCAAAGAAAATCACATTATTCATAGCTGACAAATGGAAGTATGAATTATTTGGAATAGCAAAAGCGGCAAACACAAGAAACACAGGAGAATTAATGAAAATAGTAATGCAGAACCCAAAAATGAAAAAGCATGGCCAGGATATAGGGAAGATGCTGCAAAAAGCAATTGAAAGTGATATCCAATTCACTCAAAAAGACGAATTAAAAGCATTGAAAGAATCAAAAGCTTCATTTGAAAAGGAATTCAGCTGCAATGTGGATGTTCTAGAGGCAAAAAAAAGCAAAGAGCAAAAGGCAAAAGCATCAATGCCGGCGAAGCCGGCTATTCTGGTTGAATAAAATGCACGACAAATACACAGACAAGGCATTATCAGAAGGATTAAGAGCAAGAAGCGCATACAAGCTGCTGCAAATCAACAATAAGTACCATATAATAAAGAGAAATGACAATATATTAGACTTAGGCTGCTGGCCAGGCGGCTGGATGATAGCGGCAAAAAGAATAGGCGCAAACAAAGTATTAGGAATTGATTTAGCAGAGATAGAACCAATAGAAAACACAGAGTTCATTCAAGGCAGTGTATTAGAAAATAAAACCATAGCTAAAATACAAGGCGCCTTTGAGGTTATCCTGAGCGATTTAGCCCCAAAAACCTCCGGAAACAGGAGCTTAGACGTTGCAAGGTCATTGGACCTGTCAGAAACAGCATTCAAGATGGCAAAAAAGCACTTAAAAGTAAATGGAAACCTATTAATAAAAGTCTTTCAGGGAGAAGGATACCAGGAATTCTTTAATAAAATAACAAAGCATTTCACATTCACAAAAACAGTAAAGCCAGAAGCATCACGGCAGAGAAGCATGGAAGTTTATCTGTTAGGAATTGGGTTTAAAGGCTAAAAGCAGTCGCATTTGTGCTCAACAGCTACAAAGCCATGCCCTGATTCAGTAGGAATATATTGATGAATGGTATTTAATACCCTTTCAAGAACAGGATTATCCTTTAACTCTGCAATTACATTTTCAAATTCTCTTATTATACTATCCCTGGCTTGCTTATCTTGCAGATAATTCTTCACGCCAGCATGCAATGGGCCGTAAACAAGCGCTATCCTTGGCTTCCTTCCGAGATTTTGCCTTAACATAGGAGCAAGATATTCTTCTATCTTCCGCGCATTCACTGCATTTCTCAATGTAATGCCTTCTGTTTGGATTAATTGCGTTTCCAGGGAAACTACATCCATGTCAAATTCAGACGCCTCAACCCCCTGTTCCTGAAGTGAAGAAACAGCAGAAACAGGCAAAAATCCTGTTGCGGCAACTGCGGCAGATGCCAAAGCGCCGCCAAGCAAGCCAATCATTCTTCTGCGCGTAAGCTTTTTTTTATGCCTTAGCAAAGAACCAGCAGCTGCACATAGGAAGGCTCCAACAAGCCCGGCAACTTTTGCAGAATGTTCAAAATCAACATATTTTGCAATATCTTCTCTTACAATAATATCCAGCAAATAAATATCCACTCTGTTTCTTTTTGCAGCCCTTACAAGAACAGCATTTTCAGAGTCAGAATCAGAAAGCATTATCGGGCCAATCCCGCAGTCTTCAATGACAATAGCATCCAGGCTGGATATCCTGCCTTCTGAAAAAACAGGCTCATACATCATTAGGTCATGGCCTGTTCCCATGTTAAGCCAATATTCCGCATTGCCTGTTGAAAAGCGCGAATAGCTCATTTCTCTCCTCTCGCCGGATTATAAGCCTTAAATGGAATATATATTTCATTGCCAGAAACAGACTGATAAATGGACAGGGGAAGATTATCCAAAAACCTTGAAATAGCAGCTCCAACAGGATCTCCATTAGGCTCAGCCCCTGCCTGCCTTGTGCACGCCTCAATACAAGCCTGCCTTCCGCAGGTTGAATCAAAAGCAACAAAAGCCCCAATCAAGCCCAATCCAACTATTATTTTTCCTATTGCTGTCATTAATACCCCCTAATACCATTAAACCCTTGCATTCCACCACTATATAAACATTACTAATAACAGAAGTCAAACCATAAAATCAACGCATCCGCGAATCATGCCAGGGGCATAATCCCCTGCTTTCACTGCATTCAACAGCTTTGCCCTTGGGAAATGCTTTTTAATCTCAGCCACGCACTTCCCTGGAAAATCCCTTATGTCAAGTATTTCATAGAAATGCACAACCACTTTGTCTTTTGCAGCCAAAGCAGCAACATCAAGAAACTCAGAAGCGCTTTTCGGCAATGGCATTATAATCCTGTCAAACTTCATTCCTAATGAAGGAACAACCTTCCGCACATCACCGCAATACAAATGAACATTATTCAATTTATTCAGTTTAACATTCTCCAACCCATACTTGTGCGCAGAAGGATTAATCTCAATTCCATAAACAGATTTAGCCAATGTATTCTTTGCAATAACGCAATTATAAGGAGCAACACCCGAGAACATCACCAAAACAGCCTCCCCTTTCTTAACCAAGTCAGCAACCCTCTTTCTTTCAGTAGACAAGCGCGGTGAAAAATAGCACTTCTCAACATCAAGCTTTAGCAAGATATTATTCTCCTTGCAGACAGTTTCTTTCCGCTTTTCCCCTGCAATCACCTTAAGCTTCTGAGTCCTGTAAACACCTGTATGCACTCCAACCTTTTTTGCAACAACCTTTATGTGCCTGTTCAGCTCCAAAAGAGCCTTCCCAATCAATGCCTCTTTCTTAACCAATTCAGCAGGAATGTCAACAATGGCGATATCCCCTATTGTGTCAAAAGCCCGCGGAAGAGCCTCAAGCTCTTTTGCATTCATTTTATCCTTTAAAGCCTCAAATAAAGTTCTAGCCTTCCTAATTCTTTTTTTCAACCTGGCCTCAACAAGCTCAAGCCCTTTGAGGCCTTTTGAAGACAATACAGGTATAACAAAAAAATCCTTTCCAAAGTTAATCTGCCTTGAATAGTCAAAAAGCCCTTTAGCCCTAAGCATCTCAATCACAGGCTGTGCCTTGCTTTTCTCAACCTTTACAGCTTTCATGACAATAAGAGATTAAGAAGACATTATAATTGTTTCTAAAGATACTTTTGGCAAAGGATTACCTAAAAGATTCCCAAAAGCCTCTTAGAGAAATTTGTAGATGCTATAAAGTTCTCTGAAGAAGAAAAGGGGGCGGGGAAGAATTCAGTTTGGGAAAAGAGGTGTTTTCCCCCGCCCGTCTTTAAAACATGAAGAGATAGGGTTGTGCTCTTCGATTGTTATATAGATATTATTCCCAAAGCCTTTATTAAGGCATGTGAAGAGCTTATCTGTAATGCTAATGCGTAAAGCTTATAAAGGGCCAAAAGGCAAAATGAATGGGAAATGGGGCCTAAAAATAGCCACTTAATAGTAAAGTATATAAATAACCTCATTAAAACAATGTCCTAGGGGGAAACAAATGATAGTATCAATAAACGGTCCAGAATGGTTTTACACTGCAGGATCAGTAATGCAGATAGTGTTTGCGCTGGTAACTCTCTTGATTGCCGGCTTCAGCTACAAGGCATATATACTTGCAAAAGACAGGAAATACAAATATTTTAGTGTTGGATTCCTTTCTCTCGCAGCAGGATATGCCACAATCTCATTATCAAACCTGCTTGTGTTTTTAGGCGTGTATGACGGCGTCATAAGCAGGCTAAATGAACTTAACGTGGCAAACTTCCTTTACATGGGGCATATATTCTTCATATTAACAGGGTTCATGCTTTTGCTTGCAGTTGCGCTGAAGCTTCAGCAGAGGAGATTAATAGCCCTGCTCTTTGCATTAATGCTGATGCTTGTGGCATTTGCATACCAGTATTACATAAAGTTCCACATGATTTCATTGCTGCTTTTGGGATTCATGGCATGGCAGTTTTATGAGAATTACAAGGAAAAAAGAACACTTAATGCAGGGCTTGTGTTTTCAAGCTTTTACCTGCTTGGCTTTGCAGAGCTGTTCCTGATTGGAATGGTATATGTTACGCCTATGCTTTACGCAGTAGGGCATTTCCTGCAGCTGATGGGATTCGGGCTTTTGCTGTTGATGTTTACAAGGGTTCAGAAGGGAGATAACGGGGGAAAACATGGCAGAAAGAAGAAATAAGCTGGAAATCATATATGATATCCTGAAATCAATACAGGATAAAAGGGGCATGATAAAGCCAACACACTTGCTCTACAAGTCTAACCTGTCCCATGACGGCATGAAGCGGTATATTGATGAATTAAAGACAAACAGCATGCTCATGGAAGCAGAAGACCCTAAGTCAGGCAACAAGATGTTCACAATCACAGAAAAAGGATGCAAATTCCTTGAAGAGTACAGGAAAGTGGTTGAGTTCACAAACAGCTTTGGATTCTAAAAGCTAAACAAAGTTTTTTGCTTTTTTTCCTCTTTTTGCTTTCTTAATTGCTCAAGACCTGATTCAACTCTCTCCACAGAGAACTGGTGCTTGTCAATTAAAATCTTCTTTATTGCCTCTTCATCTACAGGATTAAAGCTGATATCATAGTCCTTGTCTGTTTTCATTCCCCTGAAAACATCCATTATCTCATTCAAGTCAAACCCATCAACCTCTTTTTCAATCTCAGCCAGTGATTTCTCCTTAACAAGTTTCAAGGCCTTTTTAGGGCCTATTCCTTTTACTCCGCCTGGATTAAAGTCAGTGCCAACAAGTACAGAAAGCACTAAAAGCTGCTCTTCATTTAGCTGCAATGCAGACAATGCCTGTTTCAGCTCAATCATGACAGGATATATCTTAACATAGCTTCCGTTCGGCAGTTTCCTTTTCTCAGCAAGAGTCAGATTTTGTATTACGCGGGGAGTGCTGTAAACCAATGCATCATAATCCTGCGAAGCAACAGCCCAGGCATCTGAATTCCTGCAAATCAAGGAAGCCTGCGCCTCTGCCTCTGAAGGAGCCTGCACAGCGGGCAATCCAAAAGCTTTTACTAATTGCTTTGCCTCATCAATCATCCCTTTTGTAAGCTTCACAGACTGCCTTGAATACTTGAGCATTTCAGCTTCATTGCCTTCCTCTTTTGCATCTTCATATTTCTCCTTTGCCTTCTCCTTCAGCCCCCTTCTTCTCTCCAATTCCTGCTTCTTCAGCAAAGGAGGCTTTCCGTCAAAAACAAATATAGGGTTTATCCCATATTCCAGCAGCCTTATTGTCCTTGGAAACAATCCAACAAGATGGCTTGTCACATTGCCTTTTGAGTCAGTAAGGAGTGTTCCGTCAGGCTTCCGTATTGAGCTTAAGAACTGATACAAAACATTGGGCGAATCAATCGCAATATTCTTTCCCTTAAGCTCTTCCCACTTCAGCTCCCTTCTTGGAATTATCTCAGTAAGCTTTACTCCCATAAGAAAAAGAATATAAAACGAGTATAAAAACTATTTGCTTGGTTCTTGGATTTGCTTAAAAGGAAAAATGCAAACATTTATATCAATGCAAACAATAAGCAACCTGAAAAGGGATGATTAAGCAAAAGACATTCTGGCACGGATGGAAGTATGATTATGCTATTCACGAGCATAAGACAAGCAAATTGCTTGATAATGGACTTTCGCAATTAAAAGATTACATGGACGGCCTTTTCAGCAGCTGCCCAAACAAATACTTCACAGAAGGCCCAAGAGGCTCAAGATTGAAATTCCAGATGCCCAGCCTTGATATCAGGCGCCACAATGACCATGAAGTAAGCTTTCTTACAGAATATGGAAGAGGGATAAACGCAGAGCGCTTTAAGAGCGAGCACATGAAAGTGCAGATGTTCATGCTTGAAAACGATAAAAAAACAGTAGCTATCGAAGTGCCTGTCTGGCTCATGCCAAAAGAAGAAGACAAGTTCGATAATCTATTCAAAGAAAAAAAGCCATTGACAGGGCACATTGACATCTTAAGGATTGAAAACAATAAAATATGGGTATGGGACTACAAGCCAAATGCTGAAAAAGAGAAATACGCCGCAACACAGACTTATTTCTACGCATTAATGCTGAGCAAAAGAACAAATATTCCAATTGAAAACTTCATGTGCGGATGGTTTGACACTGCAAACGCTTTTGTGTTCAAGCCAAATCTAAAACAATTAAAAGAATTTATTTGAATTTCCTTTTCCTTATCTCTTTTTTAACAATCTCAGCCCATGATTTATATGCACAGCAAACCTCAACTATTAGTTTCTCATTAAAGAATTTGTACTTCTTTTTTGGAAGGCTTGGCAAATAGCCGCCAATATCAGACAAGTCAAGGTCATAAAGGTCTGCCACAGTTGAAGTCGCATGCTGCCTGAGATGGTTCAATCCAGCGCCAACACCCCTATATTTAGCCTTTTTTAACGCAGTCCCATATATTCTTTTTGCAGATGTTAGCCCCCTCTTTGCGCAGATGTCAAAGCAAAGCCCATAAAGAAGGAAATAAGGCGCTTCCGCAAGATAGCTCAGCCAAGGGCATGAGTCAGCCATTATCAGCTTGTCAGCCTCATATACCAGCTCCCTGTCGCCTACAAAAAACTTTTCAAGTATTTTTTCCAGCTCATCCCCGCCGCTTCTCTGCACAAGAAGATGAAGCTGGAGAAATCTCTTGCTTGGCTCAAGATACTTGTCTCCATATCCGCCAAGAACAGATTCAATCACAGCAGCGCTAGCCTCTTCTATAAAGTCGCCTGCGTCAGATTGAAACTTGTTATCCTCCAGGTAGTCGTGCCAATTCTCATGCGCCTGGGCGCCTTCATCCATTTCCCCTGTGGAAACTATTTCTCCGCCGTCTGCAAATGCGGAAACAGTGGCGAGGTAAGCCCTTTTATGCTCCATCAGCTTTCTTGCAACAGTTTCAGCAAAATCCCTTGCGTGAAACTCATATTCCCCTTCAGAAGTAGTGTGAAGATAAAAGCGGACAGGGTCCTTTACCCTATGGCATGCCATCACCTCAAGAATTGACACCATAAGCAGCGTAATCTTTTAAAGCTTTATAAGTTTTTATATTCTGCAAGATTATTTGTCCTGCACAAGCCCTCTTTTCTTTATTTCCCTTTCAAGAGGAGCTATCCAGGAGGAATATTTTCCGCAGGCTTCTATAATCATGCCTTCTTTTCCGAAAAACCTGTATTCCACAAGAGAAGGGTAGTTTGGATAATAGCCGCCTATATCAAAATCAAAATCATACATGTCAGAAACAGCTTTTGAAGCGCGCCTTCTTAAATGCCTTATCCCGGCTGCAACGCCTTTTTTCTTTGTGATTTTGAGCGACGTGGCGTAAATCCGTTTTGCCTCCTGCATTGTCCTTCCGAAAGCAATGTCAAAGCAGAGATGGTAAAGAAGGAAATATTTTGCCTCGTCTGTGAAACGCATCCAGGGGCATGAGCCTTTCATTACCTCCTCGTTCCATTCAGGGACAATGCCTGCAAACTGCCGCAGAATAGTTTCAAGCTCTGAAATAGGGCGGTTTTGCATTGCCAGATAAGTCTTTACAAACTCCTGGCTCCAGTTAAGATGTTTAAGGTATTGGCAGGATGACTTGTCTGTTTCCAAATCATCTATTACATATGAGCTTGCCTCTTCTATAAATTCCCCTGCAGCCGGGCTCAGCTTCCTTCTCTCAAGGAATATATGCCAGTTTTCATGCTCGCTTGAGCCTGAATCCGGATTAGAATCAGCATATACTATTTTTTTGCCTGCAAACCCGGCGTATTTTGAGAGGTATGCCCTGTGGTCCTCCTGCAGCACCTTTGTAACAGCAACTGCAATATCCGAAGCAAGCGCTGCATGCTTGTCAGCAGCAGTAAAAGAAATATAAAGCTTGACAGGGTCTTTTATCCAGCGGCAGGCATGGATTTCCGAAAGGTAGGCCATAATCCCTCTAATCTACTGATAATTTATAAGCATTTATATCATGCAGTCAATAATTGCCCAAAGTCTGCTGGCTTGTGCCTTTCATCGCATCCTCAAATGTCTGGTTTGAAAAGCAAAGAATTGCGTCAGCTATCGGCTTAAGCTGCTTTTTCAGGTAATGCTCATAATCAATTGCATGTTTGATATTAGACAAGGGCTCTGGCCCGTCCTCTGTCATTATATATTCAATGATATTGCTTTCAACCTTTTCCATCTTGCGAGCAGCCTTAATATGGGGAGGGGTTGTTTTTGTGTATTCATCAATGTTCTTTCTTGCTGTTTTCCTGTAAACAAGCCTGCTGTCAAATTCCCCCTTGTGCATCTTTTTAACAAACTCGGCAATAAAAGGAAACAATGGCTTGTCATGGAACAGCCTGTCCAATAATTCATACTGGAATTTCTTTGCAAGCTCTGTCCAGTCTCCCCTTACAAACTCAAGCCCGGTTATGTCAACAGTCTCTTTCCCATCCTTCATAAGCAATCCAGCATATCTTTTTTTAGCTCCAACGCCTGTTTTCCTTAATCTCGGCATTAAAAACTTCACAAAGCACTTGTCAAACTCCATATCTAAAAAAGATTCCCTCTTGTACTTCTTTTTCACATGATTCTTGTAAAAATCATTCACCTGTTTTGCAAGCTTATCCCCTATCGCCTGCGCCTCTTCAAATGATTTTGCTTTTGATACAACAAAGCAGGAATCGGTGTCAGAATAAATCACTTCATATCCCTTTTTCTTAATTTCTTCAGCAGTATTTTGTATTATCTCCCTTGAAAAGGCAGTAATTGCGTTTGCAATCGCCATGTTAAAAAACCTTGAGTTAGGGGAGGCCATTGCGCCGTAAAAGCTGTTCATCAGTATCTTAATAGCATACCTTGCAAGCTCATCCTTTCTTTTCCTTGCAGCATCCCTTGAAACCCACAGCTTGTGGATTATTGAAGGCAATATGCCATTTTCATTTCTAAAGCAGGCATTGTTCGGAGCTTTCACCATTCCTTTAGAGCAGTTCTCAGAATAGCATGAGGGATCAATGTTAAATGTGGTTATGATTGAAGGATACAATGACTTAAAATCCAATACTAAAACATAATCATAAATTCCAGGCTTTGGCTCCATCACAAAAGCCCCCTTAACCATGCTGCTTTTTTCAATGTAATTCATTGACGGGCAGACAATCCCCCTCTTTTTCGCCTCCCTTATGTAAAGTGAATCCAAAGAGGCAATTGAAGCAGACACCCTGTCAATTGGCATTCCAGTCAAAAGGCTGCGTTCAATTGCAAGGTTCAATGCATTTGACTTTTCAATGATTTTTATCACAAGCCTTGCGTCCTGCAGGTTGTATTCAGCAAGCTTTTGAGGGTTTTTCTTAAACATCTGCTCTATCTCTTTTGCCTTGTCCTTGAACTGGACTGATTTTCCCTCATTAAGAAAAGTTCTTGCAGCTGTCTCAAGCCTGTAATCTTCCAGTTTGATAAAAGCCCCCCTTAACAAGTGCATTGAGTCTATTATTATCCTGCCTTCTGCGTCTGCCCTTGACTCGCGCATGAAATCCTTCTCAATCCTTAATCTGCATTTTGCATTTCCTCTCCCGATTGTCAAGTCCAATCCATATTCCCTTAATCTTTCCTGCAAAACCTTTAAGTCAAAGTCAATCAGGTTCCATCCTGTTATTATGTCAGGGTCAAATTTATTCAGCTCTTCAAGAAATGTTTCAAGCAAATGCTCTTCTGATTTGCAGGGAACAGCATTTTTCAGCTTCTTGTCAGCCCTTATCAATACCTTTTCATATCCATCAGAAGCCAGTGAAATAGCATACACTTCTCCCGCATTGCCGCTTGTCTCAATGTCAATTGAGAGCACTTTAAGTTTTGGCCAAAACTCAATTGGCTTTAATAAGGGATTTTTAAAAACCTTTATATTATCCTGGTAATCAGCATCCCCTTCAATCTCAATGCTTCCCTTAAGGTCAGAATCAATCAAAAATCTCTGTGCAAATCTTATGTCAGCCTCATAGCACATAATGCCGTTTGATTCAAACAATTTTCTTAATTCAGGCACGTCAGATGGCTTTTGTGCAATTAGTTTTGTTACCATCTCCCCATTGAAATTCTTAAGCTTTGTCTTCTCAGATTCAATCTCTTCCAGCTTCTCAGCTTTTTTCACATCCTTCTGCAGTATATAGAAATAAGGCTTGTATGGGATTACAGCTGCAAAAGCCTCATTATTCTCCATTCTGCCATATAAAAACACATACGGCTTTTCATCCAATACCCTGTATGTTGAGCATGTGATAAATCCCTTCATGAAGCTGTGAAAGCAGGGGGCAATTAAAAGCTTTGCTAATGCTGCTGAAACAGGCAAAATAGAGGAAATATTTATAAACCTCAAGAAGATAACTGGCAATATGGGGGCTGAGGATAGTAAGGATCTTACCACTCAGGTAAGGGAAGTAATCAGCTGTGAAGGCATTTCAAGGGTTTATTCAACCCGCGAGCATTATCAGGCGCACAAGGCTGATGCTGTAAGGGATTTTCTTGAGGGCAAATACAGGGAATCAAGGGAGCTTCTTGAGACAGCCCTTGCAGAGGCAGAAACCCTTGAGGAAAGGCTTACTATTCTTGATTTTGCAATAAAATGCTCCCATAAGATTAGAAGCCAGGCAGCGCCTGAAGCAAAGGTCAAGGAGTTCCGGCGCATATCAGGATACTACCAAGAGATGATAGGATTGCAGGAAACAGCTGACAATTACCTTGCATACATGAATTTTCTTGGAAGGATATCCCCAAATGAAGGCGCTTATCTTGTTAAGGATGCGATATCTGTCGGAAAAACAGCATTGTCCATATTCCCTGAAGACGGAAGGCTGCACGCCTCAATGTACGCTTTCCAGTGCCTTGAGAAGCAGTATGATGAGGCATATACAAGCATGGTAAAGGCATGCCAGCTGAAATATGACGACCCTGATTTCCTTATTCAGCATTTTGGCCAGAAGATATGGCTGCCTGATTTTGGCGACGGAAAAGAGAGAGGCATTGCATTTTTTGCAATGATAAACTTAAGGCAGGAAGAGCTGATGATTAACGCTCCCGCACTCCACAGGTATGCAGAGTACATGATGGAGAATGTGCCTATGTCAGAGCCGACAGTAATTCGATTGCTTGATAAGGCATATGATATTCAGCCAAACCTTAAAGGGTTAAATGCAACAATTGCAGAAGCGTATGACAAAGGGCTGCAGTTCCTTCGCAAGAACCCTGACTATAATCAGCTGATGATAATCCAGCTCAGGAAATTCAAGGTAATCAGGAAAGATTTTGGATTGATTCCAAAAGAGCTTGCCCTGCATTCTCCAAAAAAAGGAGGGAAAAAAGAAATTATAGTCCCCCCGCCAAGGGTAATAAAAGCACACCTTGATGAGTATATTATAGGGCAGGAGCATATTAAAAAGACAATGGCGCAGGGAATTTTCCGCCATGCGCTGCGCTTAAAGGCTTCTGAAGACGGCGATACAAGAATGAAAAAAAGCAATATATTTGTAATAGGCCCGACAGGCTGCGGCAAGACATATGTTGCGTCTGTCACAGCCATTGTGCTGGCAAGGGCATTAAACATGGATATACCGTTTATTGTTTTTGACTCAACACCATTAACAGGAGCTGGTTATCATGGAGCTAATGTCGAAGATATTGTGCGGGACTTGTATTTTGCTGCGGAAAAAGACATTGAAAAAACACAAAGAGGGGTAATATACCTTGATGAGATTGACAAGAAAAAAAGAAACCCCAGCACAAGCACCGCCGATGTCGGAGGGCAGGCTGTGCAGCACCAGCTATTAAGGCCGCTTGAAGGAACTGTAATGAGTATCCCTATCACAACCCATAAATTAATCCAGGTGGATACAAATCATATTCTGTTCATTGCAGGCGGCTCTTTCTCGCAGGGATCTGCAACAGGAAGCCTTTCTGAACTAATGGAAGAGGAAGATGGCGGAAAAACAGTGGGCTTTAGGCAAATGGAAAGCGGGCTTGCGCAATCCAAAAAGCACAGGATGGCGCTGAAAGGAGCTCTTGAAAAATATGGTTTCGCGCCAGAATTCCTAAACAGGTTTCCAATAAAGCTGGAATTAAAAAAATTCACACAGGAGGAATTGCGCACAATCCTTACAGAGCCCAAGGACGCAATAATGCAAACATATGAGGTTCTTTTTGAGCATGCTAAGATTAAACTTAAGATGGAGGATGCTGCGCTTGATGCAATCGCAGAGCACGCAATGAGCCAGGATGAGGGGGCAAGGGGTTTAAGCACAATTTGTGAGATTGTGTTTGACAAGGCTTTATATGAGCTTCCGGGCAGCGGAGAAAAAGAGCTTGTGGTAGACAGGGATTTTGTCCTTGAAAGGCTTGAAAACCAGAATAAATAACTTTATAATTCTTGAGTTTCTTAGAAAAACCTATGGAAGACTGGATTAAGGCTGGAAAGATAGCAGGAGAATGCCTGGATTACGCATGCTCAATTGCAAAGCCGGGAATAAAGCTGTTGGAAATAGCAGAGAAAACAGAGGCAATGATAAAGGAAAAAGGCGGAAAGCCTGCATTCCCTGTGAATCTGTCATTAAACCACATTGCAGCGCATTACGCGCCTTCAACAGATGACGACACTTTATTCACTGAAGAGGATATATTAAAGATAGATGTAGGAGTGCATGTAAACGGCTGCATCGGAGACACTTCAAGAACAGTAGGGAATAATAAAGAATTAATACAGGCTGCTGAAGACGCATTAAATGCTGCAATCCCTTTATGCACACCTGGAAGAGAATTGCATGAAATAGGAAAAGCAATTGAAAATGCAATAGCAAAAAGAAGATTTATGTCAATACGCAACCTCTGCGGCCATGGTGTTTCTGAATATAAATTGCATTCAGGAATAAGCATACCTAATTATGATAATGGTGATAAAAGAACATTAACAGAAGGGCAGATAATAGCAATTGAGCCGTTTGCAACAAATGGAAGCTCAGGCAAGGTTGTAGAAGGAAAGCCGTCAGGCATATACAGGCTGATGTCTGCAAAGCCAGTAAGGGACATGAATGCAAGAAAGATGGTTGCATACATTGCAAAAGAATACAACACATTGCCATTTGCAGGAAGATGGCTTGAAAAAGAATTCCAAAGGGCAAAATACTTACTACCATTCTTAGTAAGGGAAGGCGTTCTGCATTCCTATCCTCAATTGTATGAATCAAGCAGGGGATTGGTGAGCCAGGCAGAGCATACAGTGATTGTCAAGGAGAAGCCGGTAGTCACCACAAAGATATGAATTGCATCAAAAGCTGAACAATCCTGCCAAGAGCCCGCTTATCATCCACCTTACAATAAAGAACACAACCAAAGTCATGAACACAAGCAGGGGAATATACTTCAGCCCCTGCCTTTCCTCTCCCTTGTTTATCAGCCCCAAAACCATTGAGCCCAGGACAGATGTGGCAATAAGCGCTATTATCACATATCTCATTACAAAGTCAGGCCCTATGCTTACCTGGCTCAGGTTAATGGGCATTGCAAATGTTGTTGTCGTTGGTATTTCAATGTTGCCGAGAATGTTTGTCAAAACCTCAACAAGGAAGCTGCTCATGCCGTAAAGCATCGGAGCTCCAAACCCGACTGCTGCGAATATGAAAATCACATACATCCTTACGCTGCTCCTTATCTTCTGGTCAACAAAATCCTGGTCGCGAAGATTGTGCGCAGTGTTGTCCAATAAAGATGCAAGCTCCCCTCCTGACCTAAGCCCTGAAACAATAAGCGCAATCGTCTTTTCAATCCTTGTTGAATGAACCCTTTTTGCAATCTCAAGCAAAGCCTCATCCATGTCCTTGCCCAAAGCAACCTCTTTTCCAGCCCTGTTTATCTCATCTGAAAGAGGCCCGAACTCAGGCCGCGCAGCCAAAAGCAAAGCCCTTTCAGGCGTAAGCCCTGCCCTTAAGTTAGATGACATCAGCTGCAGGGCATCCGGCAGCGCCTTTTCCATAATGTGCAGACAGTCGCGAGGTTCATACACTTTCTTGCAGGCAAGATGAGGGTATGGCAGGTGAAGGCAATTATCATCTCACTTGAAAGAAAAGAGGACAAGGAGCTTATTGATGAATTGTCACAGTTTTGCGATGTTATCATGGATTTTGGAGGAGGTAGCAAAAAATGATAGCTGAAATAATTAGCTATATAATTGCCATTGTGTTCGGCATGGTTGCCGTTATAAAGATTGCAGGCCAGGCAGAGATTGTGCTGGGAGCGCTGACACTGACATTTGGGATTACAGCAGTGATATGGGTGGTGAAAGCAAGGAAAAGCCTTTCGAAAGGCTCGTCATTAAGGAGCCTTACAACACATTTCCTTTTTACGCTGTTTTTTATGCTTACATTCACAGTATGGAACCTTGTTTCAAAGGTAATGATGCTTAATGAAGGCTTGAATGTGCCTTCTGCGCCCCCTTACCTGTTTATATCCCTGGTTTATATCACATTTGTAGGCATTGCATACAAAATCAAGAAGCTGGGGGAAGAGTTCGGCTTCAGCAGGCAGTCGGCAGAGATTAAAAAGCTGATAAGAAACAGGAAGAAAGGCAGATAAGTGGATTGCTGTTTTAAACCCTTAAAATACCCCTTATCTTATCTAATATCCCTGGCTCGTATTTATGGTCAATAATCATGCCTGCAAGCTGTTTATAGGCAACGCTTGCCTTGGAATAGGGCTTAAATACCATAACAGGCACTTTTTCAGATATTGCCTTTCCTATATTAGTGTCAAAAGGCACCTCCCCTATCACCTGCACCTTGAGTGCTGTTTCAATCTCCAGCCTTGTAATTTCATATTTCTTGCCATTAACTTTTGTAAGAACTATCCCGCACATGGGCACTTTTGCTATTTTGGCATACTCAATGCACTTGGCAGTTGCAAGTATGGCAGGATACTCCGGGTTGGTAACAAGCAGCAAGCCGTCTGCAATGCCCATGGCTGCGATGGATTCAGTGCTAAAGCCCCCTGCAGCATCCAATAGTACAAGGTCGTAATCAGCCACAAGCTGGCTTAAAAGTATATCAAAATGGTTCACTATGCGCTTGACATTCTTCTGCATCGCCCCCATGCTCTCGTCTTGTTTCTCTATCACAATAGAAGCAGGGATAATATCAAGATTTTCATTATACTTATAGATTGCATCCCTTATTGAAAAATCCTTTCTCAGGACATCATATATTGTCACTCCCGGGTATATTAAGTTAAAATGAAAACCAAGGGAGGCTGTTGTGACATTCGTGTCAATCGCAAGTATCTTCTTGTTGTAAACAGTTGACAGGGCTATTGCTAAATTGGATGTTGTCACTGTTTTCCCTACTCCGCCTTTCGGCGAGATTATCGCCAGTACATTGCCCCTTATTTTTTTCTTCATTTCATATCCTTTTTCATATGCTTGATAATATCATGCAAGTCTGGCTTCTCAGGCTTATCCCGGGCAGGCTTAACATGCTGCTCTTCATGTTTAGCATGATGCTCTATTTTTACTAAGGGTTTTCTGGTATTTAAATCTGCTTCCACTGTTAAATCCCTCAGCTCTGGCTTGAATCTCGCCCTAAACTGCCTTGGGCCTCCTCTCCTTCTCCTTATGATTACTATTCCCAGTATGATTAAGAATATTACCACAAGCGCAAGGAAGATTATTCCAACCCAAAACAGGTTGCGGTAAAGCTTCTTGACATATACAACCACTTCTGACGGCTCTTCTTCCTTTGTGGTTAGCTCAATATAATTGTCTATGATTTTTGTTTTGCCCATATACGTTATTTCTGAACGCAGGATATACTTGTCAGGGGGCAGCCAGTCAGGCACATTTAGCTTTCTTGTTACAGGCGTGTCCGGCAGCATATCCATTGTGCTGAATTCTTCTGCTATGAGTTTTTCATCCATTGTCAGAAGCCTTGTCACAACTGCCACACTTTTCAGCTTTTCTGTGATATTATTCACAGTTACTTCAACAACAGCCTTGCCTCCGGCACGCACAATCTTAAATGCTTCAGGCACTACTGCCTTGAATACAGGCCTTACAGGCAATGGCTTTACTTCTGGAACTTCAACTTCCTCTTTAATCACAGGCGGCACATATGGCGCTCCGCCCCCGCCTCCTGCAGCAGGGGCAGAGACCGCAGGAGCTCCAGCAGCAGCTTCTGCAGTAAACAACTGCGCTGCCCCGCTCTTCTCAGCATCATAATATACAACTATCTTAAACCAGTAATCCCTGCCGGCTGTAAATGTATTGCTGCACGTAAGCGATTTTGTCCATGGGGTTTCAGGCTGCAGCTTTATCGCGCCAACTCCATAGCAAGTGTCATCACTCCCGCCGCATACATTATTCTGGCTGTCAACAATGCAGTATTCATAGTGGTATTCATATTCTTCCGTGCCTTCATTTGTAATCCTTACTTGCGCGGTTATATCCGGTATCTGCTTGTCAGGTATCCCGAGTATAGTAACTTCAGTCGGGTTTGTCACAAGCTCCCAGAAGTCGCCATGCTTTGTTGTTGCTCCATTGACTACAACTGACACAGATGTTTCCCACATGCCGCCTGTCTGCCCTGTTGTCGTAAAGTTGTAAGCATAGATGCCTGATTCTTCCCACTGCATGCTAACGTCCTGTACAATAAGGTTCCTTGTTGGGTCATAAAGCCTGACAGTGGGCAGCGAAGAGGCATTTTTCGGCCTGCCAAGCCCGTCTGTAATCCATATCTTAACCCTGTACTGCTGGCCTGAAGATATCTTGCCGAAGTCGCTTATTCTTATGATTGTCTGGTTGCTTATTGTCTGGTTTATTTGCTGCGCTATTGTTGAAACAAAGAAAGGCGCTTGTATCGAGACTGTGGAGCCTGTCAATGTGCAGTTCCAGTAGTAAGTGCCGGATGCCTGGCTGGCAGGTATGTTCCATGAAGCTGAAACACCGCCGGGCAAGATGGAAGTTGTGGCATCTGCAATAGCAGCATTATTCTGCAGTATGCTGCAATCCGCTTCTGTTACTGTCTTTTGGTTCCCCAAGAGATCTTTTGTAGCTATCCATAATCCTGCGCTGCTGCCAGGCTCAGCATATACAGTTGCGAGATAATCAACAATGAATGCGCCTGTTGCATTGCCCTGGTAGAACATGTTGTTCTTAATGAAAGTGAGGTTGCCGTCCACGCCACCTATCCGGTTTAATATTTCAGTGATATTTGTTGTTGTTGAAACATTCCCCAATATGTAAGAGTATGCGCTTTGCGTTGTTGCATTGATTTCAGTCAGCCTGTTTGCAATGTCATTGTAAAGATAAGCATTTGTGTCTGAAACTGTCAGGTTTATGCCGTTCAAGCGGTTAAATGTTTCTGTAAAGTTGCCGGCTATTTCTTCAGAAGTCGCCACATTGTCCCTTACCCAGGTTACATCTTCCTGAAGATTTGAAATCTGCCCTGATAATGAAGCGTTAATTCCCGCCAAGTCATTATGCACATCCCACAAGGTTGCGTTCATATCCAATAACCTGTTTTTGACTTCGGTAAAGTTATTTGCCAATGCTTCCTGCGTTGCCACATTGTCTCTCAGCCATGTGACATTGTTCAGGATGTTGGATGCCTGCTCATAAGTCGCCATTTCTGAATAGATTGTGTTAACAGTTGAATTGATATTATAAAGATAAGAGCATAATGCATAATTCGGGTCAGAGGTGTTGCTTAAGCTTGCATTTGAGCAGTCAACCCTTGTCTTTATTGCCTGAGTTGTTGAATTAATCTCACTCAGCCTGTTTCTAATTTCAGTCATATTTGCCTCAAACATCGCCTGGGTAACCATATTATTTTTAATCCAAGTAATATTATTCTGAACATCAGCCAAGGCAGAGGCAGTTGCCATATTCGCCCTTATGTACTGGGTATCAGTATAGATATTATTGATATCGCTCTGCATTGCAGGTATCTGGCTTGTATTCAACGCATATACCCTTGATTGAATATCCGTTGCATTATTGAGTATGTCCTGCAGCCTTGTGCACATCTCATTCGGGTCTGTGCAGTCGAGGCTGTCAAGAATATTCTGCGTATCAGCCTTTATGTTGTTTGCTGTTGTATTGATGTTGGCTACTGTATTATATATGTTAGTAAAGGTTGTATTTATCCACCAGTCAGAGCAGGAGCCGTCCCTAAGGCAGGACTGCATGCTTTCAGCTACTGATTGGTTATAATACGTCAGATTCCTGGATGTGTAATTCCATACATATACCGCAATCTGGTTATAGTCAATGCCAGCTGAGCCATTGACAGGCTGCGTTGAAAGCATTGTAAAGCCGGTATAGGATGTTGCAGATATAGTACAGCTTGCGTTCACATAGAATATGCTTGGCGCTGCAGGCGTAATCCAGAGGTAACTATAGAATCCGCTGCCAAAGCTTACCATCTGCCCTGAAGAGGTTGAGTTTGTAAGCAAGTTTTTTATTGTAAGATTAAGTGAGCCATCGCAGTTTGCCGGCACACCAGAAGCATTCTTGACAAGCGCGCCGATACCGGCTGTAGAGGATGTTGCTATCGGCGTGGATGCAGAGAGCTCTATAGTGGAATAAGATACCCCGCTCCCCCCGCCAGCGCCAGGCACATTAAGAGAGCTTACAAGTATCGGATTTGATGTGTATATAGCAGAGCCTAGCGCACAACTTGCCAACCCAAGGAACGTTGACTGGTAAGACAGGGAAGTGCTGTAATTATACTGCCCTGTGCTGCCTCTTGTCATAACTACATTGGATAATATTACTGAGCTGTTGAAATTATCAGTAAGCGTTAAGCTCATGTTGCCTGTGCAGTTTGCAAGCTGAGAGTTAGCATTGCGCACTAATGCTGAAATAGCAAAATTAGTGTTTGTATTCACAACAGAAGGCGCAGCAAGTTCAATAGTAGGCGTTAATGCAGCGAACTGGCTTGTAAACATTTTTGTGCCTGTATAAGCCGTACTCTCTATTGTACAGTACACAGTCGCAAGATAAGTGGACTGGTTGTTTGTGCGCCATGTATAATTATACTGCCCTGTTGCAAAGTAAGTCATGGCTGCTCCTGAAACTACATTTGCCCCGAGGAGAGTATCCCTTATGGTTATTGTCGGCGTTGAATCGCAATTAACAGCAATGCCGCTGCCTGATTTTGCAAGCATTGTTATATCAAAGCTGGTATTCACATTGATAAGCGCTGGAGCATCCACTATAATTTCTGGATTTGCAGTGCCGCCTCCGGAGCCAACAGCCACTTTGAATGCAAGGTTGTCATGCACCTGGTTGGTTAAGTAAAATGCATCTATATCAACCCTGTAAGTGCCTTCCGGCGCTGATGCAGGCAGTGTGAAGTTGTATCTGAACCTCCCTGTGGTTTGCGTTGATGAAATGCCGCTTGATATAATTGAACTATTCGGATAATATACAGTTATATTCACTGTTGAATTTACTAAATTCCCGGAAGAGTCCAGTGTAGTGGAGAATATGTAAACTGTATTTCCCGGAGCGTAAGTTATCCCGACATCGTTAAATATATTCAATGGCAGCCCGCCGCCTCCGCCGCCTGTGCCTGCTCCTGCTGTAATGCCTGCCAGGTCTATAAAGCCTCCCGCTACACTGAACGAGTATGTAAAGCCGTCCTCAAATACAATGCGCGCATTTGGATCCAGTATGCATCCCTGTGTCGTAGAGTAATTCCCGACAATCAAGCCGACATAGAACGTATATATAACCCCGTCTACCGTAGAAACAACATCAGACAAGTTGGCTTGCATGTAATCATAAATATCTCTCATTGTATAGCAGGAAGTCGCGCCATTAAACAAAGTGATATTTCCGCCATGGCTATAAACAGGCCTTATTTCCTTGCCAGCCATAGTCTGCAGGAATGTTATTAGCCCTGTCTGATAATTAACCGTATAATTTGTATTCTCAACAAGCTTTGTGCCATTGGCAAACAACCCAAAGAACCCGCTCTGTGCAACAGGATAATGCAATAATTGCCCTTGGTTAGTCCATGAGCTATTGCTTTCATCGCCATAATTAACAGATGTTGGCGGAACATACCTAATACCTGTAAGGGCTTTTGCATCATCCTCGCTGCGGTTGCTGAATGGATTTGCGGATAATTGCTTTGTTTCTATTGTTCTTGCAGAGAAAGATTTGGCTTCCGAAACAAACGTCTTGCCGTACTTCTTAATCTTAACATTATATGGATTGAAACTGGTTATCTCTTCTCCGGAAGCGCTTCTCTCTACTTGCCACGTAGGCATATTTTGTTCTGCAATCTTTCCTGTTGTATCAGATACCAGATTAGCCCTAACAGTTCCAAAATTATCCATTACTTTTATGCTTACATTAGCAAGGACAGCGCCTGCTGCATCAGTGAATGTCGGCTGGAACCCGTAAAGCTCTTTTATTGCCACTGAGCCTGTTCCGTTATCGCCGCCAAAGTTCCAGTCATACGTTCTGTTCCATTCAGTGTTTATAAGCTGAACCCCCTTTCCGTTAGCAGTGGCAATAACATCCTTAAGGTTGTATTTCAAATATGAATTTGTAATTATTATATCTGTATTATTAGGCATATCTCTTGTAGTTTCTATAGCGCTGCCATCCTGTTCCTGATGGTATATCTGCAGATTATTCAAAGCAGGCACATTGCAGCCCAAAACAAGCCCATAACCGCTTGCAGCTGAAGAGTTAATCCTATTTATCTTCAAGTCATCAATAGTAACATTGCTCGTATAGAAGAACTGCCCTCTTGATGCCCTGTCAAAGATTGTCTTCTTTATTGTAATGGAAGAGTTTGCGCTTGCATAATTAGAGCCTGAGCCGCATGCGCCGCGGTATACAAATGTTCCCCAGTCTGTTCCTGCATCTGTTACATAACCGTCATAAATTGCAAGCTCTCCCCCTGCAACATCCACGAGGATATTGCCTGCGCTTGCATTTGATGTAAACTTAATATTATTTCCCTCTTGGGGTATGCCGTTTGCAACACTGCCAAATATAGCGCGCGCACTGGCATTAACAGCAAATTGCGGCATTGCCGGCGCTGTAAATGATATTGACTGCCCTTTGCTTTCCAAAGTAACAGGCTGTGTGCCGTTCCCTATCACCAGCCTTGATTTTACAACATAATTGCCTGTCGCTGGCTTGATTACCGCACAGACACCCCTGGCTCCCCTTGCAAATTTGTATATATCTTCAAACAATACAGGGCTTGACGGAGTGCCATATGTGCTGTTCCCTATAACAGTTATTGTATCTGTTGTATTGTCATATATCATTGGCAGAGACAGATAAGAGGCGTAACCAGGGTCCTGGGCGCATAAGTCCAATGTAAACTGCCATGTATCCGATAAAGTTGAATTCTGCGTTCCTGTTGTAGCCTTGACATTCCACTTATATGTGCCTGATTCCAAGTCGCTCCATAAGTAGTTTGTAACAGATACAGTGCCAAGGTAAGTATTGCCATCAGCAGTATCCCCATAGACATAATAGCTTGAAGCGCCTGTTGACGGGAACCATGAAAGTACTATCGGCGAACTAACCTGTGTAGAGGCGTTTGGCGGCCCTTGTAATAAAGGCGCATCAGGCACAAAGGTATAAGGCTGCACGCTGACAAAAAGCGGCTGCGAGTCAGAAAAGAGCAGTCCATGATTCCAGACATAAGATATTTTTTCTACTGTAACATTCCCGCTGGCTCCAGAGATGGCATCTGTATAGCTTGACACGCTTATGTTTCTGGCAGCAGCTACAAATTTTGATTGTTCTTCTGTATCTATGCTGAAATTTACCCATTCGCTTGCAGATTCTGGATTAAAGGCAAATTTCTGCCATACAAGGCTTGCCTTATTTGCATCATCAGAGAAGTTTACTGCGCCCTCGCCAATTGCCAAGCCAGCTCCTGACCAGCTGTGGCTAATATAAAATGCAACCTCTTTTAATTTCTCATACCTTACGCCACTAGGCTTGCTGAAGGTAAATGCCTGCCTGCTTGCACAGCTTGCTCCTGTACACCCAATGCCTGTGTCGTTAACAAGCGTGGTTTCCTGCCTCGTATCATTAATTGCCCTGGCTATCAGCAGATATTTGCCAGATGAATTACAGGTAAGATTAAACCCAAAGTTGGTTTCTGCTGCAGGCACGATATCATTGCCAAGCTGCCATATAATTGTTCGTTCGGTTGAATTCCAAGCACCGGTATAATTGGAAGCGTTGCAATCCGCAGGTATAACTAATGAAATATTCCATTCCCCTGAAGATGCATTCTTGTCCCCTATATTTGTTACAGAAAGATTGAATGCCTGGGATTCTCCTGGAAGCGCCGAGCGCGCCTTCCAGCTTCCGATTGCAACAATGTTAAATGCCAGATGGGCTTCTGAAGTATAATTAATGGTAGTTACTATATGTGCTGCAGGTTCGTATACGTTGCGCGCCCCCCATGTTAAGTTATACCTAAATGAACCCTGTTGGGCATTTTGTGAAGGGGGGAATACCTTATAAGCAATCACTTTATATCCGCCTGCAGTTACAGTCCCGAAGTCAGCTGAAGCAAACCTTATCTGGCTTGTAGGTATATCTGCCTGCCCGGCAGAAGATCTGTCCAATGTCTGCTCATAAGCTGTCCAGCCTGAAGTAACCTGCTCCACAAAGCTCACGGATGTGGCAGAAGCGCAGCCTTTATTATGCACCACTAATCTTGAATAGAATTCTTTGCTGTTCCCGACTGTGCTTGGAGTTTCCCGGGTAATTTCTAAAATTGGGATTGAATCTGACATCTCAATCTGGCGTGAGAGATTCACACCTTTTGCTGTTGCCGGATATGTATAGTTAATAAATGCATCAATGCTTGCATTTACAGGCGTTGAGCCGGATGTAAGGTTAAAGCTTACAGTATAATTCCTGCGAGATGAGGCTGTTACCAGCTGGCTGCCTGAGTAGCTCCAGCCGGATGGAAGTGATAAGCTGACATTGTATTCTATGCTGTCATTGAATGGATGCACCACAGTAACGTTAAAGTATTCAATTGTGCCATTGCACATGTAAGGCACTGTCTTTGTTGCGGCTGATACTGTCTTTAATATGAAATATTCGCTCCTGTTATCGCTTTTATCGCCGCGCACATAAGCGTTAAGCAAATAATCGCCTTGGCTCCAGCCGCTGACATTAATTCCTGTAAAGTTTGCAGTAATTGTTGTGCCGCCGGATATTGAGAACGCTTGGATTGAGCTGTTCACAACTGCGTTTGAACTGTTGGTTATGTTTAATGTCAGGTTTATGCTGTATGTTGCAGTGTCGCTGTTTTCAATAAGTATGCTGGCATTGAACAAAATGTCGGCAGGCTCCATGCCGGTTGTCTCAACACTGCCTATCTTGGCAATTATATCCCTTACTTTGACTGTTGGCTCATAATATGCAAGCAACGTAAGGTTGGTTATAGACAGATTAGAACTGCCTATATTCTTTACTTTGATATTACAGTAGCCTGTGCCGTTCGGGAACATCTGGCTGCGCAATACAGATAACTGCCTGCCATACAGGCTGCTGTTTACATATGCGCTATGCACAAGTTCCTGCCATGCTAATCCGTCATAGCTATAGACTCTTGCCCATGTGCCGCTGGAGTTCCAAGTGGCATTAACATTTGCAACACGGTAATTTCCTGCTGAGCACGCCCAGCCAAAGATCGTCTCATTGTTGCCAGCTATGTTAACCGGGAGGCTAGTACCAGTACTGGACTCAGGGAGGAGCTTATACACATAGAAACTGCTGGATAATAAAGAATCACCGCCTGCATTGCTGGAATTTGCAGTCACATTCAAATTATAAGTGCCGTAGCTGGTTGCATTAATGCGCCAGGTAACTGGCATGTAGCTGCTGACGCCTATACTGCTGTACCACTGGCTCTTATTGGCAACTTCGTAACTGTCTGAGGCATTGATTGAAACAGTAACATTCTTGGCCGTGCTTATCCACGCAGTGACTGTTGCATTCACTGCAAATGTCCTGTTCTGGAATGCAGCTGTTGGTGTTAAAATAGACGAGTAAACATCGACTGTTGCTTCGCAGCCGGTTAAAACAATACTTATTGTATAATTGCCAGACTTGCTGATGTTATAATTAGATTCAGAGCTGTTTATCTCAGCGCGCCAGTATTGCGAGCCGGCCTGGTAGTTGCAGTCAGTGACATTGAACAGGAATTCAGCATAGCCGCTTGCGTTTGTTGTATTGCTGCCGATCTGTTTTTC
>JAHJRD010000016.1 GCA_018830945.1 Nanobdellota archaeon | reverse complement strand
GGTTTGAGGGCATTTTGTATCACCTCCTTCGTGATGTGAGCGAAATGCCCCCAACATTTTCCTCAACGCTCTTTATAAATGAAAGACGTCAGAATTTATAGATTTATCGATGGGGGACTTCTCAAAGTGTCAAACATAAGTGAGATATTTAAAACAGGCGAACTTGATGAAAAATCAGCATGTCGGGATTTCCGACATACTGCCTCTGATGGAAAGAATTACACCACAAAATTCTACAATCTTGATGCAATAATCTCTGTTGGTTATAGAGTAAATTCACAAAGAGCGACACAGTTTAGGATATGGGCAACTAAAGTATTAAAGCAATTTGCAATTAAAGGGTATGTTTTAGACAAAAAAAGGCTGGAAAATGGAACTTTCTTAAATCAAAACTATTTTGATGAGCTTTTAGCTGAAATAAGGGAGATAAGATTGAGTGAGCGGCATTTCTACCAGAAAATAACAGACATTTATGCAACAAGCCTAGACTATGATAAAAACGCAGAAACAACCAAAGAATTTTTCGCAAAAGTTCAAAATAAGATTCATTATGCAATACATAAGCACACTGCGCCAGAATTAATTGTAAAAAGGGCAGACAGCAAAAAAGAGCATATGGGATTAACATCATGGAAAAACTCGCCTGAAGGCAAAATAATCAAAACAGACGTATTTATTGCTAAAAATTACGTGACGTCCTCCCCACCCTAAAGGGTTGCCCTTCGGGCAACTTGCTCGCTTCGCTCGCAAGCGGGGCTTCCACGGCGAGGTAGTGGCTTTGGCGTGGTGGTCTTCAAGATACTTTTTGGCGTTTTTTAATGTTATATGCCCGACTGATGCAGCAAATTTTCCAGGGCTCCATAATCTCCCTTTGGGATACCCCTTCCTAAAATTCGGCACCAACTGAAACATTAGCTTTGCACTGAATCCTTTTATTAAATGCAAAGCTTGTGTTGGTGCCATAGTCATAGGTAGTGAAGCAATAATGTGAATGTGGTCAACATCCACTTCTGCATCAACTATGCCTACGCTATGCCGTTTTGCCGCTTCGTGTACCGCTATAAGGCAAATATTTTTAATGTATTCGCTCTTAAACATCTTATAGCGGTACTTGGTGCACCATTCAAAATGCCATGTATTCCAGCCAATTGAATGGGCATGTGTGTTGCTTCGGTATATATCCATGTATTTCACCTCCGAGGCACACCACTTTACCGCAAAGTAAGAAACAACAAGAAGTAGAAATACATTACGCCATTCATCCCCGCCTTAAAAGGCATAGCCCGCTAAAGCGGGCGGGGATTTCTGGCGTGAGTTCTTAAAACATTACCCTGCTTTGAAAACCAAAGAAGCAGTGAAGCTCCCAAGCGCAGCAAGCTGGGGGTATTAAACCCAGACTGGAATAAAACACAAGACTTTTAAGCGCGCAGGACATATGAAAAATAACAATGAATCCAAATAATAAAAAAGAAGCAGGCATAATAATTAATGAAAATTATGATTCTGGCATCCTTAAAAAAATAAGCGCAAAGGAAGCAGTTCAAAAACTGCAAAGCGCCCCTTACGGGCTTACAAGCGCTGATGCAAAACAAAGAGCTGAAAATTACGGCTTAAATGAGCTGAAGGAGATAAAAAAAATAACAGCCCTTCATGTTCTTTTTCAGCAATTTGGAAACTTCATTATTTATGTGCTTCTGGCTGCAGCAGTCATTTCCCTCATTATTGGTGAAATACTTAATTTCTGGGTAATTATCAGCATAATTGGGTTTGTAGTGATTCTAGGATTTATCCAGGAATACAAAGCAGAAAAAGCAATGGAAGCATTAAAGCACATTGTAGAGCCGGTTACGAGAGTTATGAGAGATGGCAGGCTTACGGAAATCCCCACAAAAGAAATAGTACCGGGAGACATACTTGTGCTTGATACCGGAGACAATGTCCCTGCTGATGCAAAAATAATTGAATTGAATGGCATGAAAGTCGATGAATCAGCGCTTACAGGGGAGAGCGCAGCAGTTGAAAAAAAAGAGAGCGAATTGATTTTTGCAGGAACGCAGATTGTGCATGGAAGATGCAAGGCAATAGTCATAGCTACAGGGATGGGCACAGAGCTTGGCAAGATAGCTGAAATGATTCAGGACAAGGAAGAAGACACCCCACTGCAGATAAAAATCAAAAAATTGACAAAAACACTTGCTGTTATTGCGTTATTCTCGTGCCTGCTGACTTTTGGCATAGGCGCAATAACCGGCGCCCCGCTGGCAGAGATGCTTGTAATAGCTCTTGCGCTTGCTGTTGCAGCCGTTCCCGAGGGGCTGCCGCTGACCCTTACGCTGACACTTGCATTCGGGGTAAACCGCATGGCAAAACAAAAAGCAATTGTGCGCAAAATGCTCGGCGTTGAAACACTCGGCTCAACAACAGTTATATGCACTGACAAGACAGGCACACTGACAAAAAATGAGATGACTGTTGAAAAACTATTCATAAATAACCAGTATATTGCTGTTTCCGGTTCAGGATACGAGCCGACAGGCGGATTTTACATGGAAGAAAAAGAAATTCTCCTAAAAAAAGACAGCAGCTTGGGCTTATTGCTGAAAGCATCAGCCTTATGCACAAACTCAGCGCTAGAAAAAAAGGAAGGCATATGGAGAGCCATTGGCGATCCAACTGAAGTTGCGCTTATTACTGCGGCGGCAAAGGCAGGCGTCTGGAAAGATGACATTGAAGAAAAAAGCAAAAGGCTCAGCGAGACAGATTTCACTTCAGAAAGAAAAATGATGTCAGTTGTGTATAAAGAAGGCTCAAACAATTTTGCATACATAAAAGGCGCGCCGGAAATGGTGCTTGAAAAATGCAAATCCATATTTGAAAACGGCAAGATAAGAAAAATAAGAGAGGAAGAAAGGCAGGGAATATTAAATGCAAATACTTCTCTTGCAAAAGATGCATACCGCGTTCTCGGGCTGGCATACAAAAAGCTTGCAGATGCAAAAGGTGATGCTGAAAAAGAAATGATTTTTCTGGGGCTGGCTGCAATGATAGACCCCGCTCGCGAGGGTGTAAAAGAAGCAATTGATACCTGCAAAACAGCGGGGATAAAAGTTATAATGATTACAGGGGATAATGAAGAAACAGCCAAAGCCATCGGCAAAAAGATAGGAATTTACGCTGAAAAAGACAATCTAATATTTGAAGGCATTAAAGACAAAAGGCTAAAGGGCATCTTAGGCGACGGAACCATTACCGGAAAAGAGCTTGAAGAATTAAGTGAAGAAGAGTTTGATGACTATGTTGAAGACATCTGCATATATGCAAGAACAATGCCCGAACAAAAATTAAAGATAATCCGTGCATTGAAAAAGAAAGGGCACATTATAGCCATGACAGGAGACGGAGTAAACGATGCTCCGGCGCTAAAAAATGCAGATATAGGCATTGCAATGGGGCTTAAAGGAACAGATGTAGCAAAAGAATCAAGCACAATTGTGCTGCAGGATGACAATTTCAGCACAATCGTGGAAGCAGTAAAGCAAGGAAGAACCATTTATGACAATATCGAAAAGTTTACAACATACCTTATTTCCAGAAATTTTACAGAAGTGATAGTAATTATCCTCGGGCTTATTTTTCTTGGCTTTGAAACGCTGCCTTTGCTGGCACTGCAGATATTATTCATAAACACCTTTGATGAAATCATGCCCTCAATAGGGCTTGGGCTTGATAATGCAAGAAAGGAAGTCATGAACCGCATGCCCAGAAAGCCCGGCGAGCCTATTCTCAAAAAAAGGAACCTGTTTATTATAATCAGCATCGCTATATTTATTGCATCTGCATCATTCCTTGTATTTATGCTTGAAAACCCCATAAGCGGCATAGAAAAAGCAAGAACACTTACCTTTGCCAGCATAGTGAGCGTTGTATTTTTTGTGCCATTCGCATTTAGGTCTCTGACCCAGCCTATTTTTAAGCTTAAACCATGGGAAAACAAAATTCTGATTATCGGCATGTTATGTACCTTAACTCTTACACTTAGTGCAATGTATATCCCATACCTGCAAAAAATATTTTCTTTAAGCACACTTTCATTAATTGACTGGATTTGGCCCATATCTGTTGCGTTAGCGGCGCTGTTGTTTACTGAATTTATGAAATTCATTACTACAAAAATAAAGCAGCTTAATTGACATATAGAGACTTTTGAAAAACCCTTGAAACAGGTGACAAAATCCCCTCAATAAACTATTGGCTTTTAGCCGCTGTAATTGTTTCCGCGCTCTTGCAAGTTGCAGTAATCTACACCCCATTGTCAAAAGTGTTTTCAACAGTTGCATTGGGAATAGAGCATCTTGCAATAATAGCAATAGCGGCAATCTGCTTTATGATAGCAGGGATATTCATTGAGCTTATATCAAGAAAGGTTGCTGAAAGGGCATAAGCCGAGCTTCGCTGCACTTCTTTTAATTTATTAATTCCAAAATCTGAAAAACAATTAAATCATGCCGGAGGCTGCTCCTTTCTCTTCCTAACCAACACGTTAATATACTTCTTTTCATTTCTTAACCAGATGCCAAGAATAGGCACTAAAAGAAAGGGGACAAAAGCAGAAAGGGAACTGTTTCATCTCTTCTGGGAAAACAGCTGGGGCTGCGCAAGGATAGCAGGTTCTGGCTCAACAAGAAGGCCGTCAACTGATTTGATAGCAGGCAATGCAAACAGGCTGTTAGCAGTTGAATGCAAGTCAATATCAAAACCATCATGGTACTTCAGCAAAGAAGACATTGAAAAGCTGGCAACATTCGCAGCTTCTATGGGAGCAGAGCCGTGGATAGGAGTAAGGTTTGACAACATTGGATGGTATTTCGTGCACTTGGATAATCTTAAGGAAAGCAAAGGGGAAAGCTTTGTTGTATCATTGGATTTTGCAGAAAGGCACGGATTAAATTTTGATGAGATGATTGGCAAATACAGTCAGGAAAAACTTCTTTAGAACAGCAGTGAATAATCGCATCCAGCATAAGCAGACATTAAATTTACAGGCTCAGGCATCAAACCTTTATCCACAAATGAATTGTCATCTGCAAACCTATCAAGAAAACTCAGGAATTTTACTCCTTCTTCTTTGCCTGCAGCAACTCTTGCTACTCTCGCCTGTTCTGCAAGCATAAGCTCCAGTTCAAGCCCTTTTTTTGCCCCTAAATTCATTGCTAAAAATATCACCTTTCTTATCATATTATACGCATAAATAATATTTAAACCTATCTATTTTGTTTTAAACACCAAAAACAAAAAAAATTCTAACTGCATATAATCCTAAAAAAGAAGTTAAGTTTATATATGCTACAACCAACTCTAACAGTAAGAGGGCGCTTAGAGAAAAGAGGATGAAACTGAAGACACAGGCATTGATGCTTGGATTAATAATTGCAATAGTGTTTAATCTTCTTATTATATACTCTGCACTTTTTTATGCGCCAAGCGAGAAAGTATTTGAGCAGTTTACAGGAAGAGGAATGGCGGGCAGTGTTGACATGTGTATTGACTGGTTTATTAATTTGTCAGTATTGCCTGCGCAGACAACAATCTACAACCAGGTTTTTTCATTAGACATAAACCTCACGCATAATGAAGACACTTATTATCCGCAATTAAACTTCACAGACAATACAACATTGTTTGAAATTAACAGCACAACAGGAGTGATAATCTGGACACCAAACTCTTCACATGAAGGTTTTCACAGCATTAACATTACAGTAGGAAATAATGCATGCAGGGAGCCTGATGATTCAATGATTTTGGTAATAGAAGTAAGAAGGCCGAATTACGCTCCAATAATCAATATGACAAACGTGACTTTAACAGAAGATGTTAACTTCTGGTTCAATGTTACTAACTACACATATGACCCTGACGGGGACCTGTTAAAATTCTATGACAACTATGCAAACTTTGTCATAGGAGAGGATTCAGGTATAATTGATTTTACGCCAGGAGATGATGATGTTGGCAACCACACTATTAGGCTCACTGTAATAGACCCGGGGCTTTTGCTTGACTTCCAGGATGTGTTATTTACCATACTCAATGTGAATGACGCGCCAAACCTTTCAACAGTTGGCAGCAAAACAGCAGAGATAAATGTTACATTGAATATAACGCTAACTGCATATGATCCAGATCCTAATGAAGCCCTTACGTTCTCCTCAAACACTTCATGGTTCCTGAACAGCTCAGGAAGCATAAGCACAAGCTCAAGATGGTCTAATTATATATTTTCTGTCCTTATCACAGACAGCTCATGGATAAACCTTACATTTTCAATAAACATAACAGTTAATGACACTTCAGGAGCAGAGGACTCAGAAGTAATAAGCTTTACAGTAGTGCGCTATAATAATCCTCCAAACATCACTTCTTACTCACCCCTGCAGAAAATCCTTTCAATGTATACAGATGAGTGCCAGAATTTCAGCATCACAAAAGAAGACCTTGACGGCACAATACCTTCTGTTACATGGGTTTACAATAACACTGATTCAGGGGAGACTTCAGACGAATACAAATTCTGCCCGCCTAATGCAGGTGTTTTCAACATCACAGTAACAATCACAGACGGCATTGCAAATGATTCAGAGTCATGGCTTGTGACATCCTTAGTAAGGCCGCCCCCAGAACCGTCAAGCACAACGCCTAGCGGCGCAGGAGCCGGAGGGGCTGGAATGTTCTGCCACCCAAACTGGCTGTGCACAGACTGGCAGTTTTGCCAGATAGGAAATATACAGGAAAGAATGTGCTGGGACAGGAACAGGTGCGGAACAATTGACGGAAAGCCGAATGAGACAAAATCATGCATTTACACAGAATTCCCAACATGCTTTGACGGAATTAAAAATCAGGATGAGCTTTTAATAGACTGCGGCGGAATATGCAAGGACTGCCCGACATGCGATGACAATATCCAGAACCATGGCGAAACAGGCATAGACTGCGGCGGACCATGCCCTGTATGCAAGGAGGTTCTTGCGCCTGTTGAAGTCAAAAAGCTGCCTGTACAATTAAAGCAGATTTTTTCAAAGCTGAGCCTGTACTGGCTGTTCTGGCTTGTGCTTTCAATCCTGTTCCTTTCAATGATAAGGGCTGTAAAGGAAATAAATATTGAAAAAATTAAGAAAGTCAAAGGCAGTGTCAAATCAAAGGTTGAAGTGCATAAAGTCAATAAGCTATTGGCTCTTGCTTACAAAGAGATAAAAGCCAAGAATCATGAAAAGGCAAAGGTTTTTTATAATGAGGCAAAAGCAATGTATGAAAAACTATCTGATGAAGAGAAAAAGAAAGTCAAGGTCAATGGCCTGCAGGCAAAATAAGGCATAGATTTATAAATTTCTGCACCTAAATATCTGTTGTACTACACTGGGGAAAAGAGGTATAATGGCACATAAGCGCTATATAAAAAGAAATGGCAAAGTTTACGGCCCGTATTTGTATGAAAGCAAAAGAGTAAACGGCAAAGTAAAGAATGTTTACCACGGCCTGGACAAAAGCGGCAGATGGAAAACTGCTGGAATAGCGGCTATAATACTTGCTATTCTCTTTCTTACAATCGCGTACGCAGATTTTAGTATCCAGTCAGGAAGCAGTTCTGGGGCAAATTCAAATCTTACTGTGTGGGATGGAACATCTGCAGGCGCTGAAAACCCCCCCTATTGGTACAGCAATTGTACTGGCGCGTATCCTAACTGTGCACCTGAAAAACTCGTTTCAGAATATACAATCTTGGTTTTTGCTAATTATTCTAATAGCACAGTTGGGCCAATTATGGGCAATTGCAGCATACGCTTTAATTATACTGGAACGTACGGCATTTTTTCTGAAATGGTTTATAACCCAAGCAGCAAATTATATGAATTCAATTCATCTTTTAACAGAAGAAGTAACCATTCAACCCAGTTTATGTTCCAAGCTAATTGTAGCAACATTACTTATGACACATTAAATGCAACAGACTACTTTGAAATTAAAAATACCCCCCCATTCCAAATACTAGGGACAGGTGCAACAGCTACATCGCAGTCTTGCACTGAAGATACAACTTGCACATATGATGTTAGTGCCAATTTTACAGATGACGATGATAATGACCTCCCATTAAGCAATTTCAATATATTTAACGCTACTTCTTCATTTTCCGATTGTTTAACACCAGTGGTGGGAGGAACATCCAGCTCTGGTGTGATTGAAATAGCATGCACAAACAGCAATCAAGCAGGTAGTAATCACTATTTTACGGCAATGGCAACAGATAGAGGCAGTTCATCTTCAGCTCCTATAACAATCCCCTACACAATTACTGCAGTAAATGACTACCCTCTTGCCACCTACCCTTTCTCTGTATGCAGCGGGCACAGCGCAAATGTTTCTTGTTCAGGCGCAACATGCACCTGCTATGAAGACAGTCCCTGCTGCTTCTATGTGAATGCATGGGATGAAGAGAATGGGACTATCTCTGCTGGCTCTGGAAGCGGAATTGGCAGCCTTAACTTTACAAAGAATGCAACCCTTGCTATAATGACAATTAATTCATCAAACGGCTCTGTCCTATTCATTCCGGAAAATGAGCACGTAGGCATTTACAAGATAAAGCTAAATATTACAGACCCCAATAATGCAATAAACACTTCTGAGTTTACTCTTACAATCAGCGATAGAAATGACCCCCCCAACCTGACTTATGCTTGCGATAACATTGATGGCGTTCCGCTTACTGAAGATACCACATTCTCTTGCATGCTCAATGCAAGTGATATAGATGAAGGCGACACACATACATATACAGCAAATTACACCTGGTTCACAATAAACTGCAATAATAAACCTGTAACAGACGGTAACAGCTCGTGCAATGTAACCTTTGCTCCAACTGATATTGCTGTTTACAGCCACTGGATAAACATTACTGTAAATGACAGCGGGAACCTAAAATCATCAAGGTTGCTTAACTTCTCTGTAAATAATGTCGCTGATTTCCCGCAGTGGGTAAATATCACAAACATGACTGCCTGGGCAAATGTCTCCTTCTGGTACAGGGTGCATGCAACAGATGATGATTCATTAACCGTATTCGGCGACAATGTAACTTACTCTGCAAATTATACCTGGTTTAACATCAATAGGACAACAGGAGTAATACAATTTAACAACAGCGAGCTAAATGATAAAGCAGGAATCACATACTGGGTGAACATAACTGCAAATGACACCACAAACAGGCAGAATTCAACAGTAATTAACTTCACAATCTACCAAAACAGCTACCCTTACATTACAATAGTGCAGGAATACAATCTGACAGAAGGGTATGCATTCTCCCTCAATATATCAGCCAATGTCACAGAGCCGGACGGCGATTATGTTAATTACACTGACAATACTTCACTATTTGATATAAATATAGCCACAGGAATTATTACCTTTACGCCAACTGACAATGAAGTAGGCACGCATTGGGTTGCAATAAACATAACAGACTCGCACGGCACAACAAACACGAGCATATTTAATTTCACTGTTTACAATGAGGCAGACGCGCCTGTTCTTGGCATAATATACAATATTACAAATGCCTCAGAAGGCACTGCAGTAACATTCAACCTTAACCTGACAGATGCTGATCTTAATATATCCGGAGGCCCTGAAAGCATACACATACTTGCAAATGCAACTTGGCCCGGGACAAGCACACTTCTGAATGTCACTGTTACACGTTTAAATCAAACTAGCTTAAATCCACCAAGCGGGAGAGTGGCTTTTGATATCTCATTTACCCCTGGCCCTGATTCAAACGGCACTTATTGGCTGAATATAACAATCAATGACTCTGCCGGGCTTGGGGATTCGCAGATATTCTTCATAAATGTTTCAGAGGGGGGGTTCCCGCCATTCTTTCTTGATGAACAAGCATTCTTTTGCAGTACAAGAGAAGCTACAGAAGATACGCCTTTTGCATCATGCAGAATATGGGCATGCGACAATGACACAGGCGGAACACTCAGGTTTGGGGCAAATTACAGCTGGTTTACAATAAACACAAGCAATATCCCAACAGTGGATTATACATCAGCAGGCCATGGATACTGCACAAATGTTACACTTAACTTTACTCCCACTTATCAGGAAGTAGGCAATTGGTCTGTCTATCTTAATGTAACAGATAATCTCGACATGACTGCGAATTACACTCTTTACTTTAATATTTCATCTGTAAATGACGCACCAGTCCTTGCATACATAGGCGTGCTTAACGCATCCATTGATTCAATTTTCAGCTTTTATGTGAATGCGTCAGATGAGGAAGACGGCAATGTTACAGCAGGCGCAGGGGCCGGATTGGGCAAGCTTACATTCTCTGACAATACAAGCTTATTCGAGATAAACTCTTCAACCGGCTTAATCACTTGGAGCACGAATTCATCGCATGAAGGGACACACTACATAAACATAACTGTAAATGACACATCAGGGGCAGAGGACTCGCAAGTCATAAACATAACCGTATCTGCGAATGTAGCCCCAAACTGTTCTGCAATATGGAATACATATCTTTCCATAACCGTCTATGACCCAAGAACAGAAGCTGCCCCTCATATAAACATTACAGAAAATGCAGCTACTGGCAATTTTAATGCAAATTGCGAGGATGAGATAGAAGGCGATACCATTAAATTCAGTTGGTACTGGAACGGCTCTTTGAACAGAACAAACACAGCAAGCAGCGGCACTGGAGCAAAGAGCGATTCTTGGAATTATACAACAACATACCTTGACTCAGGCTACTACAATATGACATTGGTTGTGTGGGACTCCAGTGTTGAGCACAACAACAGCTATCATATTATAGTAAATGTCAGCAATGTCAACGCCCCTCCAATGATGTACAGCAATATCCCGAATATCAGCAGCCTTAACAGCGGCGCCGGCTGGTATAACAATATACAAAACAGCAGGAATATGACAACGTGGTTTTATGATATGGACAATGACAATCTTACTTATTCATGGCACAGGCAGTCAATAAACGAAACATTCAGCGATAACAGCATCAGCAGGATAAACTCCATATGGACACTTTCAGGCAATTGGTCAGTGTTTGAGGATACAAGCAATAATTATGCAATAAAGCAAAATGACACTTCCGGATTAAAATATGCGCAGCTTGGAAACAGCCTGAATTACACTGACCTTACAGAATTCAAGGTAAGAATCAAACTTTTAAGTGAAGGCGGTGCAGGCGTCTGCCTTGGCTCAATTGGCTGCGCTTCAGGGCCGAGGATATTCCTGAACAGCACTGACAACAGGACATACCTTCAATATCTCAATGCAGGAACATTATCATCATTAAACAGCTCAAGCCAAATCACCATTGTAAGAAATACTTCATATTGGCTTAAGGCAATTGTAGAAGCTAACCTTACAACCATTTACACATCATCAAACGGCACTGAATGGGATCTGGCTTACAACCAGTCAGTTAATGTAACAACAGGCAGCGCACAGATATTTACAATTAATGCTGAAGCAGTATTTGATGATATTGCATTAAAAGATCCTGATTTAAGGAACATGACACTTGCTGACATAGGAGGCAACAACATCACATTCACCCCAAAAACAGGCTGGTACGGGGATTTGTCAATTGTCGTAAGGGCTTCAGACGGCATAAATTATACTGACTCAAATGAGTTCAACCTGCATGTTGACCAAGTGCATGTCCTGCCTCCCGAAGTTGTAACGCAGACCAGCACATCAACAAGCACAAGGACCGAAACAAAAGTGGCGGACCTGAGCCTGATAGTGCCTTCAATGATAAGCCTTACCCCGCTTTCAAAAACAATTATTCCTGTAATCTTAAAAAATACAGGGCAGCTTAACCTGAATACAATAACACTTACTGCTGAATCAAATCAAAGTGAATTAAAGCTAACATTAAATGAGAGTTCTTGGGACATTATAACAATCGGCGACAGCATAAGGGTAAATCTTGACGTGGACATCGGGCTTTTGGCGCCTGACAGGTACACAATCAGGCTTGAAGCAATATCCCAAATGCCATACCTTGAACGGGTTGCTGAGATTGTTGTTGACGTAAGGGAAAAGGATGCAGTGCTTAAGGCGCAGTTAAAGGAGATGATACAGTTTACCAGAGATTTATTCCTCCAAAACCCTGAGTGCCTTGAGCTTTCAGAGCTTATATCAGAGGCTGAAAAGCTAATGTCAGTGTACCAGTATAATGAAGGGCTTGAACTGATACACAGGGCGAACCAGGGGTGCAAGGAATTTATTGCAGCAAGCAAAAAAGAGTCTGAAAAAGAGCAGGCCACAGCACTCTCATTTATCCAGGAACACTGGAAAACCCTTGTTCTGGAAATGATAGGCCTTATACTTGCTATACTGCTCCTGATATATTATTTCCAGAGAAGGCAAGTTTCAAAGGCATAAAAAAAAACCGCTTTATTTCATTAAAAGCTAACCTTTTATAAAATTCTCCATTATCATGTGCTTTCTTGTAAATGAATAAAGCTTTGCAGGCCTGTGCGCTTTTCCTTCTGTTCTGCCTGACTCGCTTATTATGCCTAACGAGAGAATCTTTTTCCTGAAATTACGTTTATCCTGTTTTTTGTTAAATATTATCTCATAAGCAGCCTGAAGATCAGTCAGTGTGAACTTTTTTGGCAATAACTGGAAGCATACAGTTGAGTATTCAAGCTTGTACCTTAGCCTTTGCAGCGCATAAGCAAGTATCTTTGCATGGTCAAAGCCAAGCTCAGGCAGCTTATACATGGAGAACCATTTTACTTCTGAAACATCACTAGACGCCTTAATCTGCATATCCCGCAGGTTGGCAAGCGCAAAATAAGCAACAGTAATAACCCTGCCTCTGGGATCCCTGTTCACTTCGCCAAAAGTATAAAGCTGTTCCAGATAGATGTTTTTCACATTTGTTTCTTCTGAAAGCTCCCGCTGCGCAGCATCCTCAAGGCTTTCATCAATCCTCGCAAAACCCCCTGGTATTGCCCACTTGCCTTCAAAAGGCGGGATTTTTCTTTTAACAAGCAGGACTTTAAGGTCAGAGTTGATTATTGTAAAAATCATTACATCAACTGTAACAGAAGGCTGCTTGTAATCAGTGAGCTTGTCCATGGTGTTTTTAATACGATTTGTATTTTAAATATCTTCTCATATCGGCTTAATCACGTGCAGCGGCTTTTTTGCAATTGAAATTTCAATCTCATTGCCTGTGAGGAACTTGTACATTCTTTTATTTGAGTCTCCGTCAAAGCTTGCAACGCCGTTAATGCTCATCAGAGATTTTATTTTCAATGTAGCTCCTGGCTTGAAAAGGCCGCTGGCTAAGTTATACCCTTTTTCAGCATTATACTCTGTTGCTATAAATCTTAATTCATTTGATTCTCTTTGAAATAGCCCCTCATTGCCTGCAATGTTGCTGTACCATGCTGACGAGCCAGAGCCTGTTGAAATGATAATGCCGCTTGAAAGCTGGGCTTCTTTCTTTCCGTTGAATTCAATCTCATACCTTGCCGCTCCGGACCTGTATCTTGGCCCTATTAAGATTTCATTCAATGCCATATCTGTTTTATTGCCCATCTTCCCCTCAATCCTTGTCCATTTTTCAATTTTAAATTTATCAGCAAGGATATTTTTCATGGCTTCTTCAAATTCTGTGTAGTTTATCATGCAAAGCCCGCCAATGCTTTTAGGCTCTGACTTAACTGTCAACAAAGGCGTCTCATCAAGGATGAAGTGCGCTGTATTCAATATCGTGCCATCCCCGCCAATTGCAATGATTAAGTCCCTGTCCTTAAACTCGTCAAAAGCAGCATACGGCTGGTAAACCCTTTGGTAAGGTATTCCTAATGTTTCCAAAACCTTCCTTACATGGTTCAATGCAGTGTAATGCGCCTCATGCCCTTTCTTTATTGCATCAAGCTCTTCTTTCGGAATCACGTCTGCCGGATTCTCATGCTCGTTCTTCAGGTATTCCCACGCAGTCTGCTTTGTTGATAGCAATACATTTTTTGGCTTCATATAACCGGTTAATACTCCTTTATTTTAATTCTTTTGCTTTCCACGCAAGGTAATCCCTTATCATGCCTGCGTGGTCAAATGCCAAAGCAGGCAGCGCGTCAAGGCCGTATATTGCGATATTTGCCGCATCATCTCCTGCTTTCAAGTCTCCTTTTACTTTTACTTCAAACACCATGCTCACGTAATGCCCTCTCGGATCCCTGCCGGGCTCTGAGTAGGCTCTTACCTGCGTAACTTCATATGCTGTAAGCCCTGTCTCTTCCATGACTTCCCTTGCAACCGCTGCTTCCAGGCTTTCCCCATAATCCAAATGCCCGCCAGGCAATGCCCACATGCCCCTGAATGGCTCTTTCCCTCTCTGGATAAGTACAATGCCATTGTCCATCTCTATAATTGCATCTACTGTAATTGCGGGTATTCTGTATGTTTTAGTTTCTTCCATGTTAGTTCCCCCCTATTTTGCTTATCTTTTTAGCAGTTGATTTTATCCTCTTTAATCCGTCAATAACCTTTGCCCATTCTTCAGGGAATATCATTCCATTCTTTGCGCCAGCCAAAGCGCCATACATAGCGCCTGTTGTATCACAGTCTCCCCCATAGTTTACTGTTTCCAAAAGCCCTTCTATCGGCTTGTCCCAGTATTTCTGGAACATGAAAAGCGCAAAAGGGTAAGAGGAATAAACAAGGCTTGAGCTTCCAAGCTTTTGAAAAGCTGCTTCGGGCTCTGCATCCATGTTGCCTTGTATCCACTTGAGCCTTTCAAGCAAAGTTCCTTCATTTGAAAGGGAAAATTCCTTTGCAGGAAAAGCCTCGCGCTTTCTGCATACTTCAACAAAAGAACCAACAAAATCATCCCTTGAAACGCCTTTAAGCAAAGCATAAACGCAATGCGCCTGCACTATTCCTGAAGCAACAGAGCGCGGGTCCAAATGCGTAATCCTCCCTATTGCCTCTGCTGCTTTCAGCCCTTCTTCATAATTGCCAGTTGCATGCATATACAAGCCGAGAGGAGACATCTTCATTGCAGGAGCATTTCCGGGTCCGCCGATGACGCCTGATTTTAAAGGAGAGATTCCTTTTTGCAGGTTCTTGAAAGCATCCCTTGTTGTGCCCCCAAAGCCTCCAAGCACCTTGCCGTCAGGCTGTATCCTTATTTCATATTCCCTTAACTGCTTTTTTGCAATGTCTTCCAAATCAATGCCCTGTTTTTCTGCAATAGAATCTGCAAGAGCCATTGTAAGTATTGTATCATCTGTCTGCTGCCCTGCTTTTAAGCCCTTGTTATAATATTTCAGCTTTCCAAACTCATCCTGCATTACCAGATTGCCATTGCTGTCTGTTATCACAACCGCATCAATAGGTTTTGTGATTCTTCCGGCGTATTTCCTTATTTGCTCCTTCTTCCATGCTTCAACAGGCATGCCAAGCGTATCGCCTATTGCGCAGCCTATAAGCACTGCTGTATATCTTTCTGCATTTTTAGTTTCCATTATTCATCAGCCTCCTTATTCTTTCATCAATTTTGTTTTTTACAAGAAAAGAAAAAACATTCTCAGGCACAAGGTGCTTCCACTCTTTGCCTTTTGCTATTAAATTTCTTACATCTGTAGCGCGGGTTTTTATCCTCTGCTCAAACTGCCTTACTTCATAGCCCGCTTCTCTAAACAGCTCTTCAATCACCCCGTTGTCTGTGTTATACACAACATTGAATCGCGGCACAAGGCTCTTCACATGGCTAACATACTTTGGATAGCAGTGTATGTCCTCAACAAGTATGAGATAAAAAGGCAGCTTTAGCTCTTTTCTCAACACAGCGCTTATTGCCGCAATTCGTTCCCCTGCTGTCATGGGATTTTCCTTGTAAAAGCCGTACTGGCTGCTTCCTATTGCAATGATTATCTCATCGCATTTCTTTTCCATCTGTTTTATTACAGACAAATGGCCGTTGTGGAAGGGCTGGAACCTGCCGATAAACAATCCTGTTTTCATAGTATCACTGCTCCTTTATACTGCCAGTCATACCTTATGTGCCCGTCCGGGAAAAAGATAAGGTGCCTTATGCGCATGTCCTTTGGCGTTGTAAGGCAGTCTGCTATGCAGATGTTCTGCCCATTAAGGTCATAGATTACACCGCCGTGCGGAAGCTCCATGAGCCTATGCCCTTGCTTTTCAAGGTAGTTTCTTATTTCCTTTCCCTGCGCTGTTTTGAGCGCATGCTTTTTTGCCCAAAGCACTATGGGGCTGTTTCCTGTTTCTTTCGGCACTGTTACAGGTATGAGCGTAAGCTGCTCAACATTGCTGTTTTTTGCAAACCGGATAAGCCTTCCAGCTTCTTTTTTGCCGCAGATAAAGCCGTTAACCAGTATGCACGAGAGCCTTATTGAGAATCCCAGATTGTGAAGTTGCGCTATTAATTCCGGCAAGTCTGTATACTGCTTTTCATGCGGCAGGAAGAGCTGCCTGTTCTTTTCCGCATCGTAATGGACAATTGAAATAATTATTGTGTTTAGCCCCAGATTGTACCACTGATTCAGATAAGGCAGATATTTCTTCCACTGCTGCGCAAGCAAAATCCCGTTTGTCTGAAGCTCTATCAACGGAAAATTAAATTCCTTTATCGCTTTAAGATATTCCGTGATTTGCCATGGGTAAAGCGTAGGCTCGCCCTTGCCTGTTATTTTTATTGTTGCTGCGCCGGACATTTTTGCTAAAGTGCATGCTTTCTTCAGGTTTCGCAGGTTTATTTTCCGGGCTTTTAAGCAGATTCCGTTCTTTGGGGTCATCTTTGATATGCAGAACGGGCACCTTGCATTGCATGCAGAGGTTCCTGCAACCAGGTTTAAAGCGTGCACTCTCATTCTATCCCAGCTCCGCGTGCGGCTCTGGCTTTGCCTTGAACTCGTTTGCCTTTGCTTTTGCTATTATCATTGTAATTGTCTGCCTTGTTATTGCCTGCTTCTTATTTGCCTTCTCTATATCTGCATTGTTTATCCCCAGCAGATAGCCAGCCATAACCCTGTCAATATCCTCATAGCTCATTCCTATTTCTCCTTCATCTGTCTGGTTTTCCCACAAGCCGGCAGTGGGGGCTTTTGTTATGACTTGCTCAGGAATGCCAATATATTTTGCATAGATTCTTTCAGATGTCTTAGGCAATCTTTGCAATGGCTCAACATCAACGCCTTTATACCCATCTCCTGCAATTGTCGCATACCCGAGCCATGCCTCTGTAAGGTTTGTAGTGCCTAAGACGAGAGATTTCATGCTTGCAGCTTTCCCTCTCAGTATTTTCATCCTTTCCCTTGCATGGTTGTTTCCGAGCAAAAGGCTGTAATTCGGGTGCTCCTTTGCTATCTCTGTCATTTTCATTGTAAGCTCAACAGCCTCGTCAAAATGCTTCCTTATATGTTCAGGGTCATTTGTTTTTATCCCGAACTTCCTCGCAACCTCAAAAGCATCATCCTCATGGTTTTTTGCAGTATACTTTGAAGACAGGAGCATGCCGTAGACATTCTCCTTGCCAACTGCTTTCACAGCCAGCACAGCTGCAATGCTTGAATCAATCCCTCCGCTCAAGCCAATTACATAGCCTTTTGTCCTGCTTTCAGTTGTGTATGCTTTCAGGAATTCAACAATCCTTGCTGTTATCTGCTCTGCATCCTTTTCATCCACTTCAAGCAATGACATTGGGTTTTTCATGTACTGCCTTTTCATTGCCTTAAGCTCTTTTCTTGATGCTTTTTCAGGATTCAGATAGTAAATCCTCATATTTGCTCACCCCACATCTCCCTTAGCATTTCCTCAACCTTCCCTTCAAGCACGTCTTTTGTTTTGATGAATTTCGCGCCTGCATTCTTCATTTCTTCAACAGCTGCCTTCTCTCCATCCGGAGTTATACCTTTGATTGCATCTTCAACAACCAAAACATCTATCCCTCTCTGCCTCATTCCTAAGACAGCAGCTTTCACACAGTATTCAGTTGCAACACCGTAAACAACAGCCGCGTCAAACCTTGTAAGAAGATTTGCATTTGCATTTGAGAAAACACTGACTTCCTGCTTTTCAAAGTAAACAGCTGAATGTGACATTGCATTTTTCAGCTCTTGAGGCAGGTGCGCCCTGTTCTCAATGTAAGCATCCTCCATGCAAGGAGGCGTTACTGCATTGCCGCACCATGTCTGCGCCACAATTGAGGTTTCAGGTATTTTTTTCTGCCCTTCTGTCCCGTCCATGCAGTGCTTTGGGAATATCTTTAGCTCTGCATCCCCTTCATAATGCCTGTCTACAGAGCCTAATATTGGGTATAAATCAATCTCGTAATGGGGAACAGTATGCCTATAGCGCCGGCCTGACTCTGGGTCTGTATAGTCATAAGGCAAATCCAGCGCATAGCGCGTTAGCGCATGAAGCTTTGGCCTTATTTCTTCAGCACCAGGCACATACAATGCGCCTTTCTCATCCATAAAGTCGTGCTGCGTGTCCACGTCGTAAAAACAGATGTTTTTCATTTTAGTTCCTCCCTCGCTTTTCTTTTAGCTCCTGAACAAGCTTCTGCAATCCTTGGCTCACCTCAACCATGTAAGGCACGTTCCTCTCAGCAAGCACATCCATGTCCTTCATTCCCAAGTCTGAAAGCCTCATGTGCGCATACTGGTTATCCATTCTTGTTCTTTCAGGAATCCTTGCAACCTGCTCAATGCAGTAAGCTCTTGTCTCATGCAGTGAAGGCAAATCAACACAAACCTTTCCATTCTCCATCACCTTTTCAAGCAAAGGCTCTCCCTCAACTCCCTCATTCTCAAGAGCAATCACATCCTTTACCATTCTTCCGTTTGCGTCAAACATCCTGTAAACCTGCTTTCTGCCGGGAAGCGTGTCTTTTCCCTCAGACATTTTCATCCTTGAAACAAGCCCATCATCATTGTTAGTGCACTCTGCAAGCTTGTACACTCCTGATAATGAAGGAGCATCCAGGGAAACACCCATCTCAGTGCCAACCCCAAAAGCAGAAATTGGCGCGCCGTAACGCAGCAAATCATTTATCTTGCATTCATTCAAATCATTGCTTGCAAATATTGAAAGATAGTCAAGCCCTGCCTCATCAAACATCTTCCTTACTTTTTTGCTCAAGTCAGCCAAATCGCCTGAGTCCAGCCTTACTCCGGAAAGCCTTTTTCCCTCTTTTTCAAGCTCTTTTGCAATGCTAATTGCATTCTCGGCTCCTTTTATCGTATCGTAAGTGTCCACCAGTAAAACCAAAGGAAGCTTTGTGTCCTTGAAAGTGTCTGCAAATGCCCTGAATGATTCCTGCTCATCATCATAAACCATAACCAAAGCGTGCGCCATTGTTCCTTTCACTGGTATGTCAAATCTTTTCGCAGCTGCAACATTTGACGTTCCGACGCAGCCTGCAATGTAAGAAGCCCTTGCCTCAAGCAGCGCTGCTCCAGGCCCATGGCATCTTCTTAATGCAAAGTCAACAACAGGCCTGCCTTTCGCAGACTCAACTATTCTTGATGCTTTTGACGCAATGGCTGTCTGGTAGTTAATCATTGAAAGCAGGTATGTTTCCACTAGCTGCGCCTCGCATAAAGGAGCAGTAATCCTCATTATCGGCTCGTTTGAAAAAACAGGAGTCCCTTCTTTCACAGCTGACACATCTCCTGTGAATTTCCAGTTTTCAAGGTATGAAAGGAATGATTCGTCAAACACTTCCTGCTTTCTCAGGAATTCTATGTCATCTTTGGTGAATCTTGCTTTTTGGAGGTAAGCAACTGCCTGCTCAATCCCAGCAGCTATAAGATAATGCCTGTTCTTTGGCATCTTCCTTACAAACAAGTCAAATGTTGCTGTCTTGTCCTTGTTGTCATGCTTATAGCAAGCCATCATGGTTGGCTGGTAAAAGTCTGTTGACAATGCAGCCTCATCTTCTGTCAAAAGCCCCATGTCCAGTGTTTTTTGTTCAAGTGTTTCCATTTTTGTCCTCCGTTAGTGTCTTTGTGACACTATCTTATTGTTTAATATACACTAACTAGTATATAAAGCTTACTGTTACGCCTTGAGAAGAAAGGAGATGGGAATATCGAGGCACAAGGCTTATATATGGCTACTATTTGCTAAAAGTAACTATAATACAGCAGTTTGAGGGTTAAATAAAATGAAAAAAAGCAGAAATTTATACGACATATTAGGCATTGATAAAACCACTTCCCAATCTGATATCAAGAAGGCATATCAAAGGGTGGCTTTTCAGAACCATCCTGACAGAAACTCAGGCTCACCAGAATCACACAGAAAATTTGTTGAAATAGGCGAAGCATATGAACTGCTTTCGAATCCGGAGAAAAGAAAACAATATGACACTTTCGGAACTACAGAAAGGGAAGGGTTCCCGCATAGTGAGGATTTTGCACAAACTGTAAACAAGTATAAAGAAAGATTCTATGAGGAAAATGGGGATATTTTTCTGTCGCAAATTGATGATTCAACAAGAATATTATATGCAGGATTTGACCCGCAAGTGGATATTGGCACTGCAAGGACACATGTGTCAAAAAGCAGGCGATTGCCTATATTAAAAGGCGAGAAGCAGGGCTGCAATGTAAAGGTAACTAGTATTGGGTATAATTTCCATAGCTATTTCTTAGGTGTGGAGCTGCAAGAGCCTGTTGCTGCAACATTGATGTACCCGATTTCGGGATTGTTTGGGCGATATGCCTTATCAGGACATACTGACCTGGAAGGCGCACCTGCAATAACCAATTTTGAAAAATTATACCATAACAGGACATTGGTCCAGAAATTTGGCGTAGAATGCGGAAACGCTTTGCAGGCAGCCTTAGCAATCAGGTACTTAAATGAAATCTCAAAACTTCCTGCCCAGAAAATATTTGATATAGTGCTTGATAAGACAAATTATGGAAAAATTGATGCTATTGACTTTAATGCAGTTGGAGATGGCGCTGCAAAACTGGCAAATATACTTAATTTGGGCTTTGAGAAATTTACATATTATGATTTTGATGTAACCAATGCCCCGGAATTATTCAAGAGGATAAATGTTGATTGGTTTGATACTGAATTGGGAAAAAGCTCAGTCCATTTTGAATTTGTGGACCAGCCGCTGCCTGCAATGCCAATACCTTCAGGAGCTTTGTATATACCTACAAATACAGATATGCAAGCTGTAGGATTATCAAAGCAAGTCCCTGCAAAAAATTTAAAATACAAAGATGATCACCAGAAAGAAAGATATACGATCTCAAGGCAGGGGATTGTATCAGATAATTACCACAGGGCTGAATGGGGAAACATGAAATGGACTGTTAACACGCCAAACGGCCTTGACACAGCTATGACTGCATTTATGCTAACGCACATTTTAGCACCGACATTGAGCTATTTTGTGCCTGACAGGTTGATGCTTCCAGGCGGGCGCCAGAAAGTTAGAGGAAAAGACAATCTTGAAAAATTAGTGAAAAATTCCTAAGAAAACCTAAAAAGGCCACTGACTTCAATCCATGATAATAATTCTCAAACATTAAAAAGCCAGAAGCGCAGCCTCCTTCCTCTTTAGCCATTAGCCACAAACCAATAAGAAACATTTAAAAGCATAAAACAGCTTTATATTAACAACAAAGATGGTGAAAAAAAAGCTTAAGATAGAAAAAAGAGGCAAGCACAAGAAGCCCGAAGAGCCAAAAAAGCACACTAAGAAAGCTAAAAAAGAAATTCCTCAAGAAGACATTACAAAAGAGATTGCTGAAAAGCCAAAAAAGCCTTCAAGACCAATAGACAGCAATCAGAAAATTAAAGAGTACTATAAGCTTCTCAATGAAGTAAGGAAAGAGATAAAAACAGTTGTCGTTGGCCAGGACCTTGTTGTCACAGGATTGTTAAGGGGATTGTTATGCAACAGCCACGTGCTTGTTGAAGGCCTGCCAGGCATTGCAAAAACATTATTAGTAAGAACCCTGGCAAAAGTCACAGGCTGCTCATTCAGCAGGATACAGTTCACAGTGGACTTATTGCCCACAGACATCTTAGGCCTGCAAAGCTACATAGAAGGAAAAGGGTTTTTAACTGTCAAAGGCCCTATATTCGCAAACTTCCTGCTGGCAGATGAAATCAACAGGACCCCTCCAAAAACACAGTCAGCGTTATTAGAGGCAATGCAGGAAAGGCAAGTAACTATAGCAAAAGAAACATTTCCATTGCCAAATCCTTTCTTTGTCATGGCAACCCAGAACCCATTGGAACAGGAAGGAGTTTACAGGCTGCCTGAAGCGCAGGTTGACAGGTTTTTGTTCAAGCTTTTAATGCCATATCCTGAGCAGGATGAAGAGCAGTTAATACTAAAAAGAAACCTTACCTTGAACAAATTCGAGGATTTCGAGCTGAAAACCATTCTTACCCCTGAGAAGATAATCCAGATGCAGGAGTTTGCCAAGACCATATACCTTGACCCTGAAATAGAGAAATACATAGTAAGGATTGTTGACGCGACAAGGAAGCCTGCAAAATACAAGGTTGAGCATGCAAGGTTCATTGAGCTTGGATGCTCGCCAAGGGCAGGAATCTGCATGTATATTGGCGCGAAAACCCAGGCGCTGATTGAAGGAAAAAGCTTTGTCACGCCGCAGCATGTCAAAGATGTTGCATATGATGTAATGAGGCACAGGCTTATCCTTACTTATGAGGCAGAAGCTGAAAAAGTGACTGCGGATATGATAATCAAGGAAATTCTGTCAAGGGTGCCTGTACCTTAGGTAAGGAAAAGTGGCAGTAAAAGAGAGTGAAGAAAAAAGAAGGCTGAAGGTAGACCTTGCCCAGATTATAAGAAAGATAGAGGCAATCACAAAAAGGATTGTGCAGACAAAGGCATTAGGCGAGTATATCAGCGTATTCAGGGGAGCAGGGTTTGAGTTTGAGGGATACAAGCCGTACTCACCTGACATTGACGCCAGCAAAATTGACTGGAAAGCCTCTGTAAAAGCCAAGCAGATGCTTGTAAAGGTTTACAGGGAGATAAGGGAGCTTGAAATTTATTTTGTTCTTGACGTAAGCTCAAGCATGATTTTCGGCTCACAGGACAAGCTGAAGAATGAAATTGCCGCTGAATTTGTGCTTGCGCTTACATATACAATACTGAGCGCAGGCGACGGTGTCGGGCTTATAACATTTTCAGACAATGTAAAATATTACACAAGAGCAGGCAAGGGAGTAAGGCAGTTTTACAAGATGGCAAGAGTCATACTTGATCCTAATATGTACGGCGGAAGCTATAACCTTGCTGAAGCAGAGGATTTTGCGCTGAATTTCATAAGGAAAAGGCACAGCGTTGTGGTCATAGTGTCTGATTTTTACGGCGCAAAAGGCGCTTTATGGCAGAAAAAGCTGAAACTCATGGGCGGCAAGTTTGATGCAGTCTGCATAATGGTAAGGGACCCCAGGGACACTGCAATGCCAGGCGATGTCGGCGAGGTAATGATAGAAGACCCTTACACAGGGGAAAGAATGCTTATACATTCAGCGCTAATAAAGCAAAGGTATGAAGCAATGGCAAAAAAGCAGGACAGGGAGCTTATGAACATTTTCAAGGACGCAAATGTTGATGCAATGACGCTTGAGACAAACAAGCCCTTATATGAAACAATGGTAAAGTTTTTTGAAATGCGAAGGAGGAAGAGATTTTGATATCCTTTGAATTTGTAAAGCCAGAGTACCTTGCGCTGCTTGGCATAATTCCTTTGCTTGTCTTTGTCCATTTCTACAGCCTTAAGCACGGAAAAAAGCAAGCCCTGAAATTCGCCAACTTTGAGGCGATAAAAAGGGTAACAGGCGGGAGAATTGTTGCAAAAAATGTGCTTTTGCTGTTAATGCGGATTATTGCAGTAGTTGCGCTGATCCTCGCTGCAACAGGCACTAAAATGTGGTATGACGGCAAGACACTTGACTATGACCTGGTATTGGCAATTGATGCTTCATCAAGCATGCTTGCGGAAGATTACCGGCCGAACAGAATGGAGGCAACAAAGGCAGCTCTTTTGCTTTTCCTTGATTCAATGCCAAGAGATGTAAATATTGGGATTGTCAGTTTTTCAGGGGCAGCTTACATCCATTCCATACCAACATCTGATCTTGATAAGCTTAAAGGCATAGTAAGCTCCATGGAAATACAAAAGCTCGGGGGCACTGACCTGGGCACGGCAATCATTACCTCTGCCAACCTTCTTGGAGGAGACAGGCCAAAGGCAGTTGTCCTGCTTTCAGACGGGCAGTCAAACATAGGAATTTCCCCTGAAGATGCTCTTGAGTATATTGCGGATAAGAGAGTTGTAATAAATACAATAGGCATAGGCACTTCAGAAGGAGGGGTAATAAGCGATATAGGGGCTTCATTCAAGCTTGATGAAGATATGCTTAAGGGAATTGCCACAGCAACAGGCGGCCAATACTACCGGCCAACAGATGAAGCAAGCCTTATGGCAACATTCTCTGAAATTGCAAAGCTGAAAGACAGGCCAGTAAGCATGGATTTGTCAATTTATCTGCTGTTTCTTGCGATGGTATTGCTTTTGGTAGAGTGGGGATTGATAAGCACGAAGTACAAGATAATATGATTATTTCCCAAACCTTCTTTCCCTTTCTTCAAACTCTTCAATGCACTGCATTAAATCCTCTTTTGTGAACTCAGGCCATGTCTTCTCAAGAAAGAACCACTCGGAATAATTGCTCTGCCACACAAGGAAATTGCTTGTTCTCCTGTCTCCGCCTGTCCTTATTATGAAATCAGGGTCAGAGTTTAAATATAGATGTTTTGCAAACACTTCTTCTGTAATATTTTCAGGACTTAAATTGCCTTCTTTCACTTCTTTTGCTATTTTCACTGCAGTATCTATGATTTCTTCCCTTCCGCCGTAAGCCATTGCAAAATTAACTGTCAGTTCCTTGTTGTCTTTTGTCAATTGCATCAGCTGCTGCATTTTATCATGAACTTCGCCTGGGAATTTTGATATTCTTCCTATGAAGTTTATTCTTATGCCGTTCTTGTTCAGCTTTTCAAGCCTGTCATCAATCAATCTCTGGAATGTTTTGGAGAATATCTTCATCAGAAACTCTACTTCCTCTTTTGCCCTTTGAAAGTTCTGCTCTGAAAAGGCATATAGTGTTAATTCCTTTATGTTAAGCTCTCTTGCCCATTGGATTACATTTTCAACATTTTCAGCGCCTTTCTGGTGCCCGTCCCACGGCTTTTGGAGTAATCGTTTTGCAAATCTTCTGTTGCCGTCAAGTATGATTCCAATGTGTTTCATTGCAGAAAGAGTGTGTTATGGTTGTTTTTAAAGGTTATGATGGAAATAGTGGAGCAGTAAATAGGAAGGCCAATGGGAGTCCCCAAACCCCTTGTTTGCCTAAATGATCATTATGCATAAACCATTAAATTAAGGCGGAGCCCGGCCTTTCTCTCTACACAAACCAAGAACTAGATATCACACCCAACTCTCGCCACATACCCTTTCTCTGTCTTCTCAAACTTAAACCCATAATACAAAACAGCCTTCACAACAGTCTCCCCTTTTGAAGGAGAAATATCCTCGCCATACACTTTAGCCTTCAAATGCTTTTCATCAATTTCAAGAATCTCAAACTTAGAAAAGAACATGCCTTCAGTGTCAACCAATGCAACTAATTCTGAAAGCCATTTATACAATAAATCAGAGACATTATCAGCCTTGACAGAAACATCAACAGCATTAACACCCTTTACTTTCTTCACATTGCATATAACTGAAAACATTGCAAGAGCAGAATTTTCAAAAACCTCTTTCAAATCCTTTCCATACGCCTCAAACATCACGTCTGAAGTCAAGTCATCAACAATCTTGTATTTCAAACCTGCCACATCCAGATTCTGACAATGCGCGGGGTTTCAGCAGTGCCGTCAGAAGCAATCATTGCCTCTGCTGTATATATTGAGCGGTCAGCTGCTTCAGGAGGAAGCTCAGACACGCATACAGATTCAGCGCAAATACCCACAATATATGCATAGCCGGTAGGCAGGTTGCTGTCAACAACAGTATTTATTGCAGTGTAAGCAGCAACAGACTCAGCAGCCTCTGGATTGTCAGTGTCTGCATTCATTATCAGAGTTCTAAGCCCATCATCCACCCCAATCTCCTCCAGAATATAGTCCTGCGCATTTTCAACAGAAGAAGGCAGCCTGTATGAAGGCACTGGCTTTGGAGTTACTGCAAATGTAAAAATAAGTATTATGACAATTGCAATCACTGCTTCAAGAGTCTTGATATAACCTTTATTGTCCATCACCATACTCTCACCACCATCCTTATTGGCTCTGTAACACCC
>JAHJRD010000003.1 GCA_018830945.1 Nanobdellota archaeon | reverse complement strand
TTACAAGATATATAAATCCTACCTTCTGCGCGGAGCAGGCTTAACCTCTGTAAACCCTTCAAGCTTTAGAATTGAATCAATCTCTTCTGTTGAGATTGCGCAGCCGCGAAGCCTCAACCCCCATAACACGCCGTCAAGAACATTAAGCTTAGGATTGGCGACATAAGCCTCCTCTCCTTTCAAAGCATACCTGTCAAACAAACCCATTTCAAAGGCAATCACGCCAAGCTCTGAAGAGCGCAATACAGGCAGCGCATTAACCTTGTCATGAAACACAGCAAGGTTATTTCGGTTTACTGTGACAGGGGTGTGCAGCTTTGACTCAAAAAGCTGGGCAAGCCTCTGCGGCTCCTCAATAAGCACCCTCGTTGTCCTTTCATCCACGACAATTGCGTCTGACTGCAAAAGCCGCGCAAGCGCAACAGTGCCTAATTCCCCCCTATGCGCAATCTTAATGTAATTGCCGCGCGCCATGAAAATGGAATTTGCAATGCTTGACAAGTCAGAGATTGCCTTTTCAACTTCAGGCGAATGGTCATATATCTCAAGATTGCTTTTTGCAACCTCTGCAAGAACCTGCATTGCCTCTAATTTAAAGCGCTTTGACTGCAGGGGGCTGTCAATTATCTCGTGCTTTACAGCGCCTGGAATATAAAAATGACCCTTGAACTTTTTCTTTAATTCGCTAAGAATCCATAAAAGGTTGTTCGAAGCTAAACTAATTATTGCGCTCGTGTCAAACACAATGCTTTTTTCCCTTAATATTTTTCTTGCCATCTTATTTCATATTAAATATTTTCCTTGCAGCTGCAAGCCTTTCAGTAACAGGCATTGTCAGCATTGGAAGCTCGTCCATTATCTTTGTATGCCCAAGATATTCCATTAATTCCCAGGGGCTGATGCCCATTAATTCCGCTGCCCTTCCCACTGAAAGCCCGTGCTGGTACACTGCAGAGCCTTTCTTTATCTTTGCCTTTTGTATAACCTCTGTAACATACTCGCTGAACATCTCGTCAAATTTCCCGATAGATGCCAGCAGTTCCTTGAGCTCTGAAAGATATAGCTTCATATCATCCTTTTGCAGCGCCTCCCCTGCTTCTGCCATGTTTTTTAAAGTGGCATCCCTGAAGCCAGCCCACTCTTTCAAAGCCCTTAATTTTCTCTTTTCAACAATCTTTGCAAGGGAATATATAATAACTGCAATTGACACAGAAAACGAATCCTGGAATATGCCTGCATAATGTATTGTATAATCGCTTATTGACTTGAGCTTGTTTGAATCAATTACCTTGAACGCGCCCTCTGCCTCTTTCAGCGCCTCAAGCATCACTTCTTTTAAGTCACTGTCCAAAAACTATCACCACTAAATTATATAGGCATGGATTGTATTTAAGGGTTTCTAATTAACAAAAAAACAAATGTTTATAATGTAAGACAATATCATATACTTTATGGATGCATATCTTACCAAAGAGGGGCAAGGTTTCAGCATCCTTTACAACAAATCAAAAACACTTGAAGAAAAAGTTGAACCGGCTGAAGAAAGCCGTGTGCAAAGGTTTGCAAAGCATTTCCCATTATATAATCTTACGATGTTTACGGCAAGATGGTCAGAAAAGGTTATCCAAGAAAGCATTGGCGTGAAGCTTGCCTCTGATTCCAGGGAACTTGTTGTGCACTATGCGCATATAAGGAATGAAAGTGAAGCAAAAGAAGCATTTAATAAAATAGTAAAAAAAGAAATAAGAAGAAGCAATATTGCTGCATTGGTCTGCCTTTTTTTAATCCCTGCCACTTTGCCTACGCCAATGCCTGGCACTACGTTTATATTCGGTTCAGCTGTATACCAAAGTATAAGGATAAGGCAGGCAATTAAGCAATGCGCAAAAAAAGCAGTGTTCAGGCCAAATGAAAAAGTAACAGGGCTTGAAAGCAAGATACTTGAAGGGGGCGGAAAAAGCGCAGAAGACTGCTTTGCAGAGTATGACTTTACATAATGCTTATAAAGAAATGAAAAATACCCCTTTTAAGGAGAAAAATGACAAACCACAGCGCAAACAGGAATCCAATACTTTATGTTCCCGAGGAAGCGTTGAGCTGCGACATGCACGTGCATTCTATCGGGTCTTTTGACATAATCCCATTAAAGTTTACAAAATTATTTGGCGTAAGGGAAAGCTATTCAAGCCCTGAAGACATTTACAGAATTGCAAAACAAAGGGGGAGGGAGTTTGTAACAATAACAGACCATAATTCCATAGAACAGTCTCTTCGCCTTACATACCTTTATCCGGATGAGGCTTTTACAGGCTGCGAATATGCTGTCAAGGCAAATGACGAAGGGCATGTTGTTGATGTCCTTTGCTATGACATAGATATGGCAACGCATCAAGAGCTGATAAAGCTGCGTAAGAATGTCTACCTTGGGGAATTTGTTGATTACTTAAAGCAAAACCATATTTTATTTGCCGGCGCACATCTTGCAGAGCCTGTAAAGCCAAGGATAAAGATTACTTCCAAGTTTCTGATGAGCTGGATTGACATGTTTGATTTAGTAGAGACCTTGAATGGGGATGTAATGCGCGGAAATGAAATAGTTGAGATGTGCGTTAATTTCAAGAACAGGCACAAAAAGCCAGGCGAAAGAAAAATAACAGGGATTGGCGGCAGCGACGCACACACACTCCATACAATCGGGCGGGCTTATACTGTCGCACCAAATGCAAGAACCAAAGGCGAGTTTCTTGAAGCGCTAGCCAACGGCGAAGTACAGCCTGCCGGAAAAGGCGGCTCATATGAAGTCACCAAGGGATATATACTCGAAGGTGTTGAGGCATACAAGAAATACGAGTTTGGACAGATGCGCAAAAAGATCCAAGAAGAAAGAGAATGGTGGGAGAAGTCAAAACACCTATCTGCAATACCTTTTTCAAGATGGTTCGCGCCGCAAACAATTGGATTTTTCAGGTATGCTAACCGCAACCTAAAAAAGGTCTTTGGCATGGCAATCCTGCCCGGCTTAAAGCCAATATTATCAAAGCTTATTGCAGCGAATCTCAAGACAAAAACAGAAAAAGACGCATTTGAACTTGAAAAAAGATGCATTGACAACCTCATTAAAACCGAGTATGCTGATGCATACCAAGATTATGAAGCTGTGGAAAAGATAAGGGTGAAATACAGGGAGAATACAAAACCGGAACATTATTATATGCCTAAAGTGTCAAGCAGAGTGCTGAGATGGCTGCAAAAGAAATTAGGATGGGCAGATATTGACTATGACAAGAGGGACTATGATGATTAATGCAAATGAATTTACGGAAATAAGGAAAGACCTGAAGGCATTTGAAGAGAAACGCGAGGAGATAATAAGGAAATCCCGCGACATCATAATGCTGTCAAAGCAGATAATTTATTCTGCACAGAGGAATGAGCTTGATAAATCTGAAAAGCTGTGCAGTGAAATAAGAAATGCAGTCAAAGCGCTGCCTTCTGGGTATTTTGACACTGATATGGAAAAGGTTGCTGTGCAGGAGTATGTTGAGGCTGTATGCTTTTTTGAGTTTGTAAAAAACAAGAAATTAATGACAAGAAAAGAGCTTGAAGTAAGCACAGAGAATTATTTGCTTGGCCTTTGTGACTTAACTGGCGAGCTTGTAAGGCAGGCTGTGAATGCTGTCATCAATAAAAGGAATGAAGAAGCTTTGAAGATAAAAGAATTTGTTGAGGAGCTTTACGGCGAGTTCCTTCAGTTTGACCTGAGAGGCGGGCAGTTAAGGAAGAAAGCAGACTCAATCAAGTGGAATCTGAAGAAATTAGAGGATTTGGCTTTGGGCATTTCTGTGAAGGATTAGAATTCCTGCACTTTCCTGAAGGGGATATTAATTTTCTCAAGTAATTGCTTAACTGCCTCTTTGTGCCCCTTCAATCCTTTCCAGTCCAATAATGCAAATTCAATTTTTTCAACATTCTTTTCAAGCATTTGCTTTAACATTAATTCATCCAAGTTAGGCAATTGGTATTCAGGGCACATCTGGCCAATAGCATATTCGGTTCTTAATAAAAATTTGTTGAATTCCCTAGGATAATGAGGCCCGCCGATTGCAATAACGGTTTTATACTTCATAATCGGCTTTTGCAGAACATTCATTATTGTCTTAGCAATTATCTCTCCTGCTTGTTTTATATTCCATTCATTCTCAGAAGAGCCGATTTCAATAAACATGGCAGGCTTTTCAAGATAAGGGCCGTGGTGGACTGTCTCCAATGTGATTTCAAAATCCTGCAGCGTTTTCCCCTGCTCACAAAGCTCCAAAAACATCACTTTCAATAGTGAAGCAGGCGCAATGCATAATGCCTTATCCTTGCCTCCTAATTCCGCCTTGCCAAAATTTCCAGGAACATGCACTGACAATGATTTTGTGCCTGAAGCTGACTTGTGTTTTGTGGCAAATATGAAGAAATCAGCTTTAATCTCCTTATCAATGCTTTCAGCGTGGATTGAATCCTCTTCTATGGAATACAAAGAGATATTATTGAGAGAATAACAACCGCCTTCCTGGACAAATGGATACATTGAAAGCAGGCAATCGTGAATATTACAGCCGGCAATGTCTTTTTTTGAAGTGATTATGGCATATTTCATAATAACACCTAAGTAAAAAGTATGGGCCCACCCAGGATCGAACTGGGGACCTTCACCTTGTAAGGGTGACGTCATCTGCAGACTCCGGATTTGGGAGTTAACCGCTAGACCATGGGCCCAAATACTTTTGATTAGAATTAAATGGTATTTAAACATATCTGTATAATGGTATTGATAAATAATCGTCATCTTTAAATATTAGATAGTCTTATCTATTTCTAATCCAAAGGAGGTATTTATATGGGAAAAAATAAGAAAGGAATTATCTGCCCGAATTGCAATTCAGGCAGAGTTACAAAGAAGGGTTT